>CAZKNR010000358.1:0-1967 GCA_964553925.1 uncultured Acidobacteriota bacterium
CGAGGGTGAGCGCCTCCAGGAGCGAGAGCAGAACCGCCACCGAGATCGTGACTCCGAATTGGAAGAAGAACTTCCCGATGATCCCCTTCATGAAGGCGACCGGCAGGAAAATGGCGACGATGGCCGCCGTGGTCGCGGCCGAGGCGAAGGTGATCTCCCGGGCCCCATCGGAGGCCGCCCGGACTTTGCCCTTTCCCTCCTCCCGGTGACGGTAGATGTTCTCGAGGACCATGATGGCATCGTCCACCACGATGCCCACCACCAGGGTGAGGCCGAGAAGAGTGAAGGTATTGAGGGTGAACCCGAAAAAGTACATCACGATGAACGTGCCGAGAATCGACGTCGGTATGGCCAGAACGACGTTCACCGTGCTCGACCACGAGCCGAGGAAGAGCCAGCAAACGAGGCCGGTGAGAACCGCGGCCAGAACCAGCGTGAACAGGATCTCCTCGATCGCTCTTTCGATGTAAGTCGTGGTGTCGAACGAGACGTTGAGAGAGAGCCCTTCGGGAAGCTGCCGGCGGATTTCCTCCAGCTTGGCGTTTACCCCCCGGCCCACCTCAACGGCGTTGGACCCCCGGAGCTTCTGGATGCCGAACCCGAGGGCGGGCTCGCCGTTGCTTCGGAAGATGCGGCGCCGATCCTCGAGCCCGTCCTCGACCACCGCCACGTCCTCGAGACGCACCGGCGCTCCCTCTTTATACGAAACCACCAGGCTCCGGAAGGCGGTGAGGTCGAGCGCCTCTCCCTCGGCGCGGACGTTCATCTCTCGATCCGGAGTCTCGATGCGTCCGGCGGGGACCTCGAGGTGCTCTCGCTGGATGGCGCGAATGACGTCCTGGAACGTCAGGCCCTGGGATTCGAGTCGTACGGCATCGATCCACACGCGGACGTTCCGCTCTCGATAACCCTGAAGCGACACTTCGCCGACACCCGGCACCGTCTGGAACTGAGGCCGGAGCACATTCTGAACGTAGTCCGCCATCCAGGTGGCCGACCGATCGCCCGCGAGCCCGAGTCGCAGGATCGGCTGATCCTCGGGGTTGTTCTTGGTGATGACCGGGGGATCGATCTCTCGCGGCATTCGCCGGGCGGCTTGCGCCACCCGGGTCTGCACGTCCTGGAGGGCGGCGTCGATGTTGCGTTCGAGGTCGAACTCCACAGTGACGTTCGCCTGGCCCTGGCGCGAGGTGGAGGTGATCTCGCGGACGCCCTCGGCGGAGGTGACGGCGTCCTCCACGATGTCCACGACGTCGGTCTCCATAATCTCGGGTGAGGCGCCTTCATAAGTGATGGAGACGCTCACCACGGGAAAGTCGACGTCGGGGTTCTGGCTGATCCCGAGGCCCTTCATCACCTCGCCATAGCCGGTGAAGGTCAAGAGCCCGAAACCGATGAGGCCGAGCATCAGGATCCAGGCGAAGACGTGGTTTCGGATCGAGATATCGGCCAGGGTCATCCCCGTCGCGATCTTCTGGGGATCTTCCTCCCCCTCGCGCGGTCCCGGGGAAACTGGATCGGGGTTCGTCATCGCTTTCGTCCTTCTGGCGGGGCCGGCGGCGTCTCGGGATTGTCCAGCTCCGCATCCTCGACCGCGACGCCGTCCGCCTGAACACGCAGACCCGCTTCCTGCCTCATTGCCGGTGGTCCAGTGGGCTCCCATTGTCGGTCCCTGGTCCCCTCGCCCCCGGAGAGCGACCGCCAGGCAAGCACCTGGCCCCCCAGACTTCTTCCTTAGTTGGGTCCGTTTCTGCCGGGACCACTGACCGTCAAGAGAGCCAAAGGGACCACCGGCATTGAAGCGAGCCTTTCGGTTGCGGCATCGACCTTTGTGCCGAGGCGAGGTTTTCGGGCGGGGAAACGGCTTCCCAGGGCGAGGGCGGGCTCGTGGGCATGGTGTTGGTGGTCCTTTCCGCGGAGCCCGAGGTGTCCTGCGAGGAGAAGATCGCCTCCGCTCGGGAGGCGTC
>CAZKNR010000359.1:0-7426 GCA_964553925.1 uncultured Acidobacteriota bacterium
CGATGCCCCAAATTCTCCGGCCCTACTTTCTCCACGATCGGGAGCTTCTGGGAGAGCTTTCAAGACTGGCTACGAAACCGTCCGCGAGATCATGGACACCGCCATCGATGAGCCAACCAACGCTCGCCGCGGCATGGTCGACGTCATCCAGACCTTCGGTCCGTCGCGAATCCGCACATTCTTGCCATCGTCACTCGTGACGCCTTCCACGGTTCGTGGCAACTCGTTCCTTATGTCGCCACCCATAAGGCAGGCCTCGTCTTCCGTCACAAGGGGTGGCAAAGTGCTCCGACTCCTTTGCGACAAAGAACCTCATCACCGAAGGTCGAGTCGACTTACTCTTGTCTTGGCGTAATTCAGGTTCGCGGTCACAACCACACCACACTTTGTCCCGACGACACCAACGGGTTTCATCGGCTCGCCTGCTACTTGGACCGCTCGCCGGTGAACCTTCCGGGATGCCTAAGCCGTTCCTCAAGTAACCCCGGCCATGCATGAGAGCTTCTCTATGGCGAACGCACCACCCCACCACCGATAGCGGAGCCGGGGAGACTTTCACCAAAACTGTCGGCATACTCCGCCTGGTCAAGCACACTAAAGCTGTTCTGGCTCCAAAACTGGTCGTCGGGCCCCCCGACTCCGGTGGCCTGCAAAACTGTCGCCGAACCATAGAGCACATTAACAGCTCCCGCATAGCGGGCCCCGTCAACCTCTTCGCCCGCATTGCCCGCGGCCAGATCACTGAAACCATCGTTATTATAATCTCCCGTCGTCAGACTTCCGCCGAAGAAGTCATCGAGCTCGACCTGATCGAGCACGCCCTCAATGTCCTGGTGCCAGAGTTGATCGTTGGGGCCAAAGAGGCCACTGGCTTGCAAACCCACCCAGGAGCCGTATATGACATGGACGACACCGTTGAAGGCGGAGAGAAGCCTTTCGAGATTGACCCCGATCGCCAAGTCGGCGAAGCCATCATTGTTGAAGTCACCGGTTACCAGTGCCGCACCAAACTGGTCGGAAAACTCGGCAGTCTCTGCGACGCTCGCCGAGTCCTGATTCCAGAACTGATCGTCTGGCCCTCCGACACCCGATTGTAGGCCCGCCGCGGCACCGTATATGACATTCACCGCTCCAGCGTCCGCGACACCGCTGATGTCTTCCCGGATCACGCCGATCACGAGGTCGTCGAAGCCGTCCCGGTTGAAATCTCCCGAGGCTAGGGATTCACCCAACCGGTCGGAGTTCTCGGCTTGATCCAGAACGCCCGCGCGGTCCTGGGTCCAGAGCTGGTCGTTAGGGCCTCCGATGCCCATGGCCTGCAGCCCCGTGGCTGATCCGTAGACAACGTTCACAGAGCCATCATCGGTGACGGAGAAGTCCTCGCGGGGGCAGCCGAACGCGAGGTCCGCGAAAGCATCTTTGTTGAAATAGCCCGTCGTCAACGCATGACCGCACCAGTCCGAACCTTCGGCCACACCAAGGACGCCTGCCACGTCCTGATGCCAGAGCTGATCGTTGGGACCTCCGACGCCCGTGGCCTGTAACCCAATGGCTGATCCGTAAATGACGTTCACGGCCCCGGCGCCCGCGACCGGCCCGCCATTCAAGACCGACCCGACACTTTCTCCAGGAACGCCGATCGCAAGGTCGTCGAATCCGTCGCTGTTGAAATCAGCCGTTGCTAAACTCGAACCAAACTCGTCGAGTGGTTCGGCGAACTCAAGGACGCCAACGCTGTTCTGTGTCCAGAATTGGTCGTCGGGCCCTCCCACGCCACTGGCCTGCAGGCCCGTGGCTGAGCCGTAGATCACGAAGACCGACTCTTCGAGGCGACAGTTGACTACGAGATCGTCGAAGCCGTCATTATTGAAGTCTCCGACGGCGAGATGGTACCCGCAATGATCCGAAGGCTCGGCAAAGTCCAGGACACCGACACTATCCTGGTGCCAAAACTGATCATTCGGTCCACCCAGTCCGGTAGCTTGTAATCCAGCAGCCGAGCCGTAAATGACATTCACAGCTCCGGCGGCGTTAACCGTCCCGACGCCCTCCAAGGGGACGCCGACGGCTAGGTCGTCGAAGCCGTCCCCGTTGAAATCCCCCGAGAGCTTCTGCGAGAAGCCAGGCGTCGAGAGAAGGACCATCCACCCCAGGGCTAACAGGGTACTCCGGTAGGAGGAAATCATCGCACATCTCCTTTCTAGTGAGTGTTCGAAGCGCACACCCTTGCGAGCCGACCGCACCGTTCTGTCAGGCGCGTTCCACGCCGAACGTCCATGAGGTCACCAGAGAACGACCGTTTTTGAAGTAGGTTCACGTGTTCCGGTTCCCCCTTTCCGCGTAGATTAATGCCTCTCTGAGAGTAAAGCGACAGAAGCATCCAAGACCTGCCATCTACCCGAAACAATTTTGATCCTCCTTAACCAAATCGGGAAAATAGGAAAACCAATAAGTCAACTCCGGGCCTTGGTTCCGCAATCAACTGACGCGTCCAACCACTCGATTGTTCACGTTCCATCGACGTGAGCGGATGACAAGAACGAGGAACTCAACGTCACGGCTGAGAGACGAGATGATCGCGAAACTGTGAGGATGGGAGTCGTCATCCGCGGCTATCCTAACACGCCCAGCAGTCGCGATGTCAGAGGAGAGGAGATGGCGGCGCGTTTGTCTCTGACAGGCGCACCTAGGGTCGGCGCGGGATCAACTGCCCAGCTTTGGATGTGGATAGCGCAGCACGTTCTCCAATTTGACAGTACCCCTCTTGTAGATGAAACTGCGCCCAAGGGTGAACCGGGGGAGGAAGGTTCGAGGCGCTATGTCGACAATCGTCGTCGCTCTGTTAGTCTTGAGCTCAGCCCCTGAGTCGCTCGCCGATAGACTGCCGTGCGAGGAGGTTCCACAAGCCATAGCACGTGGCCTGGACCACGAACGACAAAATCGGTGGGGACAAGCTGCCAACGCATACTTTCAAGTCGTTTGGGACTGTCCGAACTCCGAACGGGCTCCTGGCGCCGGGCTAGGTTTGGGACGTTCCCGTATCCGGATGGGAAGAGTTCAAGATGGTCTCCTTCAACTCCAACGCGTGCGGGATCTATAGCCGGACAGCCCAGAGGCCGCGCTCGCGCGGAATCTCATTACTCTTTACTTTCGGCTTTATGGGACCCGTTCCTTGAACTTACCCCTTTCCTACGAGAGGGACGGCACCTTCCAGATGGAGCAGCACAAAGAACTTCGCGACGTGAGCATGGTTCGGGTTGGGTCCGCCCAACTGCACGCTATAACCGACGACACAGCCCTCGTGCTGACCAAAGCCGGCCGCGTCCAGCAAGCGAAGTCCGTTTCGCGCGCCAAATCGTTGTTCGTTGACGATCAGGATCGTGTGCTCATCGCGGGTGAACGCCACGTGCTCGCGGGCGGTGCCGTTCTTGATGGCTTCTCAACTCCCGAGCCCGACGGTCCTAGGTTGCTGGATCGTATCGAACTCGCCGCCCGAGACTGCTCGGACAACTTGCTCTTGTATGACTCCCGACTCAAGAGCGTCTTGCGGTTTCGACAGGATGGAACCGCGTTGGGCCCGTTTCCTGACACGACCTCGCGAGACGTAGAGCGAATCGAAATGGACCCCTCCTGCAGAGTTCTGCTTCACGACAAGAAGGAGAGGGAGGTCGCGGTTTATTCGCCTGAAGGCCGCCTGGTCGCTCGCGTTCCAACCCGGACCAAGCAGTATGAACTTAAAGCTCTCGCGGACATCGCGTTGGATCCATACGGGAATCTGTATCTATTGAATCGAGACCCGGCGCAGCTGGCCATTTTCGATCCGTCGTTTTCACTTATCGCCGTCCTCAGTTCAGAGTCCTTGGGTGACGGGGCGCTGGAAAGTCCGACTTCTCTGGATGTTGGTGCTTCCGGAGAACTGTTCATCTACGACAATGGAAGAAAAGAAATCATTCGGTTTCATTGAGGCGTTGTTGGCCGCGGTGCTCTCCTTTCTCTGGATCCAGGGCATTGAGGCCGGGCAATCAACCGCGGCATACAAATCTTCTCTCGAGTACCGCGCCAGGGCTAGGTGGCAACAGGGGGACTCAAGAGGCGCACGTGAGGACCTCGCACTGCTTATACGAGAAGATACGAGTTGGGAGGTCCAGGCACCGGAACTACTTGAACCTTTTCGCGAGCTTCAAGAACAACTCACCGGTTGGCTGGAAGTCCGCTCCAGCCCCCCAGGCGCTCAGGTTCTTGTCGACGGGAAGTACGTGGGCGACACCAACCTCGACCCACCCGTGCGGCTCTTGGCAGGCACAAAAATGCTCCAACTTATTTTGAACTGCTACCAACCCCTCATACGGGAGCAGTTCAGGGTTGAGCCCGGCAGAGTCAATCCTTTTCCAGCGATCGGGGAGTCGGTGGAACTGGAACGCATTGCAGCGACCTACAAGGTGGCCACTCAGCCGTCTGACGTCCAAGTCTGGGCAGACGGTGAGCCCATAGCACGCACCTCGGGCATCATCCCGCCTCACCTTGGTGTTAGGATGCAAACGCCTTTCGACCGCACCAAAGTCTCCGATGTCCTCGAGTTCTGTTTAACGCCGGGCAGCCACCTCCTCGAATTCAGCAAGGATTGCTACCAAACCAGCCGAGCACCAACTGAGGAGCTGGAACTTCGAAGCTATGACGCAAAGCTCTTTGGGCTGAAAGAATCCCGCGGGACCATCGCAATTTCCGGCGCCAGTAGGGGGGCTCGGGTGTTCTTGGACGCCGTCCATAGGGGAGACGTGAGACCAGACGGCACCTTTGCCATCGATGGAGTTTGTTCCGGAAACCGCGTTCTGGAGATAAAGCACGACTGGGGCAAGTGCAAGAGTGATGTCGCGGTCAGCGCGGGACAAATTTTGGACGCTGTCTGTCCCCTACGTCCAAACATAATGTTCCTGGGCGTCAAGGCAGACGCAGGCGTGCGGCTAAAGCTGCTCAAGGGAATCGAGACGAAACTCCTGGAGAAGATTCGAAACCAAGACCGCTACTACATCGTGTCGACGGAAGAACTTGGAGGGCCGCTCAACCCGTCCGTGCAAGACCTGTTGCTCCGCGAACCATCGACTGTTCAAAACGAGCGATTACGGGAACTCGGCGAGGAGATTGGAGAAAAGTATGAGGTCCAAGCGCTGCTGGCTGCCTCTGTTCCTAGACAGGATCTTGTCAAGGACATTGAGGTTAGGCTTCTCGCGGTGGGATCGGCCTCCCCGGACCTCATTCCGATCAACTACATTCAAGGTCTGCCGGATTTCGTAGCTCGACTTACTGAACCGCTATCGCTGTTTGGAACTCGCATCGGAATCGACGTAGTCGATACTCTCTCTGGTGGAGAGACACCCGTTGTTCTATACGTACATCGTGAGAGCCCCGCCGCCGCAGCCGGAATAGCCCCCGGCGACAAGCTCGCCAAAGCAGATGGAGAAACTCTCAAGAACGCTCATCAGCTGTTCCGAATCATCCAGCAAAAAAATCCAGGTGATTCGCTCGACCTCGAGGTTTTGAGACGAGGGGCTTCGTTCCATCGTGGCGTGAAGTTGGGCCGGACTCCGCTCGAAGTACCGACCACCGCGGAAGGGTTCTTGTACAACAAAGCGATCGTGCAATTACGCCATCAGGCATTGCTAGAGCCGGAAGTCGCACCTCTGGCTAAACTGAATCTCGCGCTCAGCTTCATGGGGCTGGGTGATTGCGTAACGGCGTTGACCGAATACCTTGGTGAGCTCGAGCTACCGGGGAAACTCGGTTTGTCCGCAGGAACCGTCAACTACTACAGAGGGCTCTGCTACTCGCGGTTGAGCAATACCCAAACGGAAGCAGTCGAGTTTTTCAAGCTTGCAATGGGGTTTCCCGATGCAACGCTGGAATCGGATGATGGTCCCCTGGTGGCTCCGCTCGCCGAGCAGTGGTTAAGCCTGATTCAGTAAGGCTCGACTTTAATTTCTTTGCCGTCGAACCAAGCTCTGTACTTAGCTCCATCGTTCACCACGAACCCTTTGAATAGGGCCGGGCTTCCCGGGAGCTCGTAGCCGATGGTGTGTTTCCCCGCGGCGATATTCAGCAGATCGCCGTGCTTCTGCGGAGGAATTTCGAACCTGTCAATCGTCGCTGAAAGTTTGAACGTCGACTCACCAATAAGAATGCTTCCGAGAGGAGGACTCCGCAACCACGTCGTTTGGGCGAACGAAATTCTTATCTGCTCCTCATGACGGTAAAACACGTCTCTCGCGCTCACCTCGACCGAGTGGCTACCGGCGGGCAGCGTCACACGGTGGGTTTCTTTCTTATCGTACGTCCTTCCTCCGACGATGAGTTCCACCGGGTAAGAGCTTTGCACTTCGAGCGTGCCAGCAGGGGTCAGCTCGATTGGATTCGGAGGGTCTTGATCAGGCTGAAGGACCAGGGGCTTTGACAAGTACGAGTTTCGAGCGAGTGTGATCGTATGCTCCGCACCCTTGGTCACCTTGATGGTGACGGGAGTAGTCCCTTTGTCTTCTCCGTCGACCTTCACCCGCGCACCCTCTGGCTCGGTCTCGACGAGTATTTCTCTCATCAACGCCTCCAGAACGATGTCGCAGTTGGGCATCGCGCTGCCGAGGACGACCTTGCAAATGCCAGAGCGATACTCCTCTCGCTTCACCTCAATTGTGATCGTCTCTCCTCGTTTGCCTTCCAGCGTGATCGGGCTGGGTGTGACTCCATGGAGCCTGCCATCAACGTAGATCTCTGCTTCTTCGGGATTCGAGCTTACCTGGACTTGACCCTTCATCGTGCCGGTGAGTAACTCTTCGAACCACTCCCGTGTGGCGATCCACGCCCGTTCGGCATTATTGGGGCCGATCCGGCCAATGGCCACCGCAGACGCAAGTGTAAGAATCCCGGCGACAAGTGTACGGGTAGCCCACTTCTTCAACTTGCTTGTCGGCGGCGGCGAGTTCCCGTTTTGGCCACCACCATTGGGCCTCGGCGGAGAGGGAGCGTTCCTCGGTGGAGGAGGAGCGTTAGCCGGTGGTGGCTTTGGAACGATCTCCAGTCCGGCGTCACGCGCCTTGAGCATCTTTTTTCCGGCGGTCACGAATCGTACCGTCACCTTCTGGTCGTCGAAGAAGGGTTCCACCTGCTCCACCGTACCGACGCCGAAGAGGTGGTGCCGCACGTGAGTTCCTCGCATAAGTTGCGAGTCTGGTCTGACGGAGTGCCGGATCCGAGAACTTGGGTCCCCCAAAAGGGCATTTTGGAAGGCATCGACGGTCGGGAATCGGTCGGATACTTTCACCGAAAGCGCCCGCATGATCGCCGAATCGGCGAGACTCGGTATTTGCACACCCAACCGAGCGGGCGAGGTCACATCGTCTTTTTCCAATCGGTCGAGCGCTGGGGTGGGCATCCGCCC
>CAZKNR010000360.1:0-34293 GCA_964553925.1 uncultured Acidobacteriota bacterium
CGGATGCGCTCGAGCTCGAGGTCGGAGAGTACCCCCCGCGCGTGAAGCCGTGCCGCGAGCCTCTGAACCGGCATCTCGATGGCCTCGGTGCCTTTCTTGAGGTCGAGCCGTGAGGGGCTTCGAACCAGAACGGCGAGCGCGAGAGTTTCCTTGGGGCTGAGCGTGTCGAGATCGCGGTCGAAGTACTCGCGCGCCGCCTGCTTCACTCCTCGCCGCATCCGCGCGTACGGCACCTGATTGAGGTAGAACTCCAGAATTTCCGCTTTCTCGAAGCGTCTTTCGAGCCGCATCGCTTCGAACCCCTCGGCCCAGCGCGACCAGAGAGTGCGTGGTCTCGGGTGGATCATCCGGACCGCTTGCTCGGTGATGGTGCTCGCGCCTCGCACCGTTCGAAGGGAAGTCAGGTTCGTCCACGCGGCGTGAAGTCGGGCCGTCCAGTCGACGCCGTGGTGGGTATAGAAGCGCTTGTCCTCGGCGGTCACGAACGCTTCCGTGAGAATCGCCGGAATCTCATGAAGCGGGATCCGGTCGTGAAGGTTCCACCGGTTCTCATACGTGACCGATAGAAGCTCGCCACGGCGATCGGCGTAGCGCGGCTCGAGCTCACCCGGTCCGGAGGGCGGGAGCCGCTCGGGAACGGGAGAGATAGAGGCGAGCGTCGCGCTGAGGAGCCCCGCGGCGGCGAGCGTCGCGAGCAGGGCGAGTGCCCGTTTCACTGTCGTTGCTCCACCACCAGTGTTTGGGGCACGCCTTGACCGAACACATCCGGGTCGTACATCTCCTCGGCGTGGACCGGAAGCACCTGGAACTCGCCGGGGGCGATTGCCTGGGCGGCGTAGGAGAGGTGGTAGTTCCCCGCGGGAAGCCACTCGGAGTAGAAGCGCGCCGAGTCGTGGCGAAGCTCCTGGTGATAGAAGCTCCACCGCGAGTAACCGAACCAGAACCAGTCGTTGCGCGTGAACCAGAAAGAAGTCGATGCTCCCTGAAACTCCGCCTGATCGGCGTCTACGGTCGAGGCCGTCGCGAGATCGCGGTTCACGGGCTCGAGACCGCCGGGAACGGGATCGTCGACGACGAGAAAGTTCCGGGGCGCGGGAAGCGAGAGGAAGAGGTCGACCTTCAGAAGCTCACCGCTCTGGATTCGCAGGGGCTCCTGGAGCAGAATCCAAACACCCCCTCTCTGGACGCTGTACTCCCTTCGGATCTCGACGCCGGCGTTCACCGGCTCCGTCTTGAGCTCCTTCGGGGAATAGAACAGCCGGGCGCCGTAGTACACGCGCCCCGGGCCGAGCTTCGAGATGCGAAGCTGTCCGGATTTCCCCGGATCGGTCGCGCGAAGCGGGCGCTCGTGGTCGACGGGCGGGTCTCTCCGGTCGTCGAACTTCGACTCCCCAATTTCTTCGTTGTCGAAGAACGTGCGCAAAGTAAAGTTTGGAGTCTCGCTCTCGTAGAGCCGGCTGTAGTCGATGAGGGCGTTCATGCAGAAGACGTTCTCCTGCGTGTTCTCCCAGCGATCGCGCTTTCCCCGGGACTGGGTGATGGTCCGCGTGAGCTCGAAGGGAAGATCGCCCTCGGGCCGGGTCGTTCGACGCGTGAGGGCGCTCAGGACCGCGCACTGGGTTCGCTCTGCGCTGTAGAGAATCCGGGTGTACTCGTCGTCGACGCTCTCGGTGAAGACGATCTTGCCTCCGCTCCGGCTCGAGTGGGCGAAGATGGCGTCCTCGACCTCGCGCGCATCGACGCCGAGAGCGTTCGCCGCCATGAGGAAGTGGGACTTTCCGAAGAGGTCCATGTCCTTCACGTGGGAGCGGTAACGCTCGAGGTCGGCGGTCTCGAGCGAGCCCCGGAGAGCGAGTGCCGCGAGCCCGACCGCCCGCACGCTCGACGACATCCCCCGGGTGTAGAACTCGGGGAACACGTCCGTCCGGAGGAACTGGCGCAGGTAGTCATGAAGTCTCGTCTCGACGGCGGACGGAATCGAATGCCCGCTCTCGCGGAGCCAGTGGAAAGCGAGGGCGGTGTAGGCGCTGAGGTAGGGACTGGCGTAGTCGTCCTCGGGGCGGTAGTAGACCATGCCCCCGTTCGGGGCCTGATAGTTCGCGGCGAGGGCGAGGGTCGTATCGGCGATGGTGTCGTGTCCCGCCCAGGTGAAATCCTTGCGGACGTAATCGCGAAGGGACGCGAAATGCGAGGCCATGACTGCCTTGGTGAGCTTCTGCTCCCAACAGGCGTAGGGATAGTCGCGAAGGTACTCGAAGGCTCCCTCGAGGTTTCCAAGGACCGTCGCGCTCGAGACCACGCTCACCCGACCGACGTCGGTCCTCATGTTCTCGGGGAAGAGGAAGGACTCAAGGGTGTTGGGGGCGATCGTCGTGCCGTAGGTGGCGGCGACCTCGAGAGCTTCCCGTCTTCCGACGTGGAGCGGGAGCCGCAAAGCGTCCCCATCAACGAGGTCCGAGGCCCGGACGCTGAAGACGACCTCCCCGACTCCCGTGGTGCGAACGGGGAAGCTCACGTTGTAACGCTGATAGGGCTCGGCCTCGATGGTATGCGCCTTCAGGCCCGGTGACTCCGCCGCTCCCGAGACCTCGGCGGTCACGCTCAGCGTTCGGATTTCCTCGCTTCGGTTCATCACCGTGAAGCGAGCGTCGAAGCGATCTCCTTCGGTGACCTGGTTCGGGAGAGCGGGCCGGATCTCCGTCTCTCGGTTCACGACGAAGTGACCCTGGCCCAGTCCCATGCGATCTTCCGCGGTAACGGCCATCGTGAGGATGCGCCAGCCCGTGAGGTTGTCGGGGACCTCGAACTCGATGGTCGCCCGGCCCTCCGCGTCGGGAACGAGAGCCGGGTTCCAGTAGCTCACGAATTTGAAGAGCGTCCGCAGGTCGGGCCCGCCGCCGCCGTCCCCTCCGGGGTTCGCTCCTTTCTTCTCGAATTTCTGGATGCCGATGAGCCTCGTCAAGAGGCTGAAGTTCTCGACGTCCAGAGGCTCGAGCGAGTAGAAGCCTTCATAGGGATCGAAGTAGGATTCGCCGCCGCCGATGAGGTCGAAGACCGCCTCATCGAGAACGGCAACCGCGAGCTCCATCGGGGGAAGCGCCGCCCCCGCCCAAAGCCGCGGCCGCGCCTGAATCTCAACCTTCACCTTGTCTCTCGGCTTGTAGAGGTCCTTTTCGGGGTGGACTTCGACGACGATCTCCTTCACCGGATCCAGCACCGGCACCTCGACGTAGCCCATGCGGAAGGCGGGCTTTCCCAGGTCGAGATCGTCCTCGCTCGGCGGAGCTTCGACGCGGGGTGAGGTCACGACGGCCGAAAGATAGAAGCCGGGCACGTGGTCTTCTCCCACTTCGACCTCGATTACCTCCGTCGACTCCTCGAACGTCTCGAGCCAGTGGCGCTGGACGCCGTAGCGCTCGATGGTGATGAGAGCCTTCGCCCCCGGAAAAGGATTTCTGACGAGGAAGCGCGCGGTGTCGCCGACCCGGTACTCCTTCTTCTCGGGCTCGATGTCGAGACGGTGCCCGGGGGACTCTTCCCAGAGCACTTGACCCTTCCCCGCGGCCCACCGGCTGGTCGAGACCTCGTAAGGACGACCTTTCGAGTCCACGATCGCGGCCGTGAGTTGATAGTAGCCAGGCTTCTCCGGAGTGTACGCGCAGCGCGAGGGCTCGGGGCCCGAGGCCGCGGTGCAGGTTTCGACATCTACCCAGTTGTGGTTGTACTGGGTGATGTACGCGTTTCCCGCGCCCTTCACCCGCGAAGCCGTGGTCTCGCGGTACTGGATCCGGAGGGTGACGTCGGTGCCGCTCGCCACGTCGTCCGCGGTGTCGACGACGACGGCCTGAACCTCCGCGGGCTCTCCCGACTTCAGCAGCCAGCCCTCCTGCCGGATGCCAACGAATCGGTCTCGGCCCATGTACTCGGCGGTGGCGCGGCCGGCGATGTATTTCCCGCGGTCGTCTCGAACCGCGCTTTCGACCAGCATCCGTCCTCGAGGGAAGGTCTGATCGAGGACGGGAACGGTGATCTCGAGCTCGCCCTCGACGTTGACCGGGGCTTCACTCTGATGGACCGTCACCGTGTCCCCGTATCCGCTTCCGAACCAGAAACCCGCGGCTTTCGGATTCTCGGAGGTCACCGTCGTGGGGGTGACGTTCACGGTAACCCGGGAGTCCGCGTCGGCATAGGGACCGCCAGAGTGAAGTTTCGCGCTGGTCGAGACCCGGATCTCGTCGCCCGGCTCGTAGCGCTCGCCGTCGAGATCCGTGGTGACGCGGAAGGGCGCCGGAGTGAAGTCGGCGATGAGGACCCGGAGAGGCTCCCAGGTTTCGTTGTGAAAGCTCGACTGGAGCTGGAACCGGTACCAGCCGACGGCGCCCGACTCCGCCACCCGGAGCTCCCCATGGGCCGCGCCGAAGGCGTTGAGCGCGAGGTCTTTTACTTCGTGCACCATCTTGTCCATCGGGTCGAAGACCTGCAGGTGGTACGTGCTTGCGGGTGCTTTGACGAAGCGCTCGTTTCCCTGATCGCGCACGTAGAGCTTGTACTGGACGGTATCGCCGAGCCGGTAGACTCCCTGCGCGGTCGTGCCCCAGGCGCGCACGTGGCCGTAGCGAGTACGGCTGTAAGAGGGAATCCAGGTGTCGTTGGCGCCCTCGATGTAGACCCAAAAGTCGGAGGAGAGAGGCGCGAGTGCGGTGTCCTCGTCTTTGGTGACCGCGACGAAGAACATCTCGTAGCCGGCTCGATCCCAGAGGTTCCCCCACCGTGGGACCTCGAGAAGCGGATTCAACTCCGCCTGACCGGCGAGAAGGGCCACTCCTGCGGCGTCGGTCGTCGCCTGGGAGAGAGGCTCGCGCTTGCGGAGGGCCGCTTCGGGAGAGGAGCGGTAAATGAAGACCGAAGCGCCCTCGACCGGAAGGCCCGTCGACATATCGGTCACCCAGACGGCGGTGTTCTGGTGGCCGAGCTTGGTGTGCACCGCGAAGGGCGTGACCTGGGAGAAGAGGCGGTTGGGATATATCTCGGTCTCAGGACGGCTATGGGTGTTCGCGAAGACCGCGCCGCTCTTTCCCCCGAGCCACTCGCGGGTGGGCAGGGGATAGCGAAAAGCGACGTTCGGGGCCTTGGGAAGCGAGAGGGTCTCGGTGCGCGTGGTGACTCCCTCGGCGGTCAACGCTTCGACTTCGAAATCGAGGGCGTCGAGGTTCGTGACGACAATGGGAGCGCGGCTCTCGACGTTTTTCTCGAGGGTCGAGATCGGATGGGTGAGCTCGGCATGCGGCGGCCGATCCCCGGTGGTGAAAAGCAGGTCGACGTCCTCCAAGAGCGGCCGGCCGAACTCGTCGAGAAGCGAGGAGCCCTCCGCCCGGATGCGGTACGTCGTGCGCGCGCGCAAAAGCTCGGGAAGCCGCGTCGAGTACGCCTCGCCCTCCGAGCGCACCCGCTCGAGCCGCGAGTAGCTGTAGAGCGCTTCCCAGGGGTCGTAGTCTTCGCGCCCTCCCGCCAGGTCCGGCTCGAGTTTCATGTGCTCGCGGAGGACTTCCTTCACCACCGGAGCGGCGAAAACCACCTCGACGGTCCCCACGGGATTGCAGGGTTTCCCGGGAAGCGTCTCGGACGGTCGGAGCATCACCTGGTTTCTCTCGTTATCCCAGCATCGAATCCCAAGAAATTTATGGGAGGGAAAGGTGTAAGTAACCACCACCCGATTGTTTTCGGCCGTGGGGAGAGGGCCGTCAAGAGAAGTTAGGCCTTTTTCAGCTGTGAGATGGGCGGTGATGTCGAGGGGAAGCTCGGTTTTCGGTCGAACCCTCCAGAATCGCTCCGGCTTCTCGGCCTGAGCGTCCGCGAGCTCGACCTCGAGGGGGAACCGGGCGCCGGCGTCGGTTTGGAAGAAGAGGTGGCTCCTGACCCTCTCGGCTGACATCTTCTGATTGAACGTCACCGTGAAGCTGGGACTTCCCGGCCCGAGCCACTTCTCGAAGTTGGTGTCCGTCACCTTGGGCAGTTCCGTCGCGAACTCGTGCTCGACGGCCTGGGCCGTTGTCGCTCCACTCTCGGTTCGGATCCCGGGCCGCACCGTCATTTGATACCGCGTCGCCGGTCGAAAGGCGTCGTCCTCTTGAAGCTGACAGGCGAGAGAGGATGTATCGAGCCAGCGCCACTCGCACGCGAGAGGGGGCTCGATTCCGATGGGTATCTCGTCCGCCCTCCGCTCCATCCGTCCGACGGGCACGACCTTTCGATCGAACTGGATGACGATCTGGCGGCCCGGGGGGACTTCCGAGCCCCGGGGCGTTATCGAGAGGATTCGGAGAGGCTCGCTCTGGCCGCTCCCGCGGGAGGGCGCTCCCGCGGTGAACGCGGCGACAAGGGAAAAGACGAGCAGCAACGGGCTTTTGCTCAGGTGGTTTTTCATCATGTCGTATGCGCTCCTGGCCCCTGACCCCGCCTCACACGATGCTACGGGGGCTTTGTGTCGAAATTACGGCGCCCGCCGGTCCTTCTTGAGGACCGACCGGCGTTTCTTCTCTTCCAGCCGTCGCTCTTTCGATGCCCGGGACGGCCGCGTCTTCTTTCGCTTCTTGGGTTTCGCCTTCGCCCGGCGGATGAGCTCCGCGAGCCGCTCCAAAGCATCCTCACGATTCTGCTTTTGCGAGCGGAACCGGCTCGCCTGGATGATAAGAACGCCCTCGTCCGAGATGCGGGTCTTCGCGATCTGGCGAAGCCTCCGCTTGACGTCGTCGGGAAGAGAAGGCGAGCCTTCCACCTGGAAGCGGAGCTCGACCGCGGTCGACGCCTTGTTCACGTGCTGGCCGCCGGGCCCGCTGGCCCGAACGAATCTCAGCTCGATCTCGTCGTCGCCGACTACGATCTCGTCATCGATGGCGAGCATGGTTGGACGGATACGTCTAGTATAATCCCCGCTCCTCGTTATGGAAGTCCGGAGTCGAAACGATGTCTGATATCGAGATCGCGGGAACCAGAGTCCCCGCCGGCGCGAAACGGATGGTTTCGATCCCCGTGACCCGGGACGTCGCCATGCCCATCGACATTCATACCCACGTCGTCGCGGGGAAGAAGGATGGTCCGACGCTCCTTCTTCTTTCGATGCTTCACGGGAACGAATGGTTCTCGGTGCTGATCCTGAGGGAGCTTCTCTCGCGGCTCGACCCGGGAAGCCTTTCCGGAAACGTCATCGCCGTTCCCGTCGCGAACGTCGCCGCCTTCGCCACCGGCACGAGGGTCATCGTCGACGACTCCGACGAGCCCGACGCGAACCGGACCTTCGGGGGCATCTATCACTGGATGACGAACCAGATCACCCGCGTCATCGAGCAGGAGCTCTTCACCCGCGCGACCCACCTCATCGACTACCACGTGAGCGATTGGGGCTCGACCATGGCCGACGTCAGCTTCACCGAGGACTACACCGATCCCGAGGTGAGCGAGAAGAGCCGCCGGATGGCGCTCGCGTTCGGGTTTCCCGTGATGCACGCGCTCCGGATTCACACCGGCCTTCGGGGACCGCGGACGTCGGTGGGCTACGCCGGCGAGCATTACAAGATCCCGGGAATCGTCGCGGAAGTGGGCGGGCTCGGCTTCGGTGAGACCCAGGAAAATGCCTGGCTCGAAACGAACGTCCGGGGAACCATGGGCGTCATGCAGCACCTCGGGATGATTCCCGGCGAGCCCGAGCGGCTGAAACGAGTGCTGCGCATCGGCGACTACTGGCGGGTGAGCCCGAGGGTGGGTGGATACCTCGAGCCCACAATCGGCCTCGACCGCCAGTTCACGGAGTTCGCTCCGGGCGAGCTCATGGCGCGGGTCGTGAGCCCGTTGACTTTCGAGATCGTCGACGAGCTGAAGTCGCCGGGAAGGGGCACTCTCTTCTACTCGTGCCGATCCAACATGGCGAGGCCGGGCGCCTGGGCGTTCGGTGTCGCCGACATGGAGAAGAGCGCATGGGTCGACGTCGACTGAACCCTCTCTTCGCCGTCCTTTTGGCGGTCTCGGTTTCTTGCGCCGCGCCGGAAATGACGAACTCCCTCGTCTTCGCCCCGAGCGCGGATGCCACGACCCTCGACCCCCACAACACCACCGACAGCCAGTCCGACCAGGTCATCTGGATGATCTACAACGCTCTCATCCGGTACGACGAGAACATGAAGGTCGTCCCCGATCTCGCCCTCTCGTGGAACGCCTCTGAGGACGACGTGACCTGGACGTTCGAGCTCCGGAAGGGCGTCCGTTTCCACGACGGTGCGCCCTTCGACGCGCACGCCGTCAAGGCCAACTTCGAGCGCGTTCTCGACCCCGAGCAGGGGCACAACCGCCGCGACCTCTTCGCCCCCATCGAGCGCGTCGACGTCGTCGACGATTTCACCTTGAACGTCGTCACCCGGTATCCTTTCGGCGCCTTCGAGCCGATGATGGCCCACGTTTCAGCGGCCATCCGGAGCCCGGCGAAGGAAGATTCCGGAACCGGTCCGTACAAGCTCCGGAGCTGGCGGAAAGATCTGGAGCTCGTTCTCGAGCGAAACGAGGACTACTGGGGAGAGAAGGGGAAGCTCGACACCATCGTCTACCGTCCGATCCCCGAAGCCGCCTCGAGGGTCATCGCGCTCGAGTCCGGCGACGTGGACGTCATCACCCAGATCCCTCCCGCGGACCTGAAGAGGCTCGAGAGCGACCCCGACGTCGTCGTGAACAAGACGGTCTCCATCGGATCGCAGCAGTTCCGGTTCCACTGCCAAAAGAAGCCCTTCACCGACCCGCGCGTCCGTCAGGCGATCTCCTACGCCATCGACCGCAGATCGATTCTCGAGAACCTCATGCCTGGAATGGCAGAGCCCTCGACCGGACCTCTGACTCCGAGGATCCGTGGCCGCGCAGATCTCGGTGAGATCCCGTACGATCCGGAGAAAGCGAAGAAGCTCCTCGCGGAAGCCGGCTACGCCGACGGATTTACCACCAAGATCACGACAACGCCCCGCTACAACATGGGGGTCGAACTGGCCCAGGCGATGGCGGCGCAGCTCGAGAAGGTGGGAATCAAAGCGGAGATCGAGGTCCTGGAGTGGGGGACGATCCGCCAGTACTGGGGCGGCCTCCTCCCCGAGGACTGCCCGCTCGACATTTTTATTATGGGCGCGGGGGCGTCGTCCGCCGATGCCGACTGGGGCCTCCGGCCCATATTCCGGACGCAGGAGCGGAACGAGAACAACTACGGCTACTACTCGAACGCCGAGTTCGACGACGTCATCGAGCGCGCGATGCGCGAGATCGACGCCGATCCCCGTAACGCCCTCTACCGCCGGGCGCAGGAGATCGTCTACCTCGAGGACCCCGGCGCTATCTGGCTCTACGACAACTACCACGTCGTCGCGATGCGGGCGAGCGTGGCCTCGGTGACGACGTCCCCCCTGGGGCTCGTGACCTTCGAGCGCGCGCACCTGACCCCACCGTAAACCGGTGCTTCGCTACCTCTCGCGACGTCTCCTCGAGGCGCTCCTCGCCCTTCTCTTCACGTCGGTCCTGGTCTTCTTGATGATCCACATGATCCCCGGCGATCCGGCGCTCCTCGTCGCCGGGCTCGAGGCCGGGCCGGAGGTGGTCGAAAGGATCCGCCGCGATCTCGGTCTTGATCGCCCGCTTCCCATCCAGTACGGGAGCTTTCTCCTGAGTGCGCTTCAGGGTGACTTCGGAATCTCCATCCGCACCGGGCTTCCGGTGCTGCGGGAGATCCTCGATCGGTTCCCCTACACCCTCGTCATCGCCCTTGGGGCGATCGTCCTCGCGACGGCGATGGGAATAGGAAGTGGCATCCTGGCGGCGATGCGTCACAACCGCCTGGGCGACGCCCTGATAATGATTCTGGCGCTCCTCGCAGTCTCCACGCCCTCGTACTGGCTCGGCCTCATGATGATGCTGGCATTCTCGCTCTCGCTAGGCTGGCTTCCCTCGATCGGGATCGCGACCCCGGCTCACTACGTGCTTCCCATCCTCACTCTCGGGGCCCAGTCCGGAGGGATCATCTCGCGGATGACACGCGCGGCGATGCTGGACGTCGTGGGGCAGGACTTCGTGCGCGCGGCCCGCGCTCGAGGGGAGAGAGAAACGAGTGTCATCCTCCGTCACGCGCTCAAGAACGCCCTCATCCCCGTCCTCAGCATCGTGGGCTTGCGCTTCGGAAACCTGATCGCGGGCGCGGTCCTGGTCGAGAGCGTCTTCGCCATCCCCGGAGTCGGCCGGCTCCTCGTCGACGCCGTCCTCTGGCGCGACTATCCCATGATCCAGGGGACGATGCTGTTCGTCGCCGCGCTCTTCATCCTGGTGAACGCGGCGACCGACGTTCTCTACGCGGTGGTGGATCCGCGCATTCGGATCGCGGCATGAGCAAAGCGGCCTCGGCGAGCGCCCTTGTGGTCGCGGTCATCGGCATTCTCGCCATATTCGCTCCGGTCCTCGCGCCCTACGGCCCTCTCGAGCAAGACCTCGCGAACAACTACGCCGGTCCGAGCCTCGAGCACCCGTTCGGAACCGACGACCTCGGCCGCGACATCTGGAGCCGCCTCCTTTTCGGCGCGCGGATCTCTCTCGGAATCGCCGTCGCGAGCGTCGGGCTCGCGCTCGTCGTTGGGACGCTCGTCGGACTCCTCTCCGCGTACCACGGCGGCTTGGTCGATGCCTCGCTCATGAGACTAATGGACGTCCTTCTCGCTTTTCCGGGAATCCTTCTCGGGATCGCGGTCGTCGTCGTTCTGGGAAACGGCGTCGAGAACACGGCCATCGCCGTCGCCGTCATGTCGACGCCTACCTTCGCCCGCCTGGTTCGAGGCTCGGCGCTCTCGATCCTAGAGCGAGACCACGTCGCCGCCTCCCGGGCGCTCGGGGCTTCCGCCGCGCGCGTGATCTTCGGACAAGTCCTCCCGAACGCCCTCACCCCTCTCGTGGTGGCATCGACCCTTCAGCTCGGAACCGCGATCCTCATCGCCTCCGGGCTCTCGTTTCTCGGCCTCGGCGTTCAGCCGCCGCATCCGGAGTGGGGCGCGATGTTGAGCAAGGGAAGGGAGCTGGTGCGAACGACTCCGGTGGCGGCATTCGCCCCGGGGTTCTTCATCACGGTTCTGGTTTTGAGCTTCAGTCTTCTTGGGGACGGGCTCCGCGACGCGCTGGATCCGAAGCATCGACGCCTTCGATTCGGACCGCGAGCAGGATTAAGATAGGTATGACGCGCCCAGAAGTGATCGACCTGCCGGGTCTCCCCCGGCCTTTTCCCGACAGCCAGTGCCACTGCTGCGTTCACCTTCGCGTCGTGGCCACGAAACGAGCAATGGAGTTTCTCATGTGCGAGGAGCCTACTCGACCGAAGTACCCTCATCAGCCGGTGGTGGACTGTCCTGTGTTTATTGCAAAATGATCGAGGAAACGATGATGAGAAGACCATCCTTGACTCGGCTTGTAGCGGCGACGGCCGTTTTCGGATTTCTGGTCGCACCACCGGCCAGCGGCGGCTCGGCAATCGAGCCAGCCACTGAAGCGCCGTCGTTCGCGGTGGATCCGATGTGGCCGAAGCCTCTCCCCAACCGCTGGCTCGTGGGCGCCGTCGTGGGGGTGGCGGTCGATTCGAGGGATCACGTCTTCATCGTCCACCGTCCCGGGACGCTTCAGCCGAACGAGACGCGCTCGATCTGGGGTGCCGCGCCGCCGGTTCTCGAATTCGATCCCGAGGGCAACGTCGTCAACGCCTGGGGCGGGCCCGGATCGGGCTACGAGTGGCCCGATCTCGAGCACGGCATCCACGTCGACGACGACGACAACGTGTGGCTCGCGGGCGGTGGGCCCAAGGATTCTCAGATTTTGAAGTTCACGCGGCAAGGCAAGTTCCTGATGCAGATCGGGCACAAAGGGCAAAACGCCGGGAGCAACGACACTGAGAATCTCGGCGGGGCGGCGCACATGATGGTGGACCGCTCCGCCAGCGAGCTGTTCGTGGCCGATGGGTACGTGAATCATCGAGTCATCGTCTTCGACGCGGGAACGGGCGCCTACAAACGACACTGGGGCGCGTACGGGAACAAGCCGGACGATTCGTATTTCGAGGAGGCGGGAGAGCACCTTCCGAGCCCGTTCAGCGGCGCCGTGCAGCACGAGAACCGGCCCAGCCAGTACGACCCCGAGGGGCCGCCGGCGCCGCAGTTTCGAATCGTGCACGCCGTCCGCATCTCCCGGGACGAGCTGCTATACGTATGCGATCGCACGAACGATCGGATTCAAGTGTTCCGCAAGGACGGCACGTTCGTGAAGGAAGCGTTCGTGGCGAGAAAGACGCTCGGAAGCGGCTCGGTCTGGGACATCGCCTTTTCCACCGACCCCGCGCAAACCTATCTCATCGTTCCCGACGGGACCAACCAGCAGATCTGGATTCTCCTTCGAGAGACGCTTCAGGTGGTGACCGCCTTCGGGGGCGCCGGACACTGGGCGGGACAGTTCTACGGGGCCCACAATATCGCGGCGGATTCCAAGGGCAACCTCTACGTCACGGAGACGTATGAGGGAAAGCGCGTTCAGAAGTTCTTCTATCGCGGAATGGCACCCGCGACGCCACCCTTGATTCAGTAAGATTCAGTGAGAACGGCCCGCTGAATCCGTCGCATCGAGGATCTGGGCTCGCGCGGCGCCGAGAGGCTTCTCCCGCGTGTACACGGTGAAGTAGAGCTTCCCCGCGAGGAGAGCGTCGAGGTCTTCGTTTCGGACCGCGAGCTCTCCTTGTCGGCTCTTACCCAGAAGCGCGACCACCGGTCCCGCGCCGTCCTTCTCTTCCCGGTGCAGCTTGACGTCGAGAATCTCGTCGCCCAGAACGCCGGACCACTGGAGCTCGTAGCGGAGCTTCTGCGTCGGAACGTCGAGGAGAGCGTGGCCCCCAGGATCTCCCGAGATGGTGAAATGACGCGTGAGCTCTCCGCTCATGAGCGACGGCGTTCGGGGTGGCGACTTTCGGGGCTTGACCGCCTGCTCGTAGGCATACGCCATGGCGATGAGCTTTCCCTCCTCGAACGCTTTTCCCAGAAGCTCGACCCCCACGGGAACACCGTCCTTTGTAAACCCCGCGGGGATGCTGAATGCGGGAAGGCCGGAGTGCGCGCTCACGGTGCAGGAGCTTCCAGGCTGCGGATCTCCGATGCGGGCGGGCTTGAGGCGAAGTGTCGGGTAGACGATGGCGTCGAGTCGGTGTCTCTTCATCGCCCGAAGAAGCTCCTTCTGAACGTCTTTCCTGCGGGAGAGCGCCTTCCGATACTCCTCCGAGTTCTCCTTCGCGTCGTTCGAAGTGCGGAAGATGGGGCCGAGAGCATCGTGGTACAGGCCGCGGTCGAGGATCTCCCCCAGGTTCTTCACCGGTGCTTCGCCGGCGGCTTCGAGGTAGTCCTCGAGGTCGAACTTGAACTCCATGCCGATCACTCCCGAGCCTTCGAGGAGCTCGGAGAGCTTTTTGATCTCGATCTCGACCGCCTCCGCCCCCTCCTTCTTCATCGCCTCGACGGCGGCGAGAACGACGTCCGTCATCTCTTTTTCCGGAGGGGCGGCCAAGAGATAGCTCTTCAAGAGCCCCAGCCTCTTGCCCTTCAACCCGTCGCGTTTGAGGAACTGGCGGTAACTCCCCGGAATCCGTCCGGCCGCTACCGAGGTCTGTGGATCCGCGGGATCCGGTCCGACCGTAACGTCGAGGACGAGAACGAGATCGATGACGCTTCGGGCGAGCGGACCCGGGACGTCCTGAGTGTGCGAAAGGGGAATGATGCCGTCCCGGCTGGAAAGGCCCTGCGTCACCCGGAGGCCGAAGAGGTTGTTGTTCGCCGCGGGAATTCGAATCGAGCCGCAAGTGTCGCTTCCCATTCCCACGGCGGCGAGGTTCGCGGCGACGGCGGCGCCGGTGCCGCCGCTCGAGCCGCCGGGATTGCGGTTGGGATCGTAGGGATTGAGCGTCTGTCCTCCGAGAGAGCTAATGGTGGTGATGCCCCGGGCAAGCTCGTGCAGATTCGACTTCCCGAGGAACACTGCCCCGGCCTCGCGGAGCTTCCGAACCTGGAAGCCGTCGTCCTTGGGAACGAAGCCCGTGAGGGCGACGGAGCTCGCCGTCGTGGGCATGTCCTTCGTGTCGTAATTGTCCTTGAGGATGATGGGAATCCCGTGGAGCGGGCCTCGAGGCCCACTCTCCCGCCTTTCCCGGTCGAGGGCGTCCGCCTCCTCGAGAGCTCTTGGGTTCACGAAGATGAATGAGTTCAGGGCCGGACCTCCGCGGTCGAAGGCTTCAATCCGCTCGAGGTACTGCCGAACCAGCTCTCTCGAGGTCACGTCACCCTGCTCCATCGCCTCCTGGAGCTCGGGAATGGTTTTCTCGAAGGCGTCGTAGCGGGGGCTCGTCGCGAGGGCGAAAACGAAGGAAATCACCGCGAACTTCATCAAGGGGGAGCATTATACTAGCAGCCATGCCGGTGGTCGCTTTTACTCCGAACCTGACGCGCCATCTGGACTGCCCGGAGGTCGTCGTTCCCACGGGCACCGTCGCCGAGGCGCTCGAGAGGGTCTTCTCGCAAAACCCGCGGCTCCGGAGCTACGTCGTCGACGAACAAGGAAGGCTCCGCCAGCACGTCGCGGTCTTCGTCGGAGGGGAGCTGGTGCGCGATCGATTGCATCTGACCGACCGCGTTCAGGACCACCAGGACGTTTTCGTGATGCAGGCTTTGTCAGGAGGGTGAGATGAGCGAGAGACTCTACGTCGGAACCCGGAAGGGACTCTTCCTCTACGAGCGAAACGGCCGCGGCGAGTGGAAGATCGAGCGAACGGCGTTCGTCGGGGACCCGGTCACGTACGTCCTTCCCGACGAAAGAGACGGGACCGTTTACGCCGCTTTGAACCTCGGCCACTTCGGAGTGAAGCTCCACCGGTCCTTCGATTCCGGCGAAACATTTCACGAGGTCACAGCACCCGCGTACCCGAAAGCGGACGAGGGTGCGCCCTCCGTGCCAAAGGCAGAGGCGCCCGCGGTGAAGCTCCTCTGGTGCCTCGAAGCGGGAGGCGCCGATCGGCCGGGGGTTCTCTGGGCGGGCACGATCCCCGGCGGGCTCTTCCGAAGCGAGGATCGCGGCGAGACCTGGCGGCTCAACGACCCCCTCTGGAACGAGCCCGAGCGAGCGAAGTGGTTCGGGGGAGGCTACGACCATCCCGGGATCCACTCGGTGATCGTAGATCCGAGCGATAGCCGGCGAGTGCTCCTCGGCGTTTCCTGCGGCGGCGTCTGGATTACCGAAGACGACGGCTCATCGTGGCGGGTGAGCACCAAGGGAATGTACGCGGAGTACATGCCTCCGGAGAGCCGCGAGGATCCGTCGATCCAGGATCCCCACCGCATGGTGATGTGTCCTTCCGCCACGAACGTCCTCTGGGTCCAGCATCACAACGGGGTGTTCCGCTCTGCCGACGGCGGCAAGAGCTGGCAATCGATCCCGTCCAAACCGAGCTCCTTCGGTTTCGCTGCGGCGATCCATCCCCGCGATCCCAAGACCTCCTGGCTCGTGCCGCTGGTGAAGGACGAGCACCGCGTCCCGGTCGACGGCAAAGTCGTCGTCGCCCGCACCCGCGACGGAGGGGAGAGCTTCGAGGTCCTTCGCGAGGGGCTTCCGCAAGAACACGCCTACGACGTGGTCTACCGTCACGGGATGGACGTCGATAAGAGCGGAGATCGCCTCGCGATGGGCTCGACGACCGGGTCGCTCTGGCTGAGCGAGGACCAGGGCGACTCGTTCCGGACGCTCTCGACGCAGCTTCCGCCCGTCTACAGCGTTCGGTTCGCGTGACGGTTGATGGACCACCGCATCGCGGTGGCCCCGTGCGCATGCATGCAGGTATGGGCGCGGCGTTCGACGACGCGGGACAGGTGGAGCCGGAGAGTGAAGGGCGCCGAGGTCTTACGTAATCACCGGAAGGGCTGTTAGGACTTCTCCGTCCTTACCACAGCGCGTGCATTTACCTGGAGAGAGGTCAAACGAAGCTAGCGCTCCTAGTTCGTTCACCGCGATGGAAACTTCCTGCTTGTGCTTTCCGGTTTGCTTGCTCAGACATTTCTGGCAATATGACCTTCCCAATCGATCAACGAGGAAGTCCGTAATCTTCTTGAGCGCGGTGATTTTCATCCTTACTGGCTTCTTGCCGCTACGCAGCCGTTCCAGGTTTGCCTTGACGTCCTCCACGTCAAGACCGAGCCCGTCAGCAAGAGTGCGAAAATTCGTCATAAGAAGATCTGGTCCGAGGTCGTCGTCTTTCTTCACGACAATCGGGCGAGACATCTGGTCATGAACCATGACGATATGGTCGCCGCTAATTCGATCCGTGCGACAACCGTAGGACTCGAAAAGCTTGACGAGCTGCTTCCAGCTAGCCCGCACGATGTTCGTTAAGGAGAGACGCTTGGAACGCTGGAACTGTAATTGTGACGGGGAAGATGTCTTGCTCGTGGTCAGCGAGGGCCGCGCTGGACTCGCGAAGCTGAATACTATCGACGTTCTCGGCGACTTGATCACCGGGCTTCGCTTTTCGCCAGCCGACTTCCTCGAGTGCCTCGGCGAGCTTGCCTCGCTCAAGGCAGCTTTCAACCCAAAGGCGCACTGCCTCCTCGATGCACCTTTTTGCATCTTCTCTCGATTCGCCTTGGGAAACCACATGCAGGGACGGACATTGGGCGATCCATCGCTTGTCTTGTTTCCAGGCGACGCAATTCAGCTTGACCGATAGTTCCACTACGTCAACCTTCATCGTTCTCTCCCTGTCGCTTCGCCCGTACCCCTCCACTCCAGGTCCGCGGAACGTCAGGTTGTAGACGAACGGGGCCGCAGCCTATGGATACTATACCAACCCGGCATTGAAATTGGTTCCGATAGATTTGTAATTCACCTGATCATCCGCTGGCACCGGGTCGATCTTGAGCTCGCCCGAAGCGAGCGCCTTGCGAATTCCTTCGTCGCTGAGAATCAAGCTACTACAAGCGCCCGCTCAGTTCGCGAGCTGCGCCCGTGGGATCCAGAGTGCGTAGTCCCCCGACAACCGCCTGCCCAGGGAGCTCCACGAGGAACTTGTTCTCCGTCTCTTGAATCAGGTAAGCGCGAACATACCCATCCACTTCCGAGCCACGCGTCGGTGCGCTCTGAACCGTCACGTCGTCTCGGTCGACGTATGCCGAAGTCGAGTCCAGCATGACGTAGTACTCTGTTTCGAAGGTGCCCGGCGACACCTTGCAGCGAACGAATACGGTTTTCGTCGTCATGGGTTTTTCCGCTCCCTTTCAAACCTGTCACGAGTCTACCAAGTGCTTGGCAATGTAGACCACGCTTCTCATCGACAGCGAGCCCCAGTCGAAGCCCTCGATGGGAAACGACACCTCGTCGGCTTCGTCCGCCGCGGCCGCGACGTACAGGATGGGCAGGTAGTGGTCCGAGCTCGGCTGCGCCATCCGCCCCTCCTCGGTCTCGAGGAGCCCGGCCAACGCGGCGCCGTCGCGCGCGAGGCACGCGCGCTTCACCTTCTCGTCGAATCGAGCGGCCCAGTCCGGTGTGGTGTCGTCGCCTTCCGCGTGGCGCCTCATCGCGTGGCCGAGGTTGTGAGTGACGTTGCCGCTCCCGAGGAGGAGGACTCCCTCGTCGCGCAGGCTTCGAAGCGGCCGCGCTAGCTCGTAATGCTCCCGCGGCGCGAGCCGCTCGTCGAGACCGAGTTGAACCACGGGAACGTCGGCCTCGGGAAAGAGGTGGGTCAGGACCGACCAGACGCCGTGGTCGAGGCCACGCCGGTCGTCAAGAGCGACCCGGCTCTCCCCAAGGAGCGCTCGCACTCGGCGCGCGAGATCGGGGTCTCCCCGGGCGGGGTACTCGACCTCGTGGAGCGCTCGAGGGAACCCGCCGAAATCATGGATAGTCGGCGGAAGCGGATGGCTCGTGACCCGCGTGCCTTCGACGAACCAGTGTGCCGAAACGGCGACTACCGATCGAGGCCTGGGGAGGAGCGTCGAGAGCTCGCGAAGAGCCCGGCTCCAACGGTTGTCCTCAATCGCGTTCATCGGGGAGCCGTGACCGACGAAGAGCGCCGGCATCCGGTCAGGCGTAGAGGGCATGCTTTCGCGGGGCCCGGGCGTCGAGACGGAGGATCCCTTCCTCGAGGGCGGCCTCGCAAGCCGCGACATATTCCTCCTCGGTGATCCGGCGGTGGATCTCGGGATAGCGTTCCGTCTTGAACGCGGGGTAATACTGGTCCATCAGGTTCACGTAGACGTTCGGGGAGATGTTCCGTGCGAGGAAGCGCATCACTTTCCGCGTTTCCGTCACTCCGCCCGGCATCACCAAGTGCCGCACGAGAAGTCCTCGTTGCGCGAGCCCCTCCTCGTCGAGGACGAGATCGCCGACCTGGCGCTGCATCTCGCGGAGTCCTTCCTGGACCGCCTGCGGATAATTCTCGGCCTTGGAGTAGCGCTTCGAAGCCTCCGCGCTCCAGTACTTGAAGTCCGGCATGTAGACGTCGACGATTCCTTCGAGAAGCTTCAGGCTCTCGAGAGAGTCGTATCCGCTGGTGTTGTAAACGAGGGGCAGCCTGAGTCCGGCCTCGATCGCGAACGGGAGCGCCTCCACGATTTGCGGCACCACGTGCTCCGGGGTCACGAAGTTGATGTTGTGGCAGCCGAGCCCCTGAAGCTCCAGCATCATCGAGGCGAGCTCCCCGGGTGTCACTTCCTTCCCCGCGGGCTTCTGACTGATGTCGTAGTTCTGGCAAAAGACGCACTTCAGGTTGCAGTTCGCGAAGAAGATGGTGCCCGAGCCGCGATGACCGCGGAGGCAATCTTCCTCTCCGAAGTGGGGGAAATAGCTCGCGACGACCGCGTAGCGGCCTGTGAGGCAAACCGCTTTCTGGTCCTCCAGTCGATTGACGTCGCAGTCCCGAGGGCAAACCCGGCAGGAGCGCAGCATGCCGAGGCCGCGTTCGACCCGTTCGCTCAACTCGCCGCTCTCGCGGAGGCGGACGTACGCGGGAGCGAAACTCATGCGGTAATTATAGGGCAGGGGCGACCCGAGTCCGCGGGCGTTGGGTCGATGAAGTAGGCAGCCATAGGCTCGGAAACGCTGCCGCCGCACCGCCGATACTTGTCCATCGTAGTATCGGTCTCGTCGAGGGACTTGCGCCGCGCCTTGATTTCGGCGAAGCGTTTAGCTTCGAGCCGCTCGAGCTTTTCCGTCACGGCGACTTCGACGATTGCGGCAAGGTCACTGTAGGACACTGAAGAAAGCATGAGCACGGTCAGCCGATCCAGCTTGTCGCGTAACTTCACACTCGCGGTGAACGTCCCTTTGCAGGCAGGAGCTAGCACTCCACGGCCCATTGGGGTGGACGAGTCACCCGAGTGGGTTGAATGGCTCAGTTTTGGGTAGAAAGGTTTACTCCGTCCGTCCCGAGTTCCACGGTCGGCTTCGAGGGCATATTTCCTTTTTTCACATCCAGCCGGTTATCCCGAAGGTGGGTAGTATTTCCGGCACCACGAGTGACGGCAGACGCTCACCTTGTTGGAGCGAAGTTAGCCAACGTCGCTGCGTCTTCCTTTGCTTGACTCTCGGTCAAGTATGCGTCATACTGACTGGCAACACGCGGCCCAGGAGCGTTATGACGGACTCGACCCCCGAGGAACGATATGAATCATGGTTCTTGATACCGTTAGTAAGAGACAGCGACCGATGTCCCCACAGTGCGACGTTATGGGGACTTCTTCGTGATGAGGTATACGCGGTAGCCGCAGGTTGGTCCGGTCCAACAAGTGTGGTCGCGATAAAAGAAAGCGTGCGAGTGGTCGAAAATGTTGAAGCTGTTCCAGGCGGGTGGAAAGATCTCATAACCGGTCGCCTCACCGAGGACGAAAGCCGCAAGTATACCGTGCTGATCCCCCGTGACCAGGTGGAGGTGCGGCGCGAAGTTCTCGCGCGGGCAGCAAACAGCTTTGACCAAGCTGAGATCCTCTTCGTCGTGAGAGGTCTAGATCGAACCGTTAAGCGCGATCCAGCAAAAGGCTTTCTGAAAGGAGACCCGAGCGAGGGCTGATGATGTGTGGACAAGAGGGTGGCGTAGCGCGTAGAGAAAATCTAACACATTGTGATTTTCAGTTCAGTGACAAATCAACGTATTTGCATGAAGATGAATCGAGTATGACATGGATGTGCAGAAAGACTTAGTTTATCGGACCCTCACGGGGCGAACCGTTGACCTGAAACAGCTAACGAAGGAAGAACGCATTTGCCTAAAGACGGTCGTGGAAAATTACCGTGAACAGCCGGATTGGACGCGGTTCGCCGCTTGGTGGATGAAGCATTTAGCCAAATGCGGTCTGACTCCGAAATCGCCAGTGTATAGGATCTGCGACGATCTCGAAGCGCGGCTCGGGATCGCGCAGGGGAAGGCTGCACCGCCGGATTATCGAGAGTATCTCCTGGCGCTGATTGAAGAGCGGTACGGTTCTCGGTACAAGTTCTGCAAGGAGACTGGTATCGACCAGGGACAGTTAAGCAAGATCCTTGCCGGCCGTGCCGACTTTTCTCTAGACACATTGACAAAAGCCCTGCGCGTGCTGCATGCGGCCCTAGTTGTACAGACGGACGAGGCACTTAGGAAAGCGGCGAACCCGGATGACGCGCGTCGCGTATTGGAATCGGTTGCGCATTGATCATCGCCCAACTTCAAGTTCGAGGCTCCGGGTGAATCCGGCTCATTCCGGCTGAGTTCGTTGGCTGTTGGCTGAAAGTTGGCGCGGTGGCTTGCTACTCGCTTCCGGACGACGCCGGGAGCTTCGCCGGCGCAGGCGACTTGCCCATGAGGTGTCCCTAAAGCTCAGCGAGCTGGATCGCGAGCTTGCTGATTTGCTCAGGCAGTGGTGTGAGCGTCTTAATCTCCGTCTTTATCTCCACGAGCTCAGTCCTGACGGCGTTCATCTCCTTCGAGAGCTCATCTACTTTGCTGATGGTGCGGGTAGCCTCCCACGCAATAAACGCGATCAACAGCGTAATGAGCCCGCCGACAATCTTGGTCGAGGACGGGAACTGCACGATCGTGGGGTCGCCGGCTTCTACATTAGCGGCGGGTTGTGAAGCCTTCGTCCGGTTTGTCGTCGTGCTCACGTTTCCCTCCTTGTCGGACTCAGCGGGACGCCGAGTCGCCGGCCCGGAGCACACGTGCGCTCGGCGCCCCGGCCAGTCGCGGATGGTCCGCGGGACTCGAAACGACAACGACGCCGTGGCCCGTCGAGCGAACACCCTCTTTCCGCAGTTGCCAACAACGTCTTCATCCTTGTGCTTACCGTCTCTGTCTCGCACTTCCGACACGCCAAAACCCCATCAATAGCTTATCACGGACATCCCGCATCAATGGGACCGTGAAACGGAGGTCCCGCAGCATGAGCGAAGAGCACGTCAAGACTAGCGGCGCGAGCCGAATCGCTCGCAGTCGGCCGACACGATCCGGGACTGGGCCCGCCGCGGGATCCTCGAGCCCGTGATGGCACCCGGAGGAATTCGCATATATCGACGATCGGACGTCGAGCGCGTTGCGCGAGAGCGAGACGAGCGCCGTCGAGCGCGGAGGCGAAGCGATGCCGCGTGAAGTCGTGATGTTTCAACCGGAGGCCAGCAAGTCGATCTCGACACGAACGCTCCACGAGTTGCCGGCGCTCCTCACAAAGGTGTTTGCTGAACTTGGTGCCGAAGGGGGGACTCGAACCCCCACGGATCGCTCCATACGCCCCTCAAGCGTACGTGTCTACCAATTCCACCACTTCGGCAACTTGGGTGGGCAACTCTGGACCGGGCCGGTCCAAAGGAAGAGTCATTATAAAGAGGCGGCGTCGGGACCGCAAGACGGGAAGACCGCCTAGTCCGGCGGAGGAACCGTCGACGTCGCGTCGGGCGCGGTCTCACCCGCAGGCGGCGCTTCGCTCGGCTGGTCCGCCGAGGGGGCCGGGGTCGCCGACCCCTCCGACGGGGTCGAGGGGGCGCTCGTTTCGCTCGCGGGCGCGGGCAAGTCCGGAACTACTGTGTTCGAGGACGCCGCGGGCCTGAGGAAGCTCAGCGATAGCGACGTAATCATGAAGATCGCGGCGGCTCCGGCGGTGATCTTGGACAAGAGCGTCGCGGTGCCGCGGGCGCCGAAGGCGGTCTGGGAGCCGGCGCCGCCGAAGGCGCTGGCGAGGTCCTGGCCCTTGCCCTGCTGGGCGAGCACCACGAGGATCAGGAACAGGCAGACCAGAACGTGGATGATGGTGAACAGAATCGTCAGAATCAATTTTATTTTCTCCGCTGGAAGCCGCAGATTCGGGTGAAGGACGAGGCGTCTAGGCTCGCTCCTCCGACCAGGGCTCCGTCGATGTCGGCCTCGGCCATGAGGTCGTCTACATTATCTGCTTTGACGCTGCCGCCGTAAAGGATGCGCACCTTGCCGGCCGCCTGGTTCCCGAAGAGCTTCGCGAGCTGGCCCCGGATCGACTGGTGCACCTCCTCGGCCTGCGCCGGTGTCGCGGTCCGGCCGGTGCCGATGGCCCAGATGGGCTCGTAGGCGATCACCAGCTTCTCGAGCTGGCTCTCGGATACGTCCTTGAGCCCCTCCTTGATCTGCCGGTCGACGACGACGAAGGTCACACCGCGGTCGCGCTCCGCGTCCGACTCTCCGACGCACAGCACGGCGACGAGGTCGTACGCGAGAGCGGCGAGCACCTTTCGGTTCGCGCTCCTGTCGGTCTCGCCGAAGAGCTGCCTTCTTTCCGAGTGCGCGACGAGCGCGTAGGCGCAGCCGACGTCTTTCAACATCACCGGAGAAACCTCGCCGGTGAAAGCACCTTTCTCCTCCCAGTGGAGGTCCTGGGCCCCGAGACCGATCCGGCTTCCGGCGATGGCGGAGGCGACGGTGGCGAGCGCGGTGAACGGGGGCATCAGCACGATGTCCACGTCGTCGAAGCCGCGGCATCCGTCGACGACGCGGCGGGTGAGCTCCGAGGCCTCGCCGAGCTTCACGTGCATCTTCCAGTTGCCGGCGATGAGCGGTCTACGCATCGGTCAGGACCTCGACTCCCGGGAGCTTCTCTCCCGCGAGGAACTCGAGAGACGCTCCTCCGCCGGTCGAGATGTGGGTGATGCGGTCCGCGACTCCCGCACGGCCGACCGCGGCGACCGAGTCGCCGCCGCCGACGATGCTGGTGGCGTCGCTTTCGGCCACGATCTCCGCGAGCTTTACCGTTCCGTTGGCGAAGGGCTCCATCTCGAAGACTCCCATCGGGCCGTTCCAGACCACGAGCTTCGATTTGCGAATTTGCTCGCCATACGCGGCGACGGTCGCGGGACCGATGTCGAGCCCCATCCAGCCGTCGGGGATTTCTCCGATGGGAAGGGTTCGTGTTTCGGCGGAAGCGTCGAATCGAGACGCCACCACGTGGTCCTGGGGAAGCTCGAGCTTCGCTCCTCCCTCCGAGAGAAGCTCGCGCGCGAGCTCGATCTTGTCCTCCTCGACCAGCGACTTTCCCGTGGGAAGACCCTTGGCGCGAACGAAGGTGTACGCCATGCCTCCGCCGATGAGGAGTCGATCGACCTTCGAAAGGAGCGATCGCACGACGTCGATCTTGTCCGAGACCTTGGCGCCGCCGAGAAGGCCCACGAACGGCCGGGGAGGGGAGGAGAGCGCCATCCCAAGGTAGTGAAGCTCCTTTTCCATCAGAAGCCCCGCCGCTGCCATCCGAAAATGCTTCACCATGCCTTCCGTCGAAGCATGAGCTCGATGCGCGGCGCCGAAGGCATCGTTGACGTAGATCTCCGCGGTCGAGGCGAGCTTCCTCGCGAAAAGGGGATCGTTCGCCTCCTCACCCGGATCGAAGCGAAGATTCTCCAGGAGAAAGAGGTCTCCCTCGACGAGCTTTCCCACGGCCTCGTCTACCGTAGGCCCGGTGATCTCGCCCACGAACTTCACCGGACGTCCGAGGAGCGAGGAGAGACGCTCTCCCACGGGAGCGAGGCTGAGCTCGGCCTTCGGTTTTCCTTTGGGACGGCCGAGATGAGAGGCGACGACGAGCTTCGCTCCTCGCTCGATCAGAAGCCGGAGCGTCGGGAGGGTTTCCCGGATGCGCGTTTCGTCGCCCACGACACCGTTGTCGAGGGGCACGTTGAAGTCCACGCGGACGAAGACCCGCTTTCCCTTCACCTCGAGATCGGCGACACCCAGCTTCTTCATGAATCCGTTCTCTGCGACAAAGGCGTGATTATAACCCAGTTGCCGCGGCCCCGCGGTTGGACTAGAATCCCGCTCGTTAGTGGACAGGCTCGGGTGCCCGATAGGCGGGTAAAAGGGAATGGGGTGCGAGACCCCAACGGCCCACGCCACTGTAATCGGAGAGCCTAGCCCAATCTCGCCGTAGCCCCTGAAAGGGGCGAAGGCGGAAGCCACTCCCGGCTCGCGGCCGGGGGGAAGGCGGGCGAAGGCGCTTCATCCGAAAGTCAGGAAACCTGCCCGAGCCGAGAAGTCGGAGAGCTCTTCGATGGGAAGAGTCCGGTTTCGAGGCATCCCACCCCGAGACCTCACGCTCCGTCGGTCCCGTTCTGCCAGATGGGAGTGGCAGGGAGGTCACCCGTGCGTCGTCGTCTTGTCTCAATCGTCCTTCTTCTATTCGCTGCGCCCGTTTTTGCGGGCCATTTGACCCTTCGCGTCCTCGATCCGCAATACGCTTCGGTTCCCGGCGCCCGCATTCAACTCACGAGGGGCGACGGCTCATGGACGACCTCGGTCGTCGCCTCCGACCTCGGCTCCTATCGCTTCGAGGCACTCGCGCCTGGAAGCTACCTCGCGTCGGCGTCCGCCTCGGGCTTTGCGGCCCGGGTCGTGCCCGTGCGCATCGAAGGGGACGACGCCTCCGAGGTCGAGATCCGTCTCGATCTCGCCGCGGTGTCGGAGTCGGTGGTCGTAACCGGCGCCGACCTGGCACAGCGGCTCTCCGACAGCACCAAGACCCTGAGCGTCGTCGATTCCGGCGAAATGGAGGCGCGGGACGAGTACTTCGTTCCCGAAGCGATTCGGACCATTCCCGGTGTCCGTATGGAGCAGCTCGGCGGCCCCGGTTCGTTCACGTCGCTCAAGATTCGCGGTCTGAGGACCGAGGACACCGCGATTCTGATCGACGGCGCGCGGCTCCGCGATCCCTCGGCGCCCCAGGGCGACGCGTCTTCGTACATCGAGAACCTCGTCACCCCCGACCTCGACCGCGTCGAGATCCTGAGAGGCTCGGGCTCGTCCCTCCACGGGACGAACGCCGGCGGCGGCGTCATCAATATCGTCACCGCCTCCGGAGGAGGCGAGCCGCGGGGAAGTTTCCTCGCCGAGGGAGGCGGCCTCGGTTTTCTCCGCGCGGGGGCATCGGCCTCGGGTGGCGTTCGCGACCGCCTCCTTTATAGTATCGGAGCCTCCCACGTGAACGTTTCCGAAGGCGTCGACGGAGACGACGAGTCGCGCAACACGAGCTTTCAGGGCCGGGCGCTCCTGCAGATGACCCCGTACTCGAGCCTCTCATTCCGCTTCTACGGCTCCGATGCAAAGCTCGCCCTGAACGAGAGCCCGGTGACTCTCGGCGCTCTTCCCGACGGTGAGATCGCGGCGATCCCGGAGGTGAACTACGTCCCCTCGGCCAACGATCCCGATAACCGCCGGGAGGGGAGCTTCTATTCGAGTCTTATTACGTACGAACAGAAACCGAGCGCGGCGTTCTCCTACAGCCTGCGTTATCACGGGCTCGTGACCTCGAGGCGTTTCGACGAAGGGCCGCTCGGTGTCTCGCCGTTCGAGCCGTTGGTCGCCTCGGCGGATATCTACGAGGGTGGCATCCACACGTTCGCCGCCCGGGGCGACTACGAATGGGGTGACAATCAGATCATTCAAGCGGGCTACGAGCTCGAGCGGGAATCGTTCGAGAACCGCAGCATTCCCGATCCCACACAAGAGGGCTCGCGGACCGACGTCTCGCAGTCGAGTCACACTCTCTACGTTCAGGATCAGGTGTCCCTCTTCGACGGGTCCCTCTCGCTCTCGGGATCCGCTCGCGCTCAGTTCTTCTCTCTCGACGAGCCTCGATTCGAGCCCGAGGAAGGGTCGCCGTATCGAGGATTGGATTTCCCGGCGCCGGACGATGCGCTCACGTTAGATCTTTCCGCCGCCTACGCCTTCCCTTCGACGGGCACGAGGCTTCGAACTCACGTCGGAAGCGGCTATCGCGCGCCCTCCCTCTTCGAGCGCTTCGGCGCCTCGTTCTCGACGTTCGGCTACTCGGTCTACGGCGATCCAAGGCTTTCTCCCGAGCGCACCGTCACCTTCGACTTCGGGATCGAGCAGATCGCGCTCTCTGACAAGGCAAGGATGGAGGCGACGTACTTTCGCACGCGCCTCTCCGAGATCATCGTCTTCGACTTCTCCGGCGCCATCGATCCCTCGACCGACCCGTTTGGCCGCTTCGGCGGATACCTCTCGACCGACGGCGGGGTGACCCAGGGTCTCGAGCTCGCCCTGTCGCTCGCGCCGCGACAGGGGTTCGACCTCAAGACCTCTTACACCTTCACCGACGCCGAGCCGCCCCGGGGCGTCTCGCCGGATCAGGCGCAGGCGTTCGCGATTCCGCGGCACCAGCTCACTCTCGTGGCGGTGAAAACTTTCGGTGCGAGCTTCTCTCTCGCGTTCGATCTCCTGGCGACGTCGAGTTATCTCGCGCCAGTCTTCGATCTCTCGACGTTCCAGAGCCGCGTCTACCGCTTCGACGGCTACGCCAAGGCGGATCTGGTGGCGAGCTACCGTCTACCCGTCGGAGGCACCGGCTTGCGCCTCTACGGCAAGATCGAGAATCTGTTCGATGAGACGATCCACGCGAGCGGTTTCCGAACTCCGGGACGCTACGCGCTCGCCGGCATCGCCTACGAGTTCTGATCGATGCTGAACTTCGTAGCCCTCCTCTTCGCGGTCGAGCGCATCGTCTCGCTCTCGCCGAACGCGACCGAGATCCTCCACGGCATCGGCGCTTTCGATCGGGTGGTCGCGGTCTCGACGTACTGCGAATACCCGCCGGAGGTGGCGAAGCTTCCCCGGGTGGGCGGATGGACCAACACCAACCTCGAGCAGGTCCTCGTCCTCGACCCCGACCTGGTCATCCTTTCCGACGCCCAGGCGCCTTTGGTCGACAAGCGCCTTCATTTGCTCGGTATCGAGACGCTCGTCGTGGGAAGCCAGACGCTCGAGGACATCTACAAAGCGATCGATGCCATTGGCCGGGCGGTAGGAAATCCGCTGGAAGCGAAGCGCCTTTCCGACTCGATGCGCGCGGAGCTCTCCACGATCGAGGCCGCGGTTCGAGGGCGCCCTCGGCCCAGGACTCTGGTGGTCGTGGACCGCCTTCCGGGGACGCTCCGGGACGTCTACATCGCGACCCGCGGGAGCTACCTCACGACTCTCGTCGAGATCGCGGGGGGGAAGCCAATCACCCCGGAAGCACCCCACAACTACACCCAGATCAGTGCCGAGGCGCTCGTGGTCTTCGACCCCGAGGTGGTGTTCGACATGGTGCAGGCGCTGAACGCTCCCGTGGCGGTTCCGGGCATGAGCGAGCTCGCGGAGGACCCCACCGCCGTCTGGCGGACGCTCGAAATCCAGGCGGTGAAAGACGGAAGAATTTACCCTCTCACCGACAAGCGGCTCGTACATCCGTCGCAGTTCGCGGTCCAGGCGGCCTGGGAGATGGCGCGGCGCCTTCATCCGGACGCGATGCCGAAATGACGATCCTCACGGGCGAGGGGCTCTCGTTCTCCTACGGAAACCAGGCCGTCCTTCACGACCTCTCCCTGTCCCTCGCCCGTCGAAGCTTCGCCGGCCTCATCGGCCCGAACGGCTGCGGAAAATCCACGCTTCTGCGGCTTCTCGCGGGAATCCTCACGCCGACGAAGGGGCGCATTCTGTACCAAGCCCGGCCCCTCGACGCGATCCCGCGCAGAGAGCGCGCGACTCTCATCGCCTACGTGCCGCAGCAGCAGAGAACTGTTTTTCCCTTCACCGCGCTCGAGGTGGTTCTCACCGGAAGGACTCCCTACGGAGCGCGCTTTCGCTTCGAGAACGAGGTCGATCGGGAGATCGCGATGCGGGCGCTCGCGGACATCGGCGCTGCTCACCTCGCCCCGCGCCCGGTGACCGAGCTCTCGGGGGGAGAGCAGCAAATGGTGTCCGTCGCTCGCGCTCTCGCCCAGAGTGCCGGGATCCTACTCCTCGACGAACCTGCGGCGTCTCTCGACCTCAAGCACCGAGCGCAGCTCGGAAGCGCCCTCCGCCGCCTGCGGGAGGAGCGGGGTCTGACCGCTCTCGTCGTCACCCACGATCTCCAAATGCTGGACTCGAGCTTCGACTCCCTTTTCGCCATGCGCGAGGGAAGAATCGTCGCCCAGGGGCCGCCTTCGGAAGTCCTCCGCGAGGACGTTCTCGCGGGTGCGTTCGACGACTCGCGGGTGCGGACGGGCCGCATCGAGGGCCGCACTTTCGTGTGGTCGGAATGGTGAAGGGCAATGCTGCGCCGGCGAGGCGTCTCGGGTGGGCCCTCCTCGGTCTCTCGGCGCTTCTCGCGGTCGTGGTCGCGGTCGCGCTCTCGACGGGATACCAGGCCATCACTTGGCAAGAGCTCCAGACGAACGAGACCGCGCGTACGATCTTCTTCCGACTCCGTATCCCGCGGGTGCTCCTCGCGATGATCGTGGGAGCCTCGCTCTCGGTGGTGGGGGCGGCTCTCCAGGCGCTCTTCCGCAATCCGCTCGCCGAGCCCTACACCCTCGGGGTCTCCGGAGGCGGGGCTCTCGGCGCGAGCGTCGCCATCGCGCTCGGCTTCGGCGCGAGCCTCGGCGGGGTACCCCTCGTCTTCTTGACCGCATTTGCCGGGGCCGCCCTCTTCGTCGCCATCGTCTATCGGCTCGCGTCGTCGGGGCCCGTGTTCCTTCCGGGCGCACTCCTCCTCTCCGGGGTCGTCCTGAACCTGATCGCGGGCGCCGGGGTGCTCATGATCCAGTTCCTCACCGACTACACCCGCGCGCTCCAGATTCTGCGGTGGATGGTCGGAACGCTCGACGTCGTGGGAATGGATCTCGTTTGGCGGATGGCGCTCTTTCTCCTCCCCGGGCTAATGCTCCTCCTCTACTCCACGCGCGATCTGCATCTCATCGCGATGGACGAAGAGGCCGCATCGGCGCTTGGAGTCGACGTGAGGAAGGTCGAAAGAACGGTCTATGCCGCTTCTTCTCTCGTCGTCGGAGTGGCGGTCGCTGTCGCGGGACCCATCGGGTTCGTCGGCCTCATCGTCCCCCACACCGTGAGGCTCGTGTTCGGAGAGGATTTGCGGATCGTGATTCCATGCTCGATGCTTCTGGGCGCGGGCTTTCTCGTCGCCGCCGATACCCTCGCCCGGACGCTGCTTGGAGCGAGCGAGCTTCCGGTGGGGGCGATCACGGCGCTCGTGGGAGGGCCGCTGTTTCTCGTGCTCCTCGCGCGCAAGACCCGTTACGCTGCTATCTGAGGGAGAGTAAACGATGAGTATATCGACGAAGACCGGGGATGCCGGCGAGACCGGGCTCATTGGAGGCAAGAGGGTCTCAAAGGGGGACCTTCGGGTGGAAGCGTATGGGACAATCGACGAGCTGGGTTCGGTCCTCGGCTTCGCGCGATCGATTTGCGCGAATGCGAAGATCCGCGAGGCGACGAAGACCATCCAGAAAGAGCTCTTCACCGTGAGCGCCGCAATCACCGGGGGTTCGAGCGGGCTGACTCAAGAGAGGGTCGACTCCCTCACGACGCAAGTGAACGAGATCGAGTCGATGGAGGGGATCCTCGGCGACTGGGCCCTTCCCGGCGAGAACACTGTCTCCGCCGCTTACGACGTCGCCCGCACCGTTTGCCGCCGCGCGGAGCGGGTGATCGTGCGACTCCTGAACGAAGGGGAAAGCGTCGATCCTCTCGTCCTCGCCTACGTGAACCGCCTCTCCGATCTGCTGTGGCTCTTCGGGCGCCTCGTCGAGAAGGAAGCGGGAGTCGATGCCCGGCTCCGGGACGGAGAGACGGGAGGGTCGAGCTGGTCGCGTGCCTGGTGAGCCTGGTGAGCCTGGTGAGTATGCTGAGTCCGGTCGAACCTCCGGACGAGGATTTCGCCGCCCGGGCGCGCGCCCGGCAGCGAGAGCTCACGAAGCCTCCGGGTAGCCTCGGAAAGCTCGAGTCGATCGCCATTCGTCTCGCGGCGATCCAGAGGCAGGACCGGCCGACTTGCTTCGGGCGCCGGGTCGTGGTCTTCGCCGCAAATCACGGGATCACCGAGGAAGGGGTCAGCCCCTATCCCTCGGAAGTGACGGCGCAGATGGTGAAGAACTTCGCCGAGGGAGGCGCCGCCATCAACGCGCTGGCTCGCGCGGCGCAGGCGGACGTCGTCGTGGTCGACGTCGGAGTCGAGCGGGGCACGAGGAACTTCGCGCGCGAGCCGGCGATGACCGAAGAGGAGATGCACCGAGCGTTCGAGCGAGGGAGAGAGGAGGCGCGCCGGGCGCGAGCGGAAGGAGTCGTTCTCCTCGGACTCGGCGAGATGGGAATCGGAAACACCACGGCGGCGAGCGCCATTACCGCGGCCCTGACCGGCCTTCCGCCGTCTCTGGTGACTGGCGCCGGAACCGGTCTGAACGAAGCGGGGCGGCGACACAAAAGCGAAGTCATCGAGAAGGCGCTCGGGCTTTACAAACTCAAGGGGCTCTCACCGCGCGAGCCTCTCGAGGTGCTCCGCTCGGTCGGTGGGCTCGAGATCGCGGCGCTCGCCGGGCTTTCACTGGAGGCGGCCTCTCAGCGGCTCGCGGTCGTCGTCGATGGATTCATCGCCTCCGCGGCTTTCGCCGTCGCCGCGAAGCTCGACCCCGGGGTGAAAGACTACGCATTCTTCTCGCATCTTTCGACGGAGCCCGGCCATCGAGCCCTCCTGGCCTTCCTCGGCGTAGAGCCGCTCCTCGATCTCGGTCTTCGCCTCGGTGAGGGGACCGGTGCCGCTCTCGCGATGCCCCTTCTCGGCGCCGCCGTCGCCGCTCACAACGAGATGGCGACGTTCAAGGGCGCCGGGGTCTCCGACAAAACGTGAGCCGGCTTCTGGCAGCGCTCGCCTTTCTCACCCGCGTTCCCATCCGGAGAAGCTTCGGGGCTTCCGAGGTGGGGCGAGCGGCGCTCGTTTTCCCCCTGATCGGCGCCGCGATCGGACTCGTTCAGCTCGGGGTCTTCCGGCTCCTGAAGCCGCACTTTCCTTCGCTGGTAATTGCGGTTCTCGTCGTCGCCCTCTCCGCATGGGTGACCCGAGGGCTTCACCTCGACGGGCTCGCCGATTTCGCCGACGGCCTCGGCGGCGGCTCGAATCGTGAGGACGCGCTCCGCATCATGCGGGATCCCGCGGTCGGCGCCTTCGGGGTCATCGCCCTCGTACTGGTCCTCGCCGTGAAGATTGCTTCCGTGGACGCGCTCCCGTCCGGGGAATCTCTCGTGCTCGCGCCCGCTCTCGCGCGATGGGCGGCCGTTCCCGTTGGGTTCTTCCTTCCTTACGCGCGCGAAAGCCAGGGCCTCGGCGCCGCGATGACCTTGGGCGCCGGTCGGTTCGAGCTTCTGGGATCGACGCTGCTCGCCGTAGCGATCTCAATCCTCTTTCCGTTGAAGCTCGCCCTTGCTTCCTGGGCGGCCGTTCTCCTCGTGAGTCTTCTGGTGGGCAAAATCGCGCGAAGACGCCTCGGCGGAATGACCGGAGACGTTCTCGGCGCGAACGTGGAGCTCGCGGAGGCTTCGGTTCTCGTGGTGGCTCTGTGCTGACTCTCGTCCTGGGCGGAGCCCGGAGCGGCAAGAGCCGCCACGCTCAATCCCTCGCCGCCGCGGCCGGCGGGCCGGTCCTATTCGTCGCGACCGCGACTCCGGTCTCGCCCGACGAGGACCCGGAGATGGCTGCGAGGATCGCGCGCCATCGAGCCTCCCGCCCCCCGCGCTGGAAGACTCTGGAGGCGCCCCTCGACGTGGTCGCGGCCGTTCGCTCGGCCGAGACCCTCGTCCTCGTCGACTGCGTCACGCTCTGGATCTCGAATCTCCTCAACAAGCATCGCACCCTCGAGCGCGCGTCCCGCGAGACGAAGATCCTCGGCGAGGTCGAAGCACTCGCGGCGGTGTTGCGGCAGAGGGAGGCGATCGCGGTGTCGAACGAGGTCGGCGAAGGCGTGGTTCCCGAGACTGCGCTCGCGCGGGAGTTCCGGGATCTTCAGGGGTACGCGAACCAGACTCTCGCGCGCGAGGCCTCGAAGGTGGTGCTCCTCGTCGCCGGAATCCCTCTGACGCTCAAAGGTTGATGGTTCGCCTGCCGGCTGCCGCGTCCCGCCAGTTTTCTCCGGAAACGCCGTGACAAGAAGTAGCCCGCGACGAGGGGCCATAACGCGTGGCCTCGGCGCCGAGACTTCGAATCTCCGGTCTCCCGATGGGGAAACGCCCACGGTCCGACGCAGAACCTTTCTCCCCATCTGTTGCTTCCAAGGGATTTGGGCGGCGACCAGCGCCTGGCATCGAACTTGCGAAAGCCGGCGCGGAAGGAGACGCCGAAATGAAAATACAGGGGTTGGGGGACATCACCTTCGATGAGCTTCAGTTCGAGATCAACCGGGGCGGCAAGTTTGTGATTTTCGAGTACTGCGTATCGATCCTGATCCTGACGTTCAAGAACCCAACGGACATCTACTTCATCCGCGGGGGTGAAAGCGCCGCAGGCAGGAGCCTCGGCTACAGCCTCGTGTCTCTCGTGGCCGGCTGGTGGGGGTTTCCCTGGGGGCCCATCTACACCGTCTCGTCCCTGGTGACGAATCTCGGAGGCGGCAAGGACGTCACCAGCGAGGTGCTGAGAGCGCTCCGCTCCGCCCCGCGCCCGGCGTGACGCGGAGGGTTGCTTTGGCGCCGGCTTCGCTGTAGAACGCTTCTGTGAGGACGGTAAGCGCCAAACCGCGGAAGGGAGAGGAGCCGGCGCGGAGCTTCCTCGATGACTTGACCCTCCTCATCTACATCGCGAAGCTCGGACTCAACTACGTCCTCGTGGGAGGTCCGATTCGAAGGAAGTTTCGCGAGCTGCAGCGCGCGGGAGGGAAGTTCTACGTGGACGAGGCGCAATCGCCGAGACCGAGGGGCTGACGCCCGTGCGCTTCAAGCTTCGCGACGACATACCGCGCGCGACGACCTTCGCCTACCGGAACCCGCCTCGCTCGGGAAACGAGATCAACGGGCTCGGCGAGACTGGCTTCCGTCGCGCCGCGCACGTCTTCCACAACGACGGGACCGACTCTCTCCCCTGGGACGCCCTCGACCGCCTGTTCTCCTACGTCAACAGCTGGAAGGCGGTCCTCTACATCATGAAGAACATCTGGAACCTCCGAAAATCGACGGGACCGGCAGCTCCCACGGAAAGGGCGGTCTCCGATCCCGCCGCGATGACTCGGGAAGTGAAGGCCCGCGCCCGAGCGCTCGGTGCCGACCTCGTGGGCGTCACCCGGTTGAAGCCCGAGTACGTCTACGCGGGCCATGACGTCCCCTACCGCTACGCCATCTCGATCGGCGTCCAAATGAACCGGGAGCGAATGAGAAGCGTCCCCGACGACACTTCGGCGGGAGAGGTGATGCGGGTGTACGCGCGGATCGGAGAGATCGCTTCGACGCTCTCGGAGGAAATTCGCCGGATGGGATGGCCCGCCCGGGCGTACGGCAACCCGAACAGCGGCGATCTGCTGCAAATACCGATCGCCATCGACTGCGGTTTCGGTGAGCTCGGAAAGCACGGCTCGATCATCTCGCGCGATCACGGCTCGAATTTCCGTCTGGGGTGCGTCGTGACCGACCTCCCCCTCGCGGTCGAGGATGCCCCGGTCGACATCGGCGTCGATGACCTGTGCACGAAATGCACCGCCTGCGTCCGGGCTTGCCCCGTCGACGCCATCCACGACCAGAAGCAGTGGGTCCGGGGCGCCGAGAAGTGGTACGTCGATTTTGACAAGTGCATTTATTATTTTTGCGAGACCAGCGGCTGCGCCATCTGCATCGAAGTCTGTCCGTGGAGCGAGGCGGGAGCCGGGCCGTGGCTCTCGGAGAAGCTCCTTTCCAAGAGAGGCGCCGGATGAGCACCATCGAAAGCT
>CAZKNR010000361.1:0-2700 GCA_964553925.1 uncultured Acidobacteriota bacterium
CCCGAGATCGGGGCGTAGATCGTCGCGTAGGAGAGGTTCTGCTTGGCGCGCGCGAGCGCGATCTCCGAAGAGCTCACGGTCTCGCGGCCGACCTCGAGGGAATACTTCGCGGTGTCGTACTCCGTCTGCGATACCAGGCCCTCTCGCGAAAGCTTCTCGAACCGGTTGTACTCGCTTTGGAGCTGCTGGAACTGGGCAAGGTTCTTGGCGAGGTTCGCCTGGGAATCTCGGACCGCGCTCTCGAGGAGCGTCGGATCGATGCTGGCGACGACCTGGCCCTTCTGGACCTGATCGTTGAAGTCCACGCGGATCGCCGAGATGATGCCCGATACCTGAGTGCCGACGGCGACCTTCGTCACCGGCTCCAGTTTTCCGGTGCTCGACACCAGGTACTCGACGTCGCCGCGCTCGACGGTCGCGAACCGGTATCGCGGTGCTCCGTCCCCCGCCTGGGCGCGCCAGTAGCCGTAACCGGCGGCCGCGAGAACGACGAGCGCGAGAACGGCGAGCGGCCAGCGGCGCCGCGAAGCGCGAGACCGATTCTCCCTCCGAGCGCGCTCCTTCGAGAAGTTGGCCTCTCCGGATCGCGTCGGCTCGCTTGTCAGAGCCTCTTCTGGCGGAAGCTCCTCCAAGGCGGCAACGGCCCCCTCATCCATAGGTGGCATCGAAACCCTCCGCAGCCTACATGATAGACGCAATCAAACCGGGAGGTGGTTAAGCCGTTGTAATGGATCTGCTAAAGATGCAAGGGACTATCCGCGCTCGCGCCGGGCCCACTTCTTCCAGTCTTCGGACAGAGCGGGGACGTCGAGAAGGAGCCGGGCATTCTGCCGCTCGCGGGTGTAGATGCGAAAGACGTCTCCGACACTCACGTCATGGCTGGGCCGGTCGACCACGCGGATGGCGTCGCCCGCCGCGAGGATTCCCTCACGCACGATCCGGAGGTAGGCGCCGGGCCTTCCCCCTTTCGTGAACTTCCGCGGAAAGGCGGGGTCCTCCATCTTCATTCCGAGCTTCCAGCAGGGCGCTCGCGGCTCCGAGACTTCGAGGAGCGTGGTTCCAACCTCCCAGCGTTCGCCGATGAGAGCGTCTGAGACCTCGATCCCCGAGGTCGTCAAGTTCTCGCCGAACGCCGAAAGCTCGAGGGTGCGGCCGAGCTCGCCCTCCCACCATCGAATATCCTCGACGGCGTAGCTGTAGACCGCTTTGTCGGGACCTCCATGGACTTCACGATCGGCCTGGTCGTCGCCTTCGAGGTTCACCCCGCGGACTCCCACCGGTCCGTCGACGGGCGCCTTCCAGATGGAGCTCGTGACGAGCTTCCCCTGAAATTCGAGCTCGCGGGGACTGCCGACGTTGACCGATAGGATTCGAAACTCTTGCATCATTATATCAATCCATATAATATCGATCCATAGAATGAACGTTCTCAACCGCCTCAATCGGCAAAGCCACTATATCCTCCTGGCGCTTTCCGCCCGGGACCTCCACGGCTCGGGGATCGCCCGCGCCGTCCTCGACGAGACCGAGGGGGAGCTTCGCCTCTGGCCGGCGACGCTCTATGGAACGCTCGAGCTCATGGCGCGGGACGGTCTCATCGAGGAGCTCGAAGACGGCGAGCGCCCGGAGGAAAGCGAAAAGCGCCGTTACTACCGCCTTACTCGCCTCGGGGAGAAAGCTCTCGCCCGGGAGACTGAGAGGCTCGCGCGCATGGTCAAAGCGGCGCGGCAGAACCTGAAGCGCCGCGGCTCCGAGGCCTCGTGACATGGGCCGATTCCTCCGTCTCTGTCTCCGTGGTCTTCCTCCCGAATTTCGCGCGAAGTACGGACGGGAGATCGAGCTCGACCTCTCCGACGCATCGCGGGCGGAGACCGGATTCTGGCGGCGTTCGAAGCTCGCGGGGCGCGTTCTCACGGACGTCGTGAGTCTGCGCTGGATGCTCCTTCGGGCGGAGCGCCGCCCCGTGCTGAAGAAGAAAACGAGGTCGGCAATGTTCAAAGGGCTAGAGGCATTCCAACTGGATCTCAAGTTCGCCGCGCGCTCGCTAGGAAAGCGCCCGGGCTTCACGCTCCTCGGCCTTCTCACGCTGGGCCTCGGAATCGGGGCCGTTACCTCAGTCTTCAGCGTGGTGAACGGAGTCCTGCTGCGCCCGCTCGCGTACTCGAACCCGGAGCGCATCGTCATCCTCTGGCACGATCTCGGAAACGGCAATCCAGAACGGCGTCTCTACGAGATTCTCGCGCGCGAGGATGCGGACTCGGCCCATTCCCGGTACAACGCCCTCATCCAGCGGCTCGTGAGCTTCGAGGACGCAGCCGAATGCGCAGGCAGGCCGGTAGACGCCACGCGCATCCTGGAGTTTTTTCGAGCTCTCGGAGCCGAGGCTCGCGAAGATACCCGCCTGTACCTGATCGGAGGCACGACGGCAGTTCTTTTCGGATGGCGGGCCACCACCGCCGGTCTCAACATCAAGATGTTTCCGGAGCACGACGCTCTCTTCCGCGCCATCCCTGCCCTGAAGGAGAAGCTCGAGGTCAATGTGGAGCTCGCCTCCCCCGCGGACTTCATCCCCGAGCTTCCCGGGTGGCAGGAGCGCAGCCGGTTCATCGTCCGCGAAGGGAAGATCGATTTCTTCCACTACGACCTGTACTCCCAGGCGCTCTCCAAGCTTCAGCGGGCACACGCCATGGATCTCGAAGA
>CAZKNR010000362.1:0-16086 GCA_964553925.1 uncultured Acidobacteriota bacterium
CTCGCCCACTTCCTTGTGGTCGAATCCCGCGACGTGGTGGAGCAGGAACGCCGCGCGGCTCGAGGGAGGGAGCTCTCCGATGGCTCGTTCGAGCTCGAGCCCTCGAAGGCCGGCGGTCGAGACGCGCGCGGGAAGCTCGGGGGGCAGAGGCTCGGTCCGGCTCAGCTCTTTCGCTCCGCGGCTGCGCAGGTGGTCGAGGCATCGATTCACCGAGAGCCGGTAGAGCCACGTCCCGAACGCCGAGCGACCCTCGAAGCTCGGGAGCCGGTCGTATGCCTGGAGGAAGATTTCCTGAAGCAAGTCTTCCGCGTCCGCTCGGTTCTGGAGCATTCTCAGCGCGAGCCCGAATACCGCCGGGCTATGCCGCCTGTAGAGCGCTTCAAATGCCTCCATATCACCCCGTCGGGTTCGCTCGACAAGCGCGTCGTCCTCGCGCCGCTTGGCGTCGCGCTCGAGGGACTGCGGCGGAAAAGGACTCGCCTGTCCCTCACAGCTGGCACGCTTGGCTTCGATCACGGCGAGGGGCGAACCCATGAACCTCCGCCCCATAGGACGGGGGCGGCTGGGTGAAGGTTTACGAGGAACGTCAGTATATCCTCCCGTCGATTGCGCCTTTGACCACGGTCCCGTCTGCACGGACGGAAAGTCGCGAGCCGGCCTGGTACGGACTGTAATCGATGGCGCGGACGGCGACGAGAAACGTCAGAGCGGGCGCCGGGCCCATTCGGGCCATTGTAAAGCAAATGTGGTAACCTGAAGAATTCGAGAGGAGGAGAGATTGATGCACTACTTCCGCGGTCGCGGGCGCGTCCTTTCGCTCGCCGGCGCTCTTTTCGTGAGCGCCTCCTGTGACAAGGCGCCGGCTTCTCAAGCCGCTCAAGCGAGATCCGGAAGCGACTCCGACCCGAACGTCGTGGCCCGAGTTGGTGACCGGGAGATCACCCTCAGCGAGGTCGACGAGCGGGCGCTCAAGGCCAACATGGCGGTTTTTCAGCAGCTCTACGACGCCCGCCGCCAGGCAATCGAGGAACTCCTCGCGGACGTTCTCCTCGATCAGGAAGCGGAGAGGCTCGGGATCACGCGGAAAGAGCTCGAGACCCAGGAGATAGGCTCCAAGATTCCCGAGGTGACCGCCAAAGACATCGAGGAATTTTTCAACCAGAATCGCGGGCGTATACCCCCCGGGCAGACTCTCGAGCAGCTCTCGGGCCAGATCCAGGGATACCTGACGGCGCGAAACGAGGTCACGGCGCGCGAAAGCTATTTGTCCGGACTTCGAGAGAAAACCAAGGTCGATGTGTCCCTCGACCCGCCCCGCGTTCCAATTGACGTCGCCCAGGGTGAACGGGTGAAAGGATCGGAGGACGCGCCCGTTACCATCGTCGAATACTCCGATTTCCAGTGACCTTTCTGCGCCAGGGTCGGTCCGACCCTACAGCAGATTGAGAAGACGTACGGGGACAAAGTCCGGTTCGTATATCGCGATTTTCCGCTTCCCAACCACCCCGAGGCTCAGCCGGCAGCGGAGGCCGCACTTTGCGCCCACGACCAGGGTAAGTTCTGGGAGTATCACGATCGGATCTTCGAGAACCAGGGCTCGATGTCCAAAGAGACCTACCGTCAAATCGCTGCCGACCTTGAGCTCGATACCGGCGCATTCGGCCAGTGCTTTGATTCCCGGAAATTCCGGGAGGTGGTCGAGAGGGACGTCCGGCAAGGGGGCGAGATGGGCGTGAATTCGACGCCCGCGTTCTTCATCAACGGAAGGTTCCTTTCCGGGGCGCAGCCGTTCGACGCCTTCCGGACGATCATCGAAGACGAGATTCAGTAAACGGACTTGTGCCGACGGGTGGGACTTTCCCTACGCCCCCCTCTGTTTTTTCCCACGGTATGGCCCCGAAGAGGCGTTTCGGGAGCGACGACAATTGCTTGACTGGCCGGCGGTTCCGGGACGACTCGGCCTCCTCGGCTGCGGCACGGTTCTTGCCAGTGTCGACTCATGGCCCATATGGACCGCCATCCAACCCCCCTTCCTCAGATTCCCGGAGGCCGGTATCACATCGTCGAGCGTCTATCGGGGAGCGCGCTCGGCGGCGTTTACAAGGCGCTCGATACGATCCTGGATCGCCCGGTCGCTGTGAAGTGCATCAACCTCGACACTCCCTTTGCTGACCATAGCCCGGACGAGCTCCGCGAGCGATTCGTTCGGGAAGCCCGGATCGCGGCCCGTCTCCAGCATCCCAACATAGTGACCATCTACGACATCGTGGCCACTTCCGACCGGGGCTTCATTATTATGGAGTTCATCGAGGGGCAGTCGCTCGAGTCCCTTCTGACCCAGCGAAAGCGGCTCCCGATGCAAGGCGCGCTCAACGTTCTGACCCAGCTCGCGGGCGCCATCGACTACGCCCACTCTCACAACGTGGTCCACCGCGACGTGAAGCCGGTCAACATTCTGGTCTCCCCGTCGCTCTGGGTTTGGATCACCGATTTCGGCATCGCGAAGTCGGAGCTCTCGACGAACCTTACGATGGCGGGCGGTGTCCTCGGGACGCCCGATTACATGTCGCCGGAGCAGGCGAAGGGTGAGGACGTCGATGCCCGCTCCGATCTCTTCTCCCTCGGCTGCATTCTCTTCGAGTGCCTCACGGGTGAAAAGCCGTTCCGGAGCCCGAGCCTCACCGGTGTCCTCCTCAGCATCATCAACGACGAGCCCGTGTTTCCGCTGAACTGGCAGAGCCTCGGTCTCCCCAACGGCCTGAAGCCCATCCTTCACCATGCCCTCGAGAAGGCTCGCGAAAAGCGCTACGCCACCGGCTCGGAGCTGGTAGCGGCCCTTGCCGCTCTCGAAGCTCCTGCGCGTCCGGCCGCTTCCGAGCCGGTTTCCGGTCCCGTGGTTTCCGAAGCGACGGCGCCGGAGCTCGACGAACCGGCCGCAGAAGAGGCCGCGCCGGTCGCACCTGTCGCGACTGTCAGGATTGTCGACGAGCCCGCCGCGGCGCCGAAGCCGGAGGCACAATCGAAGTCCAATGAGACTTGCGAGACGGCAGAGGCCGCGTCGCCCACCGAGCCTGCTGAGACCGTTGAGTCTGCTGAGGCTGCCCCGGCCGAAGTCCCCGCGCCCGCAGAATTGGAGACCAGCAAAACGAAGATTTTCGCTCCGGCGGAATTGCGCGAAGTGCTCGAGCAGGGCTCACAACTCGCACAACCCGAACAACCGCCCGCGCAACTGTCCGCACTGCCTGAAGTGGCTGAAGTGCCCCAAGTGGCTGAAGTGCCCCAAGTGACTGAAGTGCCCGAAGTGACTGAAGTGCCCCAAGTAGCTGAAGTGCCCCAAGTGGCTGAAGTGGAAGAGGTGGAAGAAATGGAAGAGTCGCCTGAGCACACCGTCATGCTCTCCGCGCGGCCTCCCGAGCCTCCTCCTCCTCCGGCGCCCACCGTCGATCCGGGCCGCGTCGAGGCGCTCAAGGAAGAGGCGAGGCCGCTTCGGCTGTCTCCCAATCTTGCCACCGAGCTTCAGGGTGCCGTGATCACACCCGAAGAGGGGTTTCTGCTCTCGCGCATCGACGGCCTCGCGCGCGCTAGTGAGATCCTTGCGATGAGCCCGATGCCCGAAGCGGAAACCGCCACCGCCCTCTTGAACTTGATCGACAAGGATTTGATTCAGTTTGGGGGAAAGGCGCCGGCACGCCCGCCAGCGCGCGCGGCTTCGCCGCCGTCGCCTCCTCCTCCTCAGGCTCCGCCCAAGGGGGTCCCGGATGAAGCGGCCGTGAAAGAGCTGGATCGCCTCTTGGCACTGGCGAAGAGCCGTGCCTATTCGGATCTCCTGGGCGTCGCCGTCGACGCTCCCGCGGGAGCGCGCAAGAGCGCGTACCTCAAGATCATCGGAAAGTTCCACCCCGACAAGTTCCCCCGCGCCACGGACGACATTCGGGAGAAGCTCTCTCGGCTTTGCGCCGAGTCCTCCGAAGCGCTGGACCAGCTCGCGAGCCCGACGGCGTCGAAGCCGGCAGCGAGCTCGCCGGCCAGGGGAAACGGCTATTCGCAGGGCGCGGTCTCCTCTTTCGGGCGGAGTCAGGGTCCGAATTTCGACAAGAGCCGCTACGCGCGAGAGCTCTACGACCGGGCGCTCCGCGCTTTCGACATGCAGGACTTCTGGGAATCCATCCAGCTTGGCCGGCAGGCGATCGAGAACGACGATACCCAGGCGGAGTACTTCAACCTTCTAGGCCGGGCGCTCATGCAGAACAAGAAGTGGCGCAAAGAGGCAGCGGACAGCTTCCGCAAGGCCACGGAGCTCGATCCGGGCAACCTCGCCTATCTGGGGATGCTCGGAGCGGTCTACAAGGCCGAGGGACTCCAGGCCCGTGCCACCGCGATCCTCAAGAAGGCGCAGTCGCTCGACCCGAGCTTCGCCCTTCCGGAGATCGACGGAGAAGTCTCGGTCGAAGCCAGCTGAAAACGGCGCTCCCTCTCGCCTTCGAAAACCCCCTCGCGAAATGTAATATCATTCGCGCATGACCGTTGCCTCCTCCGGGTTGGAGAGCGCCGCGTCCGACGGGAGGGAAGTCGAAGGCGGCGGGGGCGGCCACGCCCGCACGCTGACGCGGTCGGCGGGAACGGTGAGCCTGGGAGTGATGGTCTCCCGGGTCTTGGGGCTGGTCCGCGAACAGATCCTAGCGTATCTCTTCCCCGCGAGGACCGGACTCGACGCCTTTTACGCCGCCTTCCGTATTCCGAATCTTCTGCGCGACATGTTCGGGGAGGGGGCGCTCAGCAAAGCGTTCGTCGCCACTTTCTCCGAGATCGAAAAGAAGGAGGGCCGCGAACGGGCGCTTCGCCTCGCGAACGTGGTCCTGAACGCGCTCATCCTCGTCGTCTCCGCCCTCACGCTCGCCGGCATCGTCTATGCCGACGCGATCGTGGATGCGGTGCTGCCTGGCGCGGGGTTCGACGTCGCTCTCTCCGCCGACGAGAGCTTCGGCTTCGCCACCAAGCGCGATCTGACGGTCGGGCTCACCCAGGTCATGTTCCCGTTCATCCTGCTCGTGAGCGCCGCCGCCCTGGTGATGGGGATTCTCAACGCCCAGGGTCGCTTTTTCGTTCCCGCTCTCGCATCCGCGTTCTTCAATGTGGGGTCCGTGACCGTGGGGCTCCTCGGCTACTATCTCGCGCCTCGATTCGGCCAGCATCCCGCCATGGGCATGGCGGTCGGAGTCATCGCCGGCGGCGCCCTCCAGCTCCTGGCGCAGCTCCCGACTCTCTTTCGGCTCGGCTACCGGTACCGTCCTGTCATTTCGTTTCGGGATCCCTGGCTCGGCCGGGTGGCGCGGCTCTTTGGCCCCGGGGCCATCATCGCCTCGACGGTTCAGGTCAACGTTCTGGTGAACCAGATCTTCGCCTCCCGCGGGGAGGGCTGGCTCTCGTGGATCACCCAGAGCTTTCGGATCCTTCACCTCCCGATCGGTCTCGTGGGTGTCGCCATCTCGGTCGCGACCCTTCCGGCGCTCAGCCGGGCGGTGGCGGCCTCCGATACCGTGGAGTTCAGAAACACGTTCTCTCATGCGACGAGGCTCGTGCTGCTCTTCATGGTTCCCGCGACGGTCGGGCTCGTCGTGCTCGCGATTCCCATCGTGCGTCTCATCTTCGAGCAGGGGCGTTTCGGGCCTGAGGACACCGTCGAGGTGGCCGGCGCGCTGCGCTGCTACGCCGTCGGTCTAATCAGCTTCGGCGCGGTCAAGATCGTGACCGATGGCTTCTACGCTATTCAGGACGTGCGCGCCCCTCTCGTCGTGAGTCTCCTGAGTATGGGCGCGAACGCGGTATTGAACTGGCTCTTCGTCGTCGAGCTTGGGCTGGACCATCGCGGTCTCGCTCTCGCCACCTCGGGCACGACCACCGTCTCGCTCGTCCTTCTGTGGGTGCTCTTTCGCCGCCGCAGCCGACTCGGCCGGCTCGATGGCCGGCGCACGGTCATGACCCTGTTCAAGACAGCGGCCGCGTCGCTGGTGATGGGAGGACTCTCCTACGCGGCGTTTCTCGGTCTCGACGGCGCTTTCGGACACGATGCCATCTGGGCCCGGCTCGTTCAGGTGGGCATCGCGATCGGTGTCGCTCTTCTGGCCTATTTCATCGGCTGTAAACTGCTCCGCGTTCGCGAGCTGGACCAGGCGCTGTCGGCGCTCGTGCCCGGCCGATAACCGTTTGGAGGTTACATGAATCGTGGCTTGTTGGTTCTGGCCTCGATGGTCCTCTCGTCCGCTCCGTCCATGTCCCAGTCTCAGACGGGAGCGAGCCCGAACATGGGCGAGAGCTATCGGGTGGAGGTTCAGCTTCGGCGCTGGCGGTCGGAACTCTCCTCGGAACTTCGGCTCTCGGGGGGCGGCATTCCCGGTACCACGCTCGATCCCTTCGAGGACCTGGGGCTCGAGAACGAGCGCATCTACGACTATCACTTCGCGGCGCGCATCGTCCGGCGGGTGAAGCTGCGCGGATCGTGGATGAAGGTCAAATACCTCGGCGGGACGGCGGCGGAATCCGCTCTTTGCGTCGCCGGTCTTTGCGTTCCCGCGGGCGGTGAGCTCTCGACGACGCTCGAGCTCGAAGAGACCCGCGGCGGCGCCGAGGTGGATCTGCTGCAGGGCGACTACGGCTTTCTCGCGATCGCCGGGGAATACGGGCGCTTCGAGGCGAAACCGACGTTCGAGTCGGCAAGTGCTTCGGCGGGCGAGCCGCTTCGCCTCGGCTTCCCGCTTTTCGGGATCAAGGGGCGAGCCTATATGACACCCGCGCTCGCCCTCAGTGTCGAGGGGATGGGGTGGAAGAACGAGAGCGAGGGCGTCTGGACCGATTTCGACGCCTCCGCGACCTATAGCGCCGGAAAGAACCTCGGGTTCTCCTATGGCTACAGGAACTCGTACCTCAGGTTCAAGTACATCGAGGCCGCGGGCGATCGAGCGGTGATGCGGGTCAGCGGCCAATACTTCGCCGTCACCGTGCGGTTTTGAAGACGGCGTTTCTCCACTACCTCGAAGTCGAGCGCGGTCTTTCTCCTCACACTCTCGAAGGCTATCGCCGGGACATCGAGAAGCTCGAAGCCTTCGCCCGGAAGAAAGCTCGCCCGCTTTCGTCTCTCGACGCCTCCGATATCCGTGAGTTCCTGCGGGGCCTTCATCGGCGCGGTCTATCGCTCCGCTCCGTCGCCCGGGCGACCTCCGCCGTGCGCGGACTCTTCCGCTTCGCCGCCGCGGAAGGCTTCGCCGCGAGCGATCCGACGGAGCAGATCGACTCCGCGCGCGCGCCCCAGTCCCTTCCGCGGTATCTGAGCCTCGAGGAGGTCGAGAGTCTTCTGAAGGCGCCGGACGCGTTGACCCCCGAAGGGCTCAGGGACCGCGCGATGCTGGAGCTCCTCTACGCCACGGGTCTTCGGGTGTCGGAGCTGGTTTCCCTGAGGACGAGAGACCTGCACTTCGAGGTCGGCTACCTGGTCTGCCGCGGAAAGGGCCGGAAGGAGCGGGTCGTGCCGTACGGCCGCTCGGCGAAGAAGTGGATCGAGAGTTACCTGGTCTCGAGCCGCCCGCTCCTCTCCCCGAAGCCGGGCGAGGGAGGATTGTTCTTGAGCCGGCGTGGGCGGCCGATGACCCGCCAGCGATTCTTCCAGCTCGTGAAGGGATACGGACGCCTCGCGGGAATCAAGCGAACGCTCTCCCCCCACGTGGTGCGCCACTCCTTCGCCACCCATCTTCTCGAGCGCGGCGCGGATCTGAGAAGCCTCCAGCTCATGCTGGGGCACTCGAACATCGGAACGACTCAGATCTACACCCACGTGAGCCGGGAGAGGCTGAAGCGGGTCTACGACCAGCACCACCCGCGAGCGAAGAAGCGAACATAACCCAAGGCAAAGGGGATAGGGGGATAGGAGGAGGGGGATAATCGGACAGGGTTTTCACCTCCCCATCTCCTCCTATCTCCCCATCCCCCTTTCTTATCAGATCTCCATCGCGTCGAGTTTTCTCCTCCCCCAGCGCATCGGAAGGGCGACCGTGAGGAGGTTGAGGACGAGGACCAGGCCGAGCGACAGGATCGAGGCGGCGAGCGCCCGGCTCGTCAGGGGAACGCCACGGAAGTCTGCGTCGAGGATGAGATACACCGGAATCGATTCCAGGAAGAGCACCGCGGCGACGAAGCTCGAGGCCGCGATCATGTACAAGAGGCCTCCGGAGCTTCCGGCGATCTGAGTGACGTTCTCGAACTTGAACTTGGGAAAAGCGGCCCCCATTCCCACCCCGAGGCCCACGATGCCGAAGGTGACGAAGAGGATGGTGACCGAGGAGAGCACCGTCATGAAGAGCGTGGCTCCGAGGAAATGATTCGAGGCGATGGTCAGGACCTGGGACAGCAGGAGCAGGGGAGGGAGCGCCGTCCAGAACTTGCTCCAGAGGAGCTTCTCCATCGTCAGGGGAGAGGAGCGGAGAATCCAGAAGGCACGTCCTTCGCTCGAGATCGAGGTGAAGACGAACCTCACCGCGACCGCCGCGAGCACGAAGCCGGCGAGACCCAGATTCAGGAACGAAAAGAGGTTCTGGAGATAGAACGTGGCGAAGGTGAAGTTCGAGGGGAGCACGCTGAAGTTGTAGAGGTACACCACCACCAGCGCCACCAGTAACAGGAGCTGGGACCACTGCGTGGTGTCCCGGAGAAACGTGCGGAGGTCCTTGAGGAGCAGGGATCGGAATCTCGGCTCGAACGGCCCCGTCAGTGTCTCCAGGACCCGGTCGACCAGGGGAAGAGACGAGAGCCGCGCCGGTCGCGATTCCTGGGCTCGCGAATAGCCGATGGCGTAGAGCGAGCGCGCCATCCAGCAGCCGATCACCACGAGAGCCGCTCCCGTCGACCAGAGGAGCAAAAGGGGCATCGCCGGGAGAGCTTGGCCGTTTCGTCCGGCGATGAGGACGCTCGTGGTCCAGGCGCTCGGGAGAAACGGCGAGCTCGGTGACGAGAACGAGGAGAAGAACTCGGTCACGTCGTAGATCGAGCGCGGATTCAAGAGTCTCTCGGGCTGCTGCACGCGGATGAGAAAAACCAGAAGCACGACGAAAAGGGCGGAAAGGAGCAGAAGCATTTCCTTGACCCGCCGGGCGGGAAAGGCCGCCATGAGCGCCGAGGTCACCATGGTGCCGATGCAGGTGGCGATGAGAACGAGCGGCGGAAACGCGAGGGCGACGGCCGCGAGGAAGAGTAAGGGAGACGCGGCAGTGGCGGCGAAGGCGGCATACACCGGAATGCTGAAAAGGACCACCATCCACGACGACTGCAGAAGCGTGAGGACCAGTCTCGCGCCGTAGAGAGCGGGGAGCGGCACCGGACTCGATACCAGAAGCGAGAGGTCGTCGGAGAGGTACTGCGTCGCGAGGGCGGTGACGATGGTGCTCGCGAGGAGGATCGTCAGGACGAAAGAGGAAACGGTGTCGAGGACCCGTTGGGTGAGAGGCGCCGTGAACTCGTCGAACTGGCCGATGTAGAGCAGCACGCGGTAGAAGCCGGCGAAGACGAACAACGCGAAGAGCAGGGCCACCGAAGCGAAGAGGAGCGCCCGAACCAGATCTCCGCGACCCGCGTTGCGCTGCCGGTTTCGAGCTCCGCGGAAGTGCGGGGCGAGGAGGGCGGCGATCGAAGCGGGCGTGAACTCCAGGGTCAAAGAGCGGCCTCGCTCTCCCTGAATCCCTCACCGCCGGTGAGCTTCAAGAAGATCTCCTCGAGATCCTGCCCCTTCGTCTCCGCCTTCAGGTCCTCCATGGTGCCGAGGGCGACGAGCTCACCCCTCAGGATGATCCCGATCCGATCGCAGAGCTCCTGCGCGACCTCGAGGGTGTGGGTGGAGACGAAGACCGAGTGCCCCGAATTGCAGTACTCCCGGAAGACCTGCTTGATGAGGCGGGCGCCCTTCGGGTCCAGGCCCACCATCGGCTCGTCGACCACCATCACTTTCGGCTGGTGGAGGAAGGCCGAGGCCACCACCAGCCGCTGCTTCATGCCGTGAGAGTAGCTCTCGATGAGCTGGGAGCGCACCTGCTGGAGCTCGACGAGCGTAAGGAGCTCGTCGATACGCCCATTGAGCGCAGAGGCGCCGAAGCCGTAGATTCCGGCGACGAACTTCATGAACTCGAGGGCCGTGAGCTTCTCGTAGAGGAACGGGCGGTCGGGGATGAAGCCGAGGGCTCCTTTGGCCTCGACGGGATGGGAGGCGAGGTCGTGGCCCGCGATCTCGATTCGCCCCGAGGTGGGCCGCAGCAGGCCGGCGATCATCTTGATGGTGGTCGTCTTTCCCGCGCCGTTCGGTCCCAGGAACCCGAAGAGCTCGCCCGCGGGCACGTGGAGCGAGAGGTTCCGGACCGCCTCGTGGTCGCCGTAGCGCTTGGTCAGAGCTTCCAAACGGATCATTGCTTAACCACGACCTCGATCGTAGCGCCGCGGCCGAGGAGGGTCAGCACCTCGTACTGGCTCTCGATGCCTCCGACGAGAAGCCGCAGGTGAAGCGAATCCGCGGGGAACTGGCCCAGCGTCGGATCCACCGCGAGCCATCGGCCGACGAACACCTCGGGCCAGGCGTGGTAGTAGAACTGGCCCGATGTGTAGGTGAGACCGGTCGCGATCCGGGTCGGAATTCCCGCGGCTCTCGCGAGCGCGGCGAAGAGTACGGTGTGCTCGTTACAGTCACCTACCCTTTGCTCCAGGATCTCGGTCGCACTCGGAAGCGAGAGAGTGGGCGACTTCGTCAGGTTCTCGTACACCCATCCGTTGATGGCCTTCGCCTTCTCGGCGTCCGTCTCGCCTTCTGCGATCCGAGACGCCTGCTCGCGGATTCTGGGGTCGCCTACCTGGATGAAGGAGTCGGCGGCAAGAGACCGCGAACGCTCGTCGTCCGAGAGGGTTTCGGAGCCGGTGTACGGGGGCCTCTCGCGGGTGATGGTGACCCGAGTGCCGTCGAGCTTCTGGCGGCCGCCATCCAGTGCCTCGAACGTATCGGGGAAGAGCCTGAGCTCGAGGGTCGCCCCGGCGAGAGTCGATGCCTCGCCCGCGAATCCGAGCGCCGGCACGGCGGACATCGCCAGGATGTCGGGAGAGGCGGATCCGCCCTGCGCGTGGAGGCTGCTGCCGGGGGCTTCCTTCAGGAGAGTCCACCCAAGCGGTGTTTCCTCCTGCAGCACTTCGCCTCGTTCGTTGATCCAGGCGGTCGTGGTGAGTCCGGCGAACGTCGTCTGGAGTCGAAAGGCTTCCTCCTCCCGCCCTCCCCAGCGGACGATCTCGCGCTCTCGAACGACGATCGTCGCGTCTCCCTCGGACACGGTCATGGGATCGAAGAGGCGCAGCCGGAACGTGTCGCCAGGCGCGAGCCCGCGAGCGGCGAGGGCGTAGTAGAGGTTCAGCGGGAGCACGATCGGCTCGACGATGACTCTTCGCTCGACCCTCTCCGGCGAGCTTCCCGATCGGATCCTGAGATTTAGCTCGTCGCCCTGCACGTCTCCGACGACGGTCGTCTCGAAGGGGGAGCGCCTAGATGCGGTCGACAGCCGAAACGTGAAGCCGCGGAGCTCGCCCTTTCGTCCACTCTCGGCCGACCCCTCCATCTTGACCTGGCGCTCTCGGCCCAGCAGGTTCAGCGTGAGCTCGCCCGTCTGCTCGGCGCGAAATCCGCCCGCGAGAGGTGTGAACCTCTCCCGAATGTAGCCGATGCGGGCCCCCCGGTAGAAGACCCCTCGCTGGGTCAGCTCGGCGTCCCTGGTCGAATCCGTGGAGAGATCCACCAGGGGGGTGGCATCGGCGATCGAATAGCTCCTGAAGGCATGAGCTCCGAGCAGAAGCAGCCACGAGCAGACGATGAGCACGGACAGAAATCGCCCTGGGCGGATCTTCATGGGGAAGAAATGCACCGATGGAATTGAAGTCAGTATAGCATGCCGTTCGGGGGAGGCCGTCCGTGGCAGAAGCGAGGACCCTCGAAGTCGATCCGCGAGAGCCCGAGGCTCGAGTAGTGGAAGAGGCGCTCTCCGTCCTTCGACAAGACGGCATCGTGGCCTATCCCACGGAGACGTTCTACGGACTCGCGGCCGATGCTCGAAGCCGCACCGCATGCGACCGTCTCTTCGAATTGAAAGGACGCCCGCGGGAGAAGGCGCTTCCTTGCATCGTTTCGGGTATCCCGCAGCTCGAGGAGGTGGCGCGAGGTCTCGGGGAGGCGGCGCTCCTGCTCGCGCGGAGGTTCTGGCCGGGTCCGCTCACTCTCGTGGTCGAAGCCAGGCCCGGCCTCGCGGCTTCATCGCTTCAGGGAAGCATCGCCGTTCGAGCGAGCGGTCTCCGACTTCCACGCGACCTCGCGGAGGGTCTCGGCGCGCCCGTGACCGCTACCAGCGCCAACCGCTCCGGTTCAGCGCCGGCCACGACGGCTGTGGAGGTGCTGTCCGGGCTCGGCTCGTGGCTCGATCTGGTTCTCGACGGCGGTCCTTGTCCCGGAGGTCTTCCGTCGACCATCGTCGACGTCCGGGAGACCCCGCCCCGGCTCGTGCGGGAGGGCAGAGTTTCCTTCACGGAGGTGGAGCGCGCCTTGAAGGACTTGTAGTGGGACCTCGCTTCATCGCGTCATCGCTTCAGGGCTTCAGGGCTTCAGGGCTTCATCGCTTCAGGGCCGCCTTGACTTGGGCGTAGCGCAAATTAGAATGGGATCTGTCTCCTGGACTCGCTCGCATTGCTTCGAGGTGATTTACGCCGATTGAACGGAAGATCCTCGTCCTACTCGTGAGCTTCGCGCTCACGACGCTCTACTGCGCTCCCAAACGCTCATTTGCACCTCATCCAGTGCCGGACTGGGACGTGGTCGAGCGCATGGGCCTAAAGGCGCCGTCCGATCTGCCGGCATCCGAGCGGACCACGTTCGATCGCGGTTGGAGCTCGCTTCAGTCCGGCCGTCTCGATGCCGCGGCGTCCGATATCGAGTCGCTGGCGCGGCGCTACGAGAAGAGCCCGGAAGTGGCGACTATGGCCGCGTTTCTGGACCTCCGCCTGGGAAAGCCGTCGGACGCCGAGCGCAAATTCCAGGCGGCTCTCCGGGAGGAGCCCGATCTCGGTGCCGCCCAGAGCGGCTATTTCCTGGTGGCGCTCCAGTCGGGAAACGAGGAGAGGGCTTTCGAAAGACTTCTTCGGCTCGAGGAAAGCTTCCCCCAGCACGATCTCGTGGATCGTTACGGGGCGACGCTTCGGGTGAACGTCGCGGAGTCTCGGCTCGCCTCCGCGCGCGAGAGGATGCGAGAGCGGAAGTACGTTGAGGCCGCCGCCCAATACCTGAGGGCGCTCGAAGTGGCGCCGCAGGCGGGTTCGCTCTATATGGAGGCTGCCGAGGCCGAGCTTGAGGCCGGCTATCCCGACCGCGCGGTGGTCCATGCGAGCCGGGCGACGGAGCTCGAGCCCACCAATGCCGACGCCCACCGAGTGCTCGGCGAAGCGTGTTATCGCAACGACGATCTCGCCGGCGCCGTCCGGGCGCTCGCGAGCGCAGCGGCCCTCCGGCCGGAGGACGAAGCACTCCGTTCGAGGCTCGAAGCTATCGAGCGGTCGCTCTCAGAGACGACTCTTCCCCAGGAGTACGAGGGGATTCGAGAGGCCGAACGCCTCACCCGCGAGCAGCTCGCGGCGCTTCTCTACGTCGATCTCCGGGAGGCCTTCGACCTGTCCACGACGCGGACCCGTGTTATCGCGACCGACGTCTCCGAAAGCTGGGCTTCGGAATACATTCTGCATACGGTCGGGGCGGGTGTCCTCGAAGTGTTCCCGAACCACATGTTTCAGCCCTCGGCGTTCGTCACCCGCCTGGACCTGGCGAACGCGCTCTCCCGCGCTCTCGAGAATCTGGCTCCGGACGCCTACGACGCCGCGCGCGGTTCTGCGGGGAGCCAGGAGTTCGCGGATCTGGCGCGACAGAATCCCGGCTATGACGCGGCGGCGCTCTCGGTATCCCTCGGCCTCCTCGCTCCCGGTGAGCTAGGGGCGTTCGAGCCCTGGCGCATCGTAACCGGGCCCGAAGCCGCCTCAGGAGTGGCGGCGCTCCGCACGCACATGACTCCCTAGACAGTTCCGAGTACAATAGCGGGGCACTCGACAAAAGCGGAGGAGGGCCGGGAGTTTTTCGAGCCGGCGTCGTTTTTGGATACAACGAGCCATGGCGCCGCGGAGTAAGTGCTGATGTCTGGATCCCGAGAAAGAGGGGAGGAGGCCATGCAGGTCGCCGCGGAGCTATTCCGTCAGGTGCCGCTTTTTTCTGGCCTCGCCGGCGAGGACCTGGAAAGCCTCCTCGCCGTCGCCTCGCGCCGGAAGTTCCCCAAGGACGCGGTCATCTTCTTCGAGAACGAGCTCGGGGATGCGCTCTTCATGATTCTGTCCGGCCGGGTGAAAGTGACGATTCTCTCCGACGACGGACGCGAGATCATTCTCGCCATGCTCACCGACCGGGACTTCTTCGGCGAGATGAGCCTCCTCGACAACGAGCCCCGCTCCGCCACGGCCATCGCGATGCAGGAAACGGAGATGGTCATCCTCCACCAGAAGGAATTCCTGTCCATCGTGGAGAAGCGGCCCCGGGTGCTCCTGAACCTTCTCGCGGTCCTGTCCGCGAGGCTGCGAAAGGCGAACCAGCAGATCGGAAACCTCGCCCTCCATGACGTCTACGGCAGGGTGGCGCGGGTGCTCCTCGAGATGGCGAGCGAGAGCGGAAGCCGGGGAGAGGACGGGCGTGTGGCTTTCCGCCGCCCGACGCACCAGGAGATCGCCAACATGATCGGCGCGACCCGGGAAACGGTCTCGAGGATGATCAGCGATCTTCACCGCCAGGGCTATATCGAGATCTCCGGGAAGAACGTCATCGTCCAGGACGCGCTGACCCGCGAGTTCGCGCATTCGTGAAGAGCTCGTTCCTCTTTCTTCCCTCGGGCTAGAATTCGGCCGGTCCAACCTCCCCATGAATCCCGTTCGAGAGATGTTTCATGCCTGGGAAAGGCGTCTCGCGTTCCGCGACGACCCCGAAAGACGCGTTCTCTCGTTCGACTGGGGTCTGGAGCATCTGCCGGAGTTTCGAGGCTGGAATCGGCCGGATGCGGCCGGCTCCCGACATCTAGCCAGGGCCGCGGTTCACGAGCATGCCGAGCGCGCTCTCGAGCTCAGCCACGACTATTTCGAAGCTTCCACCGTAGACGATTTCGCTCTCCTGGGGAGCCGCCTCTCGTTCTCTTCACCCGCGGTGACGGGAGTTCGGGAGAACGATTCAGTTTTCGCCGAGTACTTCCCGGTGACGGCGAACGGCGCCGCTCCCGGCGGGCCGGCGGTAGTCGTTCTGCCGCAGTGGAACGCCAAGGAGGGCGCCCAAGACGGTCTTTGCCGGCTCATCAACCGGTTCGGCGTCGCCGCGCTTAAGCTCGCCCTCCCGTATCACGAGGAGCGGCGCCCCAGGGAGATGCTGCGCGCGGACTTCACATTGAGCCCGAACGTGGGCCGGACTCTCCAGTCCTGCCGTCAAGCCGTCCTCGATACCAGGGCCGCCTTCTCCTGGCTCGAACGTACGGGCTACGGTCCCTTGGGAATCGTGGGAACGAGCCTCGGCTCCGCCATCGCCTTCATCACCTTCGCCCACGACGAGCGTCTCGCGGCAGGTGTCTTCAACCACATCTCCCCGTACTTCGCCGACGTGGTCTGGCGGGGGATCTCGACGCGCCAAGTTCGCGAGGGGCTCGAGAGAGAAATGGACCTCCCGGAGCTTCGAAGGCTCTGGCTGCCGCTGAGCCCCTTCAGCTACTACCGGCACGTGAAGGGGCGCGCCCGTCCGTCGCTCCTGATCTACGGCCGCTACGACCTGTCGTTTCCTCCCGATCTCTCGCGGGAGCTTCTGGCGGATTTCAAGCGGCTATCGATCGAGCACGAGAGTTTCGAGCTTCCTTGCGGCCACTACACGACCGCCAAGTTCCCGTTCAACTGGATGGACGGCCTCCGCATCGCCCGGTTCCTCGGAAAGTATCTCGGTCAGAAGAAGTAGCTCGCTCCGAAGAA
>CAZKNR010000363.1:0-25028 GCA_964553925.1 uncultured Acidobacteriota bacterium
GCAAGACGCCGTCCGCGAGCTCGTCGAGATCGAAGCCCGGCTCGCGAGGGCCTGGGTGGAGCGGGACCGTTCGTTCCTGGAAGAGATCCTGTCGGACGAGTGGGCGGTGGTCGATGCCACCGGAGGGATTCGCGGGAAGAAAGAGGTGATCGCCGAAGCGTTCGAGACGTCCGCCCTCCGCGTCGACTCCGCCCGAATCGAAGACGTCGCCGTGCGTCTCTTCGGAGACACCGCGGTGGTCCGCGGGCGTTCGGAGGTCGCGGGCAGCTACAAGGGCGAGTCCATGGCCGTGTCCCTTCGATTCACCGATGTCTTCATACGGCGCGACGAGCGGTGGCGTTGCGTCGCTTCCCACGCGAGCCCGATCTCACCCTGAGAACCGATGCGAAAGGACGTCGAGAGCATCTGCGCCGTCGAGCTCCTCTTCGAATCGGCGCCCGAGATCCCCGTGGACGCGCTGGTCGAAGCACTGAAGCGGGCTTGCCCGGGGATCGATCCGATGGGAGAGCCGGGAGAGATGCTCGCCTTCGCCCATACCTCCCACGTCGTCCAATACAAGGACGGAGCTTTCCCGGCGCAGCTCGTGATATTCCCGGGAGGGCGAAAAGGCGATCGAACGAGCATCGACGACGCGGTGCAGCAGTCTTGGAATCTTCCCGAAGCAAAGGAAGTGGTCGCATCGTCGACCCATGGCGTCCTGGTCACGGACATGATGGCCCAGGGTCTCCCGAACAAGGAGAGGATCTCTGTTCCTGGATGCGCTCGAAGCGATCGTCACCACGGTGCCGTGCCGCGCGATCCACTGGCGCCAGAGCCAGCAGGTCGTAACCTCCGCCTTCTTTCTCGACGCCAGGCGAAATCGGGACCAGCATATGCTCCTCGCCGGTCCATTGAACGTGAGGTTCTATAACATCTCGAACGGAGCCGTTCCCGGCGAGGCGCTCGTCGACACAGTCGGTCTCTCGGTCTTCGGACTGCCGGACATCCAGTGCCACTTCCACGGTCTCGACCCCAATCGGCTCGTCCGCATGCTGTACAACCTCGGGATTTACGTTTTCGAGAACGGGATGTGATCGAATCCGGGCACACCGTCGAGGGGCTCGAGCCCGGAGAGAAATGGCGCTGCCAGCACGAGGACGCTCTGGTACCGCCCGATCGCGTGGTCCTGGATTTAAACCCGGGTCCGGACCACGCTGCCGGAGGGAGAAGCGGATGAAACTCGGGCGTTAGTTGCGGCGTGGGCGTCGGTCGTGCCTTGAATCCGAGAAGAATCAGGGCGGCGATCGAGAACGACGAGCGCGGCCAATGAGCAGGCCGCTCGCGCCCTAATACAACGATCCCGCATCGTCGGACCCCTTTCGAAGCCAATCTCACCGCCTCGTCAGGCGCTTCGCCGGCTCCACCTGCAAGAGCTGACGCGTCGCTTCGTGTTTCGGCTGCGTGAGCACCTGGCGAGGGTCCCCTTCTTCTACCACGCTTCCGTCGGCGAGCACCACCACCCGAGTCGCGTAGTCGCGCACGAAGTCGTCGTCGTGGGAAGTAAAGAGGAGCGTCCGGCCCTGCCTGGAGAGCTCCCGAAGCGCCCTCCCGAGCTCGTTCTGGCGCGCGGGGTCGAGCGAAGCCGTGGGCTCGTCGAGGAGCAGGAGCGGAGGATCGACCGCGAGCGCCCGCGCGATCGCCACACGCTGGGCTTCACCGCCCGAGAGCTCGCGCGGCAGGGCCTGCGCCCGATGGCCAACGCCGATCTGATCGAGGAGGGATTGCGCGCGTGCCTCGGCGTCCGCGCGGGGAACTCCGAGGACGTGCACCGGCGCGAGCCAGACGTTCGCGAGCGCGGAGAGATGCTCGAAGAGATAGTGGAACTGGAAGACCATGCCGACCTTCCCGGCCTTTATGGACCCCTCGGTGTAGGGGTCGAGGCCGGCGATCGCGCGCAGGATCGTCGTTTTCCCCGACCCCGAAAGGCCCATGAGCGCCACCCTCTCGGAGCGCCGCACTTCGAGGTCGACGCCGCGCAGCACCTGGCGGCTGCCGCGGTTGAGACGGAGCCCGCGGATCTCGAGGACCGTTTCCACGGGGGCGGCGGTGCTCATGACGACGTGGGCGCCTTCCACCGCATCTCGAGCCTCCGCGCGACGTGCCCCAGCGGAAGAGACATCGCGAGATAGAGAGCCGCGCAGAGGATTCCGGGAATCACCCAGCTCCCGATGTTGGCGGCAAAAATCTGGGTCCTCTTGGTCAGCTCGACCACGGTCAAAACCGACACCAGGGACGAGTCCTTGAGGAGAGCGACGAAATCGTTGGTCATCGGCGCGAGAGCGAGACGGAACGCCTGAGGACCGCGGATGAGGCGAAGCACCTGCATCCTGCTGAAGCCGAGGATCCTCGAAGCCTCGAGCTGGCCCTTGGGCACCGCTTCGAGGGCGCTTCGGTAGATCTCGCTTTCGTAGGCGGCGTAGTTCAGCCCGAGCCCCAGGAACGCGGCCACGAACGCGGGAAGCCGGACCATGGATGCAAGCCCGTAATAGATGACGAAGAGCTGGAGCAGCACGGGAGTTCCCCGCATGAGCTCGACGTAGCCGGTAAGAATGGCCCGTGCAAGCGGACCGCCGTAAACCCGGCCGGTCGCGATGGCGACCCCGAGAGACACGGCGAGCGCCATCGCCAAGCACGAGAGGGCGAGCGTGATGAGCGCGGCCTCGAAGAGCGACGGAAGGTACTGGAGGGTCAGGTCAGTACGGGAGGGCCGGGAGGGCCTAGAGGCGGCCGGCCGCTCGGCGACGACGTCGCTCGCGGCGGCGAGGACCCGCGCGTAGAGGCCCGGCTGGTCATCGTTCCAGACACTCCACTTTCGGAAGATGGCCTCGAGCCGCCCGTCCCGCATCGCCGAGCGCAGGATCTCGTCCACGCGATCGCGAAGCTCGAGGTTCGAGGGCCCGGTGATGACGACGTAGTGGCCCACCTCGACCGCCTCCTTCTGGGTGAAGAGGCCCGTACTGCGGCGCATCGATCGTTCGGCGAGGACGTTGTCGAGGAGCACCGCGTCCACGCGCCCGAGGAGGAGATCGCTGTAGGGATGCACGTCGTCGTCGTAGGAGACCGCGGTGATGCCATGCTCCGCCTCGGCCTTCAGCAGGATCTCGTAGGCGATGGTGCCTCCGAGGGTCGCGATCCTCCGTCCGTGAAGGTCAGCGAGGCTCTTGAAGCGATCCTTGTCCGCCTCGCGCACCGTGATCGCTTCGCGAAACTCGTAGTACGGAACGCTCGCGGCGACCATCGACTGGCGCGCGGGGGTGTCCTCGATGCCGCAAAGGCCGATGTCGAAGTCGCCTCGAATGGCGGACTGGTCGAGCTGAGCGAAGGCGACCTGGACGAACTGCGGAGCGCGCCCGAGATCGAGAGCGATGAGCTCCGCGATCTCGACGTCGAAGCCCACGAGCTTCGCCGGGTCTTCGGGGCTCGCCTCCATGAAGGGCGCCCCGCCCTCGGCATCGCCTCCCCAGCGAAGGATGGGATCCTGAGCCATGGAGGGCGCCGCGCCCAAAAGGAGAAGCAGCAGGAGGAAGAAAAACCTTACTCGCACTTCCGCGCCGAAGAATAGAGAAAAACGGCATCCGAGGCAACCTCTCTTCGAAGCGAAGCGAGGAGCCAGAAGAAGAGCCCGGTGTTGAGAACGCCGAGAAGAAGCGTCAGGTCGAAACCGAGGCTCATTCGCAGCGACGAGACCGAGAGAGCGATGGGCTCGAGAGCCATGTAGCGGAGACCGTAGAACCGCCCCAGCGCCGAGAGCGAGAGCATGTTGAGCACGTAGCTCAGGGAGAGAAGCGCTAGCAGGACCCGAAGGCGTCTCGAGAAAAGCCCCGTAGCCGCGAGCGCGAGAAACATGGAATGTGGGTGGTTCTCGTGGACCCCGATTGCAAACGTGCCGTAGGCGAACACCAGGGCGGCCCCGCCGAGAGACGCCGAAATCCAGCTGCGCGCGGAGCGGGCCACGTAGAAAACATAGGCGGCGGCGAGCGCGAAGAGCGCCGTTCCCACGAGCCCCGCGGGGATCGGGAGAGAGCCGATGGATGCATACTCGACGCGGGCGCCGAGGCCGGAGCCATTCACGAGATGCCCCACGACCCACCAGAGGTTCGCAAACCCCCCCGAAAGCCTCTGCTGGAAGAGTATCCGGAACACGTGAGTCACGGCTTCTTCGAACGTTCCCGCGAGGACGAACGGGACGAGAGCCGTGGCCACGACCGCGACTCCGAGGGCGACGGCTCGCGCCTTCCCGGAGTCGAGCACCGCGAACGCCGCCGGTGCGACGAGGAGAGCCTGCGGCTTGATCAGCGCCGCGACGGCGATGAGGGCTCCCGCGAAGCCCGCGCGCCCCTGGCCGGCCAGAACGAGGCCCAGGACCGCGAACGGCGCGTAGGCGGCGTCAAGAAATCCGAGGACCGCGCTCGGAAGCCATGAGAGGGGAAGCGCCCAGTAGAGGGCTCCGAGGGTCAGGCCGAGGCGAGGGCGGGCGCGAAACAAATAAAGGAGGAGGAGAACCGAGAGCACGTCGCCCAGGACCGCGGGGAGCTTCACGGCGACGTTTTCCGCCTCGGCGCGATCGAGGTCTGGAGCGAGAAGAGCGACCGTCTCAAACGACCACCGCCAGAGGGCCATCGCGAGAGGGGGGTAATCGACGCCGAAGTCGCGCCCCTTGTACTCGATCTGGAAGAGAGGCTCGCGGCCGAGGAGGTGAGAAACGAAGTGCCCGTCGGGCGTCGCGCCGGATTCCCCGTACACCCGCGGGACTCCGACGTCGACCGCGCGTGTCATCCACGCCTTCCAATACTCGGTGTCCCAGGACCCCGCCGAGGGCAGGAAGTAGAAGCGAACCCACGCGCCGAAGACGAGACAGGCGAGAAGCGAGGTCGCGGTCCAGTAGAAGCGCGAACGAAAACCGACGAGAGCGCTCGCGGCGAGGAGAACCGCCGCCGCGGGGTGAGGGGCCGCCGCGAGAACGGCGAAGGCCGACATCGCGAGACCGCAGGCGATGCCTAGGCGCCTTTCACGAATCCGGCCGATCCCGATCGAAGTCGCGAGGGTCGCGAGGAGCGCGAGTGCGGATGGCCAAAGCGCGGGAGGGCTCCCGGTGACCGAGACCTTTCGAAGAACGAGGGGCGGCTCGTCGCCGAGAGGCGCCACGGAAAGCCGTGCTCCGCGGCTTCCCGTCGGCGGTAGCTCCGTCACCACAACGCCGTCGCGGCTCGGTCGAACCTCGACGGCGCGGCCGTCGTCGATACCGAGCCGGAAGACGCCGCCCTCGACCTCGAGACGCACCTCGGCTCGAGCCGAGCGCGAAACCGAGGGAATGGACACGACCGCCCGCTCGGGCACTCGTCCCGAGGGAGTGGCTCCAGAGACGAGGCGGCGAAACGCACGATCGCCCGGGGAGATTTCGAATGGCTGCGAAAGCACCGCCCGCACCGCGAACGCGGCAACGAGCGCGATCCCGATTTCGACGATAGGAGCGCGCCGTCTTATCTCCACATCTCTCCAATCTCCCTATCCCTCTTCTTACACCAGGTGTCCCGGATTTGCGAAAGCACGCTGTTTCGTGATATTTGCATCCGGGACCGAACACTTCCTAAGGGGTGGATTTCCGATGTCAGACTCAGAGATGCTCGATAAGGATGCAAGCGTTTCCCGGCGCAACTTCATCAAAGGGGTGATTGCCGGAGGAGCCGCGACTTACTCTGCGGGATATCTCTTCCGCAGCGGGTCGGGTCTCATGGCCCAACCGAACGCCGCGGGGTCGGTCGAGCGGCTGATCACTCTCCGCGTGAACGGCCAGGATCGGCCGGTGGACGTCTTGAAACAAGAGACGCTCGCGACGACGCTCCGTTACAAGCTCGGACTCACCGGCACGAAGATGGGCTGCGACCGCGCCGAGTGCGGAAGCTGCACCGTGCTCATCGACGGTGTTCCCCAGTACTCCTGCTCGGTGCTCACCCATAGCGCCCGGGGCAAGGAGGTCACGACCATCGAAGGCCTCGCGGCGCCCGATGGGACGCTCCATCCGGTGCAGCAGGCCGTCGTCGACGGCTCCGGATTCCAGTGCGCGTTCTGCGCCCCCGGCTTCATCATGAGCATGGTGGCGATGGTGAAGGAGACCCCGAATCCCACGCGCGCGGAGGCGGCCCATGCGCTCTCTGGCAACCTCTGCCGGTGCTGCGACTACAACAAGATCCTCGACTGCGCCATGAGCGCGGCCGAATACTCGCGGAGGGTGTGACGTGGCAATCGAGAAGAAGCTGTTCGGACAAGATTACTCGACGCCCGACATGGTCGCGAAGATGACGGGCAAGGCCCGCTATGCCGAGGACTTTCGGGCCGAGGGAATGCTCTTCGCGAAGCTCCTCCTGAGCCCGATGCCCCACGCGCGGGTAAGGAACCTCGACCTGCGCGCGGCTCTTGCGACGGACGGAGTGAAGGCGATCCTCACCGCCGACGACCTCCCGGCGACGGAGAATCCGCTCGACGAGCGGTCTCTCACCAACGAGCCGCTCTATCAGGGCGAGCCCATCGTCGCCGTGGCGGCGGTGGACGAGCCGACCGCGGCTCTCGCCATCGAGAGGATCAAGCTGGATCTCGAGCCCCTCCCGTTCGTGATCGATCCTCTGGAGAGCCTCCGCCCGGGCGGGCCGAACGCCCGCAAGGAGGGAAACAACTACAAGGACCGGACGACGCTTCAGGAGATGAAGTGGCCGGCCGAGGTGTTCCGCGAGGCCGGCGACCACCTCCCGATGGGGACCCCGGACACCGAGTGGACGCTCGGCGACGTGGAGAAGGGTCTCGCGGCAGCGGACTACGTCCTCGACGAGACGCTCTTCCATCAGTCGCAGACCCACCATCCGCTCGAGCCCCGGAGCTGCATGGCCTACTGGCAGGGCGGCAAGCTCTACATCCACCCCTCGACGCAGTCGACGCAGCGCACCGTCCCGAACGTCGCCCGCATGGTGGGGATCGATCCCTCGCAGGTAGTCGTCATCGCCGAGTACTGCGGCGGCGGTTTCGGCAGCAAGATCCCCGGGACCATCAACATGGCGATCCCGGCTCTTCTCTCGAAGAAAGCCAACCTGCCTGTGATGCACCGGGTGAGCCGCGCCGAGGAGAACGCCTTCGGACGCGCGCGCCCCGGGTTCCAGGGTCGAGTGAAGATGGGCTTCCGCAAGGACGGGCGCGTCGTCGCCATCGACCTCTACATCGTCCAGGACAACGGCCCCTACGGGCGCCAGGGCGACTACGAGACCGCGGGCAACCTCGCGCATCTCTACTACACCCCGGAGAACATGCGCTTTCGCGGAATCACGGTGCTCACCAACACACCGCCTCGCGCCGCGCAGCGGGCTCCGGGCGGCGTCCAGATCACCGCGATGCTCGAGCCCATGATCGACAAGGCGGCCAAGGAGCTGAGCCTGGACCGCATCGCCATCCGGAAGCTCAACGCTCCCGACAAGGACACCAAGTACGGCTCCAACCAGCACAACGTCACCTCGGCCTTCGTGCGCGAGGCGTTCGACAAGGGCGCCGAGCTCGTCAACTGGGAGGAGTTCAAAAAGGCGAGCGGTCAGACGAACGGAACGAAAGTCACCGGCGTCGGTGTGGCCCTCTCGAGCTACGTCGCCGGGAGCCGCGGTTTCGACGGCCTCATGATGGTGAAACCCGATGGCATGCTCTACGTTCACCAGGGGATCGGAAACCTCGGAACCGGTTCTTTCGCCGATACCGCTCGCGTGGCCTCGGACCTCCTCGGGATCTCCTGGGAGAACACCGTGGTCATCTGGGGCGACACCTCGAAGGGAGTCCCGTACTCGAGCGTTCAGGCGGGAAGCCAGACGATCCACGCCCACACGCGCGCGAACCACGCGGCGGCGACGGACCTGAAGCGAAAGCTCCAGGAGATCGCGGCCAAGGACATGGGCGGATCGCCTGACGGCTACGACGTCGGCGGCGGCCGGGTGTTTCGCAAGGGAAGCCCCGGAAGCGGCATGACTCTGGCGAAAGCGGCAGAGAGGGCCCTCGCCCTCGCCGGGAAGTTCGACGGCCATGAGGTGCCCGAGGACATCAACGCCGTCACCAAAGAGGCCGCCGCGATTCTCGCGGGCCAGGGCGCCATGGGAGTCGCCAAGGACAACTACGGCGGCGAGGGTGACCTGTGGTCGTTCGTCGTGGGCTTCGCCAAGGTCGAGATCGACCGGGAGACCGGACATATCCAGATCGTGGACTACACCGGAATCTCCGAGGTCGGTGTCGTGGCGAACCCCCGCGGTCTCGCGGCCCAAGTTCACGGAGGCGCCATTCAGGGATTCGGGCTCGCGATCAGCCAGAAGTGGATCTACGACCCGACGTGGGGCGTCTCCGCGACCCATCGCCTGTACACCGCAAAGCCTCCCTCCATCCTCGACGTTCCCCTGGTGATGCACCATGGCAGCGTCGGGATTCCCGACCCCCAGACGCCCATCGGGTCCAAGGGAGTCGGGGAAGCCCCGTTCGGCGCGGGCTGCGCCGCGGTGCTGTGCGCGATCCAGGACGCCATCGGCGAGCTCGACCTCAAGCGCTCTCCGATGATGACCGATCTGATCCTGAACCAGCTGGAGCATATGCCCCAGCCTTACAAGGTCCTCGCGACCCACGTGTAGGCGCTCTAGCCGCTTAAGGAGAAATGACGATGGCCGTGATTCACGACACGATAGAAGCCTTCGAGCTCTTCCAACCGGCGAGCCTCGAAGACGCCCTGGCGCTCCGGCGCCGGTACGGCAAGGTCTCCTGGGCATACGCTGGAGGCCTCGACAGCCTGGACTGGTTCAAGGATCGCATCAAGCGGCCCGAGGTCGTCATCGACCTCGGGGGCGTTGCCGAGCTGAAGGGGATCCGGGAGAACGGCGACGGCATCGAGATCGGCGCCCTCACCACCCTTACCGAGGTAGCGTCGAACGAAACGATACGCTCGAAGTACTCCGTCCTGAGCGATGCCGCTTCGCAAGTGGCGACGCCCCAGATCCGGAACCAGAGCACCCTCGGCGGAAACCTGTCCCAGGACACCCGCTGCTGGTACTACCGTGGCGGCTGGCCCTGCTATCGCGCCGGGGGCAACATCTGCTACGCCGACACGCCGACGTCGGTGAACCGCGAGCACGCGATCTTCGAGGCGAAGCGCTGCGTCGCGGTGAATCCATCGGATACCGCGCCCGCTCTCATCGCCCTCGACGCGAAGTTCGTCATCCACGGTCCCGGCGGCGAGCGGGTGGTGGACGCGGAGGACTACTTCATCACCCCTGCGACCGACATCCAAAGGATGACGATCCTCGGCCCTTCGGATCTGCTGACCGCCATCCGGATCCCGGGGACGTGGGCGGGCGCTCGATTCCACTTCGAGAAGTCCCGCGACCGTCAGGCCTGGGACTTCGCCCTGGTGAACGTCGCTTCCGCGATGAAGCTCTCGGGAGACACGATCGAGGACGTCCGCATCGTGGTGAACGCCGTCGGTCCGAGACCGCTCCGGCTCCGGGACGTTGAGCGGCAGCTCAAGGGCCAGACCGCGACCGCGAACGTGGCCGAGGCAGCGGGAGAGCTCGCAATCCTCGGCGCCCGGCCCTTGCAGCACAACGCCTATAAGATTCCGCTCATGCGGAACCTGGTGCGTCGCGCGATCCGAGGGGAGGCTTAACGTCTATGAGTTTCTTTCAATGGGCGCAGAATCCCTGGGGGCAGGTGATCCTCACCCACATCTCCTGGGACCTCTTCTGGCTCGCGCTCGCCGGAGGAGCGATCTTCGTCATCGGCCATCTCGTCTGGCGCTCGAAGCACAAGGAAGCCCCGGTCTCAGAGACTCCTCCCGAAAAAGCGGCGGCGATCCCCGAGCGCATCCTCCGCCACACTTTCGGATCCCGCTTCTTCCACTGGTCGATGTCGATCGCGATCTTCGTCCTTCTGGTGACGGGCTTTTTTCCCGTGCTGGGGATCCAATTCGACTGGATCGCCATTCACTGGATCGCCGGGCTCGTTCTCATCGGCACGGTCGTCTTTCACATCATCCATGCCTCCTTCTGGATGCGACTCCGTAACATCTGGATCGGCTCCGCCGACTGGAAGGAGTTCCGCCAGGGGCTCGCGAACGCTCTGGGGAGTGGGCCGCCGCCGCCGAAGCCCGCTAAGTATCCTGTCGAACAGCGTCTGTTCCACCACATGGTATCGCTGGCATCGTTCGGTGTGATCCTGACCGGTCTTTTGATGATGGTCCGGGTTTCGACCCCGCTCTTCACTCGCAACCCCTATCTGCTGCAGGACTCAACCTGGGGCTGGGTCTACGTGCTCCACGGTCTTTCCGCCGTCGGGCTGGTCACGATGATCATCGCCCACGTCTACTTCGCGATCCTTCCCGAGAAGCGTTGGATGACGATGTCGATGATCGCCGGCTGGATCACCAAGAAGGACTATCTCGCTCACCACGACCCGGATCGATGGGTCGTGACCGAGGAAACGAAGAATCCGTAACCCGTTCCCCTCTCCACCCTCGATCAGCGGAGCCATGTCACTCGAAGATCTGAAGAAGCGCATCGATACCATCGAAGAGAGCTACGAGTTCATGCTCGCTTACGCGGCTCAGGGGCTCGACGGCGACGAAGGCGCGAAGATCGGAGGGGAGCTCAGGAGGCTCCTTTCTCGGTGCGATGAGGCGATGACCGGCCTCGCCGATTTCTTTCGAGGGGTCGTCGAGAGCGAGAGACTCGATCCACGAGAGAGCTTCGAGACGTTCATCGACGTTCTGGAGCAGGACGTCAAAAAGGCGAGCGCCGGCCTGAGGCTGACCTTGGCCCAGCCCTCGATCAGCTCCCAGCTCGTCGACAACCTGAACGCGTCCATCCACCTGAGGACGCTCCTGACGGACATCTTCCTCGTCGACGAGATCGTAAAGAAGCGCCTCCTCGACCGCGGGAAAGACGCTAACCGTTCGTAAACCTTGCCGTTGCCGATCAACTCCCGATAGTTGATCGTTCGCGTGTTCAGTGAGTTGGCTCGGCTCATCCCATTTTTCGCTGGTTTGGCGGAAGTGTACATTGGAGGACGGCGGGTTGCAGCCAAGAGAGGCTTGCCTGATAGCCTGCTAGAATGCGCGCATGCTGCATCGAAGAGATTTCCTCGGAGGCCTCGGGGTGGCGGCGTTCGCCGGATGGCCGCGCACGGTGCGAGCCGCTCGACTGGAGACGATCGGTCTCCAGCTCTATACGGTGCGGAGGGACCTGGAGAAGGACTTCGACGGAACCCTCGCCGAGGTGGCGCAAGTGGGCTTCCGGGAAGTGGAGCTCGCCGGGCTCTTCGGGCGCACCCCAAAAGACGTTCGGGCGTCCCTGGAGCGCCACGGTCTAAAGGCGCCCTCGATGCACGCCGATCTTCCCGAGATCGAAACCGGCTTTGCCAGGACTCTCGAGGCCGGGACGGCACTCGGGGTCAGTTACGTAATCTGCGCCTGGCTGGCACCCGAGGAGCGAAGAAGCCTTGACGACTACAAGAAACACGCCGAGACGTTCAACCGCGCGGGAGAGGAAGCGAAGAAGGCAGGGATTCAGTTCGGCTTTCACTGCCATGACTTCGAGTTCGTTCTCCTGGAAGGTGTCGTCCCCTATGACCTGCTTCTGAAGGAGACGGATGCCTCTCTGGTTCAGATGGAGATGGATCTTTACTGGATCACCAAGGCGGGCGCCGATCCGCTCCACTATTTCCAGCAGTATCCGGGTCGATTCCCGCTGGTCCACGTCAAGGACATGGACAGCACTCCGAAGAAGTACTTCACCGAAGTTGGAAAAGGAGTCGTGGACTTCCGCCGCGTTTTCGCCCAGGCGAAGCTCGGCGGTATCCATCACTACTTCGTGGAGCAGGACGAGACGCCGGGCCCCGCCATCGAGAGCGCGAGAGAAAGTTACCAGTACCTCAAGAGCCTCGACTTCTAAGGCTTCTCATGGAGCCGGCGTTTCAGAACCCCGACTTTCTCTGGCGCAATCCCAGCCCGAAGCCCGCGTACGACGTGGTGATCGTCGGCGGTGGCCTCCACGGGCTCGCAACGGCCTACTACCTCGCGAAGAACCACGGCATCGAAAATGTGGCCGTTGTGGAGCGCGGCTGGCTCGGCAACGGCAACGCTGTCAGGAACACGACCATCATCCGCTCCAACTATCTGCGGGGCGAGAGCATGCCGCTGTACGAGCTCTCCCTGAAGCTCTGGGAGACGCTCGCGTCGGAGCTCGATTACGACGTCCTCTTCGACCAGCGGGGTCTCTTGCAGCTCGCTCACACAAGGGCGGAGGCGAACGACGCGAGGCGAACCGTGTACGCCAACCGGCTCGCGGGGATCGACGCGGAATGGCTCGAGCCCAAGGATGTCAAGTCGTTCTGCCCGATCGTGAACGTCTCGCCCGCAGTGCGCTATCCCGTGGTCGGGGCCTTGCTGCAGCGGCGGGGCGGCATCGCGCGCCACGACCTCGTGATGTTCGCTCTCGCCCGGGCGGCTAGCGCCAGAGGCGTCGACCTCCTCCAGGGCTGCGAGGTCACGGGCTTCCGAATCGAGAACAACCGTGTCCAGGGCGTCGAGACCTCACAGGGAGCGATCGCGGCCGGGAAGGTCGCGCTCGCCGGCGCCGGGCGGACACGGCTTCTGGCCCGGATGGCGGGGTTCGACGTCCCCATCCAGAGCACCCCGCTCCAGGCCCTGGTGTCCGACGGCCTCGAGCCGGTGCTGAACTGCGTGGTCATGTCCGGACTCCTCCATGTCTACGTGAGCCAGGCAAAAAACGGCGGGCTCGTCATGGGCGCGGCGCGCGACAACTACGTCTCGTACGCGCAACGCGGCTCGTTCCAGATCCTCGAATGGCAGATCCAGGCCGCGCTCGAGCTCTACCCCATCATGAGCCGCGCCCACATGCTGCGCGCCTGGGCGGGTATCGTCGACGTGAGCCCCGATGCGTCGCCCATCATCGGCCGGACTCCCATCGAGAACCTGTTCGTCAACTGTGGCTGGGGCACGGGCGGCTTCAAGGCCACGCCGGTCTCGGGCTTTGTCTACGCCCACACCCTCGCCCATGGCGAGCCTCACGAGCTCAACGCCGCGTTCTCGCTCGAACGGTTCGAGACGGGAGCGCTCATCGACGAGCACGGCGCCGCGGCGGTGGCGCACTAGCATGCTCTTGATCGCGTGCCCCTATTGCGGGCCTCGGGAAGAGATCGAGTTTCGCTACGGGGGCGAAGGGGTCCCGATCCCGATCGAAGCCGACGACCGCGCCTGGGCGCGTTTTCTCTACTACCGAAACTCCCCCGCCGGTCTTTTCACCGAGCGCTGGGTGCATATTCATGGATGCCGGCAGTGGTTCTGGGTGGTGCGCGACACCCTCACCCACGAGATCTCGGCGACCGGCAAGCTCGATGAGGCGCCGCCGTGAGGCGGCTTGCCAAAGGCGGTCGCATCCGGCGGGATCGTCCGCATCGCTTCACCTGGGACGGCCGCGAGCTCTCTGGCTTCGAGGGCGACACGCTGGCGTCAGCGCTCCTGGCTTCAGGAGTCGACGTGGTGGGGCGGAGTGCTTCGCTCGGCCGCCCGCGCGGGATCACGAGCGCAGGCATGGAGGAAGCGACCGGCTTCGCCCAGATCCTGTCGGGAGCCGCGAGCGAGCCGCTCGTCCGCATGACCGGTGTTGCGCTCTACGAGGGCCTGGCGGCGGAGAGCCGGATCGCCAAGGGCTATCTCGCGAGCGACACGGACTCCGGACGGTTCGACAAGCGGTACGCGCACTGCGACGTTCTCGTAATCGGAGCCGGCCCCGCGGGGATCGCCGCGGCGCTCGTCGCCTCCGCTGCGGGTGCGCGGGTGTTGGTGGTCGAGGCCGACGACGAGGTGGGAGGCGCTCTCCTCCGCGACCAGGAGCTCCTCGAGTGGAAGGACCAATCCCGGGCTGCCTTGGCCGCGGCGCCCGAGACGCGTGTCCTCACGTCGGCGACCGCCACAACGATGCTGGACCAGAACGGCGTCCTCGTCGCCGAGCGCATCGCCTGCCGGCTTTCCCCGAGCGCGCGGGGCGGCCTCTGCGAGCAGCGGCTCTGGCACGTGCGCGCGAAGACCATCGTCCTTTCGACGGGTGCCCTCGAGCGGCCGATCGTGTTTCAGGACAACGACCGGCCGGGCATCCTGCTCGCCTCGGGCGCGAGGGCATATTTGCATCGCTACGCGCTCGCGCCGAACCGCGGGCTTGTCTTCACCACCACCGACGACGGATACCGGACCGCCCTCGATTGGCACGCCGCCGGAGTGGAAGTGGCCGGAGTCATCGACCCTCGGCCCCAGGGGCGAGGCGACCTTCCGCAGAGAGCCGCGTCGGCAGGGATTCGCGTGCTGCGCGAGTCGGTGGTCGAGACGACCTTTGGCGACGAGGCAGGCCGCCTTCGTGCGGTGCGCGTGCGGGCGCCGTCCGGTGCCGAGGAGATCCAGACGGACCTTCTCGCGGTTTCGGGAGGATTCGACCCCTTCCTCGATCTTCATCTCCAGAGACGAGGACCCACGAAGTACGACCCGACCCTCGGCGCAGCGGTGCCGTCTTCGACCCTTCCCGGTCAGTGGATCGCGGGCGCCGCCAGCGGAGCGATGACGCTCCCAGACTGCTTGGAAGATGGCGCCCGCGCGGCCCAGGAAGCGCTCGTGGCGGCGGGCTTCGAAGCACCTGCAATCCCGCTCCCCAGCATCCCGCCTATTAAGGAGGATGCTCCGTCTCTTCTGTGGCAGGTGCCCGCGCCCGACGGAGACGAATCGCGGTCGTTCGTCGACCTCTTCCGCGACGGCACCATCCTTGGCGTCGAGCGCGCGGTTGGAGCCGGCATCCGGCACATCGAGCACGTCAAGCGGTACACGGTCATCGGAACCGGCGTCGAGCAGGGGCGAAGCGCAAAAACCAACGCGGCGGCTTTGACCGCCCGCCTGACCGAGCGTCCCCTCGCGGACGTGGGCACGTCGGGAAGCCGCCCCCCGGTCGAACCGCTGGCGTTTCGTCTCCTCGGCGGGCGCGCGACGGGCGAGCGGTTCGAGCCGGTGCGCACCACCGCGATCCACGGCGCGCACGTCGCCCTCGGCGCCGTCTTCGAGCCCTCCGGTCAGTGGCTCCGTCCGAACCACTACCCGCGGCCAGCCGAGATTATGGAGGATGCTGTCCGGCGCGAATGCCGGACGGCTAGAACCGCGGTCGCCGTCATGGACGTCTCGACCCTCGGGAAGATCGACGTGCGCGGTCCCGACGCGGTGTGGTTCCTCGAGCAGCTCTATGCGAACGGCGTCGGGACGCTGCCCGTAGGCAAGGCCCGCTACGGCGTGATGTGCCGGCTCGATGGGTCGATATTCGACGACGGCGTCGTCATGCGCACCGGCGCAGACCGCTTCTTCATCACCGCCTCCACCGGGCATGCGGCCGCGGTCATCGACTGGATGGAGGAGTGGCTTCAGACGGAATGGCCCAGCCGGCGCGTCTTCGTGACGTCGTTGACCGAGCAGCTCTCGACCGTGGCCATCGTCGGGCCGAAGTCGCGCGACCTGCTCAATGAGCTCGCCCCTGACCTGGACCTCTCGAAGGTTGCGTTTCCATTTCTCGCCGTGAGGCGGGCAACGGTAGCGGGCATCTCCGAGGCGCAGGTCGCGCGCGTGAGCTTCTCCGGAGAGCTGGCCTTCGAGGTGAGTGTCCCTTGGGACCTCGGAGCCACGATCTGGAGCTCCGTCCTGTCCGCGGGTGAGCGTTTTGGGATCATGCCCTACGGGCTCGAGACCCTTCAGGTGCTTCGGAGCGAGAAGGGATACATCATCGTGGGACAGGACACCGAGGGGACCACGACACCCTATGACGCCGGCCTCGGGTGGCTCGTGTCGAAAGAGAAGGACTTCATCGGGAAGCGCTCCTTCGCCCGGCCCGCTCTGAAGGCGCCGGATCGGCCGCAGCTCGTGGGGTTCCTCCCGGACGAGCCGAAAGACGTGCTCCCGGAAGGCGCGGGCCTGGTGTCGAAGGTTTCCGCTCCGCCGATGGAAATTCATGGGCATGTGACGACGAGCCACTGGAGCGAGACCCTCGGCCGGTCGTTCGGTCTCGCCATGGTAAAGGGCGGACGCGCTCGACATGGAGAAAAACTCTACGCCCCCCTCGAGGACAGAGTGGTCCCGGTGACCCTCGTCGACCCGGTGCACTACGACAAGAAAGGAGAGCGCCGCGATGGATGAGTCCGCTCTCGTTCCTATCGGACCGCGTTCCCAAATCGACGTGCGCGCCCGAAGCGGTGCCGTCCAGCGCGTGGCGAACTACCTTTCGATTCCCGCCCTCCCAGCGCCCAACCGCTTCGTCGCGACACCTGCCGGAGTCGGCGAGTGCTTCTGGCTCGGACCCGAAGAGTGGCTCGTGGTCGGTCCTTCGTCCTCTCGCGCCGAAACCCTCGAGGCGCTCGAACGAGCCGTCGGGCCCGATGACGGGGGTGTAGTCGACCTCTCGGCGAGCCGTCTCCTCTTCGAGCTCCAAGACCCGAAGGCGCGAGACGTTCTCGCGAGCTGCTGTGCCCTCGACCTCCATCCCCGCGTCTTCGGGCCCGGAAGTTGTGCCCAGACTTTCGTCGCCAAGGCCCCGGTACTCTTGAGCCAAGTGAACGACGCGCCGACCTATCGGCTCTTCGTCAGACCGTCTCTTGCCTCGTACGTCGTCTCCTGGCTCATCGACGGCTTGGAGGGTGTCCGGGCAGAGTTGGCCGAGGCCTGATCCAACAAACCATATCGCCGGGGCAGGTGCAGCCGTTGCTTTCGGATAAGGGATGGGAGCTTACAATGGGGCCGCCGGAAGCGGCGGCAGTTGTGCGACCTTTGACGCCACTTCCTGGCATGCTGAGATCAGATCGGACAGAAGTCGGTCATCCACGTCGAGGAACCCTTCGTACTCTGTACGGTTGCGCGAATCGTGGCACTTGGAAAGAACTTTCCACACTTCCGGGCCCAGACCAAGGGTATCGGGTAGCACCTGGAAGACGATATATCGCTTCGACGGTCGGAACCCGTGGTACCGGACCGCGGCGAGACACAGCGCGTGCGCCGCACTGTAGGCAAGATCGAAACGGCTGTCGAGGGAGTTCGCCTCGTTCTTGGCGTCCTTCAGTCGGGCCAGGCCGGAGCGCAGAAGACCGGCGAACTCGACCGCATCCGGAGGCTCCCGCACAAGGCTGCCTCGCGGGCCCGCCAGACTCTCAAGCCGCGACGTCATGCTCTGATCCGATCAGCCATACTTTCGGCTGCGCGAGGATACGCGTCACGAATGCACTCTTACCTCTGACCCGCTTCGCGAACTCGGATGTGGAGTAAACGGTTGGGTTGATCTGGCGCCCGAGCGTACGGCCCACGGGCTCGAGCGCTCCGAACACTTCTCCGTATGTCACGCTGTCGCTGACCACCATCAGATCGATGTCGCTCTGCGACCCGTCGCGTTCTTTGGCAACGGACCCATAGACAAAGGCGACCTTGATTCCGGACGAAATGGATGCCAACGCGTCGCGCAGAGGTTCCGCCAGTCCGACCGTCTTCAGGATGATCGCGCGCAGTTCAGCAAACAATGGCGAGTCCGAATTCGCCTGGTAGTGCTTTTGGTGGCCGACGCGGCGCGCTGTGATGAGACCGCTTCTCTCGAGCCGGGCGAGCTCTCGTTGGGCGGCTCCAGAGCCGGTTCCCGCGCGCCGTATGAGCTCTGACGCATAAAAACTGCGCTCAGGTTGGCCGAACAGGACGCCCAGAACGCGCTGCTGCGTTCTGGTGAAAAGCGCGTCGGCCAAGCTGCTCCGGCCCGCCCGTTTCGTGATTGAAGCTACCGTGCCCAATATGGGTACAATTGTACCCGATTTGGGCATACACGCAAACTGCTCATCGTAACCCCTCGCCGCGTGCTGAAGCAGCGCAGCTCCTCGACAAGCTCGCGGTCGGCCCGCCGGTTGGTGAAGCCCACCCGCCAGCGAACCCGTTCCCGCTCGAGGCAGTGCGGTCGGCTTGGGCTCGGCTGGACCTGCACGGCCAGCACCTGTGCGCGACGCCAGGAGAGGACCTCGATCTCAGCCACGAGCCGGGGGGCGATCCAGTCGCTGATGAGGTTTGCCAGGCGCTCCTCCAGAGCCAGCAGATCGGGCTCGCCGCGGACGTGCCGAGTGCGGTCCTCCATCGCCGACGAGCAGAATCTCGCCCGCGGTGTTGGCAAACGCGCTTGAAGCCGTGGCGATTCTTCGCGCGCGATTGCTAGCTCACCACTCGCATCCGTAGGTCGAGAACGAGGAACGGGCCGCATCGAGCGCGGCCGTGCACCCGGCAGCGAGGCCGGCCTTGCCGGTGTCGGTTTCCGCAGCCTGCCGCCATTGATCGCGCATCTGGTCCATGCTCTGCCGCTGCATGGCTCTCGCCTCCTCGGGCACGTGATTGGTGATACAAGTTTCGACCTTGGTCAGGTAGTCGTCACACTCGGCAACGCCGATCGAGTTTTCACTGGCAGGCGCGGCCGGTTCCGGCGCGGGCGCCGGCTCGGACGCGGGCGGCTGAGCGGGCGGCTGACTGCAACTCATCACCATCGGGACGACGACGAGCACCAGAGAAAGGAGCCAGTTTGCTTTCTTCACAAAGATCCTCATTTCTTATTGATTCGGAACTGATTCGGACACGTATATTTCGGCCCTGAGAATTGTACCAGAACGCGCCTCCTCTCAGCTGCCCTCTCCAGGCTCTGTCGGGGGCCTTCGTCGCCCTTTGTCGAGGACGCGACGTAGGCGGGCGCCAGTAAACAAAGACCCACGCGAATGATCCAATCGTTATGTTTTCTGAAAGATTCTTATTGGACTTCAAATGCCCTGGCATCGACGATGAGACTAGAACGGAGGAATATCTCATGACTCGCGTCGTCTCGATGGTTGCCGCCTTTTGATTGAACCTCGCCGTAATGGTACGGGCACAGGAACCGCCTGTGCCGGCCTCTTTCGAGCGTCTTGTGCTCTGGTCGGCGACTGGGAGGGATCGTTCGAATGGTCGGGCGCCCGCAGCGATACGGGAAGGATGAACGCCAAGTACTACCTCACCGGCAATGGATGCGCCATTGTGGAAAGCCTGATCGTCGATACCGTCCCCGTGATGACCACCGTGTACCACACGGATGGACCCGACTTGCGTTTGACGCACTTCTGCGGCGCGCAGAACCAGCCGCGCCTCAAGGCTTCTCGAATCGATGAAGAACAGGGTGTGATGGAGTTCTCTTTCGTCGACATCACGAACCTTCGACGCCCGAACACGCCCCATGTCGACGGACTCGAAAGTCCGGTTCCTGGAAGCGGATCGGATTCGACTCACGTTCAGCTTCATCAGCGACGCCGCACGCAGTTACGAACGCATCGAGCTCCGGAGAGCACCGTGAGAGGTTGAGCGCTCTATCAGATGCGCCTGCTCAGCGCGGACCGAAAGAACTTCGGCGTTCGCGAGCTCATGGGGTTGCGGGCTCACCGGCGGTCCAGAGCACCTGCGGTAATTTCTCGAACGCCAGTAACCCCACTCGGCGGCGATCGTAAGATCAGCGCCCGGTTTTGGACGCCTCGCGGTCCAGAAAGGCCCGAACGCTCCAGGTAGGGCCCGCCCCCGCCCCGGTTGACTTTACGAACGGTTTTGTCTAAAAGACTTGTTGGAAACAACTTTGTTATATTCATACTGAACACTGACCGCAAGCGATCGCGCCTTCTTACAAGTTCGAAGGGAGCCCCGACATGTCATTTAGAATGGTGTCCACGATCTGTTTGGCTGTGCTTCTTATCACCGCCCCGCTGTGGGCACGCCGCAGGCCCACGATTGTGGAAGTTTTCGTCGACAATCCCCACGATCCAACGAGTATCACGATCATCGGCGAAGGCTTTTCGTTCGGCCGGGAACCGGTCGTCACCTTTGGCGAGGTGGGCCAACTCACGCTTGATGGTGTGCCTACCGACACGAGGATCGTCGCTTTGCTTCCTGTCAATATCGCCGCCGGCGACTACCTCCTTTCCGTTTCGACGGGAAGGGGCATTGGAAAGAACGATGAGTACAACCTTACGATTGGTGCCGTGGGGCCAACTGGGCCGATGGGACCCGACGGACCGGCAGGTCCCGCCGGCCCGCCGGATCCGGTAGTAGCGGCGATGGTCGCCGAGCTCACGAATGAAGTCTGCCGCCTCTACCAGCAGACCGGGCAGCTTCCTCGGCCAACGTTCTGCCCGCCGCCTCCACCTCCCGGGGGCACCTGCCCCTGTGCGGCCGAGTATGAAATAGTTGATTTCTCCGCCACGCCCACATGCGAGGATGAGCCCGCGTCCGACAACCAGCTGCTTCTCGGGACGGCCGCAGGGACTGAACGGCTAGTCTCACGGTTCAAGGAAGGCTCGGTCACGAATCTATGCCAGGCTAGGGACGAGGTGGGTAACGACCTCTTCTTCAATCACGACATCCTGAGCAATGCGGATGCCGAAGCCTGCCGTGCCATCATCTTTGCTCGCGCGTCGTCGTTAGGGGTGGTTTGCCAGTAACGATTCGACTTCTCTCGCCCACTCCGTTATCGTCCTTCGAGGCATCGCATCCGTGGAGGTTCGATGAACCGACGGCAAGCACTCAAATCCATCGGCGTCGCGGCTGCGCTTCCGCTCTCCTCGAGCGAGCTCTTCGCTCTCGGGCGCGCGGCCCACGCTCACCTTCAGGCGGCGGCCGAGGGTCACGATCGCTACATCTTCCAAAGCCTCGACCCCGAGCAGGGCGAGATCCTCGCAGTCGCGTGCGAGCTCATCGTTCCCGAGACCGATACGCCCGGCGCCCGGTCGGCAAGGGTGCCGGAATTCATCGACGCCATTCTCACCGGCTGGTTCGACGACGCCGAGCGAAACCGCTTCCTCCGAGGCATTCGCGATCTGGACCACAGGGCGCGGGTCTCCTCAGGGGCGGGATTTGCCTCGTGCGCCGAGGCCGAGCAGGTTCGAGTCCTTCAGGAAATGGAAGCCGAAGCCCTGCGGGATCTGGAGGTGCTCGCGCCCACCCGAAAGGCCCGCCGCGCCGCGGTATCGGCTCCGGGGGCGCCGTTTTTCACGGTGCTCAAGTGGCTCACGCTCTACGGGTACTACACATCCGAAGCGGGGATGGAACGTGAGCTCGAGCACATCGAGTTTCCAGGGACCTACGAGGGTTGTACTTCTCTTCCTTCTCTTCCTTCTCTTCCGGTCGTCCGAGGCAGGTGAGACATGGCGGCAATCGCGCAGAAGAAAGTCTACGACGCCGTCGTGGTGGGCTCGGGAATCACCGGCGGCTACGCGGCGATGGAGCTCACCAAGAAAGGACTCGAGACCCTGGTCCTCGAGGCCGGCCGTTCGATCTCTCCCGAGCGGGACTACGTGGAGCACGTACCCCCATGGCAGATGCGCTTTCGCGGGCTCGGCAATCGAGAGGCGCTCTCCCGTAACCAGCCGGTTCAGAAAACCTGCTACGCCTGCGACGAGTGGTCGAGCAAGTTCTTCGTGAACGATCGGGAGAATCCGTATACCCACGACGCCGACAAACCGTTCGCGTGGATCCGGGGACGCCAGGTCGGCGGACGCTCCATCCTTTGGGCCCGCCAGACGTATCGCTGGAGCGACCTCGACTTCGAGGCAAACCTGAAAGAGGGATTGGGCGCCGACTGGCCCCTTCGCTACGCCGACGTCGCGCCCTGGTACGACTACGTCGAGGAGTTCGCCGGGATCAGTGGACAGGCGGAGGGCTTGCCGCAGCTTCCCGACGGGAAGTTCCTGCCGCCAATGGAGCTCAACTGCGCCGAGCGCGTGGTGCGCGAGGCGCTCACCAGGAACTTCGGTGGCGAGAGGGTTCTGACCATCGGCCGGTGCGCCATGTTGACCAAGGAGCATCGGGGCCGCGCTCCCTGCCATTACTGCGGACCGTGCGAGCGTGGATGCGCGACCCGTTCCTACTTCAGCAGTCTGAACGCGACGCTCCCCGAAGCCCAGGCGACGGGCCGGTTCACGCTCCGGCCCAATAGCGTCGTCGAAAGCGTCCTCTACGACGCGGCCGCGAACCGCGTCGAGGGCGTCCGCATCCTCGATGCCCAGACCCATGAATCGTTCGAGATCTACGGCCGCGTGGTGTTCCTCTGCGCCTCGGCCCTGGAGTCCACCCGAATTCTCCTGAACTCGAAAAGCTCCCGGTTCCCCGAGGGGCTTGCGAACTCGAGCGGAGAGCTCGGACGAAACCTCATGGATCACGTCATGGGAGGCGGCGCCGAGGGAAAGATCCCGGGAAACGAAGATCGAATTCCCTACGGCCGCCGGAACAACGGCCTCTACGTCCCGCGGTTCCGTAACGTGAAATCGAGAGAAGCCGGTTTCCTGAGGGGCTACGGGTTCCAGGGCGGAGGATTCCGCGAGCGCTGGGAGCAGGGTCTCGACGCGCCCGGTTTCGGCGCCGACTTCAAGCGCGGGCTTCGGAGCTGGGGTCCGTGGCGGTTGTCGTTCTACGGCTTCGGCGAGTGCCTCCCGAGCCGGTCGAACTACGTCGCTCTCGACCCTGAGGTCCGCGATCGCTGGGGGATTCCCGCCCTCCGGATCCATATGAAGTGGGGAGAGAACGAGCGGGCCCTGCTGAAGGACATGGCGGTGACGGCGGCGGAGATGCTCGAAGCGGCGGGCGCGACCGACGTCGAGCTCATCGAGGAGGACAACCCTCCGGGGCTGACGATTCACGAGATGGGAACGGCGCGCATGGGCCGCAATCCGAAGACGTCGGTCTTGAACGCGTTCAACCAGGCTCACGACGTCCCGAACCTCTTCGTGACCGATGGAGCGGCGATGACGTCTTCGTCCTGCGTGAATCCGTCGATTACCTACATGATGCTGACCGCCCGCGCCTGCGACTATGCGGTGAAGGAGATGGACCTGGGGCGTATCTGACCGCTCCTCTATCCCACGGCGAACTTCTTCGTCATCAGGCGGCGGTCGCGATCTTCGAAACCCCCGTTGCGGTAGAGTTCCTCCGCCGGGAGGTTGTTTTTTTCGACCTCGAGGTGCAGGGCCCGAACCCCAAGCTCGCGGCAGGCCTCATCGATCGCCTCAAGCGCTCGCCGTCCGAGACCCCTGCCGCGATGGGAGGGTGAGACGAAGAGCTCGTCCACGAAAGCGTCCCTTCCGCCGTACTCGAGACTCCATCCGAGCGTGAGAACGAAGTAACCCACCGCGGCATCGCCGTCGCGGAAGAGCCACGCTCGTCCGAGGGCCGCATCGGCGAGAAACGGATCGAGCGCGGCGCGCGCCTTCTCGCGGTCGAAGGGGTATCGCTCCTCGGCGTAGAACTGCTCCATCAAGCCCAGGATGGCCTCGGCGGCGCGTTCTGCCGCGATCTCGAGCTCGACCATTACTCGTTGGCGCTTGCGGCGGGGGAAGCCAGATCCGCCCAAACACCGGAATGGGAGACGCGGAGGCTCGAGCCCGCGGGGAGGAGAACCGGGGTACGGAAAAAGTATTTCTCGCTCCAAGTGGGATCGAACCGTTCGATGGACAACAGGAGCCGTGCGCTGCCATCGGGCGCCACGGCTTCGACCCGGAGAGGAGACTCGTCCGCGGCAGCCGCATAGAGAGCGACCAGCCATACCGCCTCGCCGAGGACGAGGCGGGGTTTCTCGATCGCGACCGACCGGATGGCTTCGGCGTCCTTCGAGAACCAGAGGCCGAGGGCGCTCCGGTCGAGGATTTTCTTGCCCTCGTCACCCCAGCCCTTCACGTAGTGGAGCTCCAGCAGAAGACTCGAGGAGGCGAGAAGCCTCCGGCCGAGGCCCTGCGGAAACGAGATCCGCGCTCGATCGGGACGCCAGGTCGCGAGCGGCTCCCCGTCAGAGCAGGAATCACCCACGTAGATCGTGGCGCGGCGGAGAATCGACGGCTGCCCGGGGACGACCTCGAGCCCGGTGACGATGCGCGAGGCCGGAAGGCCGGTCGGGAGGACGAGGCAGGCCGTCTTCTCGCGATCGTCTTTTTCCAGCACGACGTCCGTTTGCGCTCGAAGTACGAGATCGGCCTTCGGCAACACCTTCGACGAGGAGCTCTCCTCGGCTTCGAGCGGCGCGCCCTCCGGAGTCGCCCCGACGGCCCAATCGACCATCGTGTCGAGCTCGTGGGCGGTGAGGGTTCTCGCGTCGCGAAACGGTCCGCCGTCGTCGCCCGGAAGAAAAGGTGGCATCCGGCCCTCGAGAAGCGCGAGCTTCATCGCGTTCGCCCACGGCACCGCCTCCTGATAGTCGAGAAGCGACATCGGAGCAGAGCCTCCCGGGCGATGGCATCCACCGCAATGAACTAGGAAGAGCGGGCGGACGTGCTCTCGAAAGTTGAAGCGCGAGAGCGCCGGCTCGTGGGCGTTCGCGGCGCCCGCGGTCCAGACCGCGAGGGCAAGAAACGCCGCGCTAGTTCTCATGGGCCGCTGAAATCTCTGAAACTGCCTCTTCGAAAAGACGGTAGGCGGCCTCTACCTCGATGCGATTGCCCCGATCGCCGTGAGTATCGAGAAGCCAGGCGGCGCGCACCAGCTTCTTGGCGGCCCCTCCGACTCTCTCTCCCTCCTTTTCGCTCAGAGCCAGCACCAGGGCCTTCGCCTCGAGGGCGGGGATGTACAGGTCCGGCCAGGCGCCTTTTCGGAGCAGCTCCTGGATGCGTTCGTTTCGGCGAAAGATCTCTCGATACACGTCTTCGGTGCTCTCTGGAATGCGAAACTCGGGAAGGGCCAGGCTCGTTTCGATCGGGCCGGAAAAAATGAAGTCGAACCTGGCTTCCTCCGTGTCGTCCGGGAACTGGAGGTGGAGCACGACCTCCACCGGCTCCACCGGCTCCACCGGCTCCACCGGCTCCACCGGCTCCACCGGCTCCACCGGCTCCACCGGCTCCACCGGCTCCACCGGCTCCACCGGCTCCACCGGCTCCAC
>CAZKNR010000364.1:0-3463 GCA_964553925.1 uncultured Acidobacteriota bacterium
CACCCGCAGCCTGATCTCGATCCGCCTTTCGAGGATGAACAATCCGGGTGACGGGGACGCCGGCCTGGCCGGTCCGGGGATTCCGTGCACTTCTCCCAGCAAATCCACTTGAGATCGTGCTTCTCGATCCACTCCCGAGGCCCCACGGAGGGCCTCGGGAGTGGATGACCTTCCTCCGACATTTCTTCCGGGGTTCAGAAGGAACCTCTGGTACGCAGACGACGTTGATGCAAACCCCTTCCTGGATAGAATGTGGGTCGAGAATCCCTATCCCTGGAGCATGGAGATTTGGGCCCATGACCGTTGAGCTGCTTTCAGCCATAGCGCTCGCGTTCGCCGCGATCCCGTTTGCACTCTACGCAGTCAATGCCTTCATATACCGGTGTCCGCCTGTCCCGCCCGCTTCCTCAGAACCGTGTCCCCGCGTCTCGGTCCTGATCCCCGCTCGAGACGAGGAGAGTTCGATCGGCGATGCGGTCCGGTCGGTTCTCCGAAGCGAAGGGGTCGACCTCGAGGTCATTGTTCTCGACGACCATTCGCGCGACGCGACCCGATCGGTTGTCGAAGGGATCGCGTTGCATGACGCACGGGTCGCGATTGTCTCCGCGCCGCCGCTGCCGGCGGGTTGGTGCGGCAAGCAACATGCCTGCTGGGAGCTTTCGCGGCTTGCGAAACACTCAATCTTGGTTTTCCTCGACGCGGATGTGCGGGTCGAACCGCAAGGGCTCGCCCGTGCGGTTCGCTTTCTGGAGACATCGCACTCCGACCTCGTCAGCGGCGTGCCTGCTCAAAGAACGGTCACGCTTCTTGAACAGCTGTTGATTCCACTGATTCACTTCTTCCTCCTCGGGCTTCTGCCCATCGCGCGCATGAGGCGTACGCGCCACCCGGCCTATTCCGCAGGGTGCGGCCAGCTCTTCATCGCGCGCCGCGACGCTTATGACCATTCAGGCGGCCACTCGGCGATCCCCAAGTCCCTCCACGACGGGGTCGCGCTTCCAGCCGCGTTCCGTCGCGCCGGATTCGTGACGGATCTCTTCGATGCGACGGTGGTCGCGCGCTGTCGAATGTACCGGGGGGCGGGAGAGGTTTGGCGCGGCCTCGTCAAGAACGCTGTCGAGGGCTTTGCACATCCCAAGCGCATTCTGCCCGTGACGGGGCTCCTCTTTGGCGGCCAGATTTTGCCCCCCGCTCTTCTCGTCGTCACGGCTGCTGCCGGTTCGACCCCGGACGGAAACACGATTGCGATCTGGCTTTCATCGGTTGGGACACTTTGCGCTCTTCTGCCGCGCTTCCATGCGTCCTGGCGTTTCTCGCAGCCGCTCCTCGGCGCTCTCCTACACCCGTTTGGTGTTGCACTGTTTCTTGGCGCGCAGTGGTGGGCGCTTGCCCTGCACTGGATTGGCCGACCTCAGGTGTGGAAAGGACGAGCGTACGAAGGCCAGGCGACGACGGGGCCCGACCTGCCGAGGCCGGCCAAGGATCCCGAAGAGCCATCGCAGCCCGCTTTCTCTGCCAAGAGCAGCTATTCAGGCGGGCCGCGATGATCGCTTCAGGGTCCATCGCTCCGGACTTCGAGCTGTCCGACGAGGACGGAAAGCGACTGCGCCTCAGCGAACTCGTGAAGCAAGGGCCGGTGGTTCTCTACTTCTACCCGGCCGACTTCACTCCGATCTGCACGCTTCAAGCGTGCGCGTTCCGGGATCTGCACGCCGAGTTGGCTCGCAGTGGAGTTCGTGTGCTGGGTGTCAGCCCGCAAACGGTCAGAAGCCATCAACGATTCCGAGCGCGGTTTGACCTCCCATATCCGCTCTTGTCTGATCCCAAGCGGGAGGTCGCCCGCGCGTATGGAGCGGTTGGCCCTTTCGGGCTTGGCGTTCGCCGACTGACTTACTGGATTGGTTCCGACGGACGCATCCTCGATGTTCTAAAGGCGGACTTCCTCGTCAGCCGCCACAAGCAGTTTGTGAAGCGGGTCCTCGACGGCATTCGGGCTTCGAATGGAGACCGGCACTCGGGAGAGTCTCCGGCGATCCTCCCCTGAACCATCGCGATGCGTCTCGATAAGGATTGCGGACTCCTTGCCGGTGAACTTCGCTCATGAAGTCGTACCCGCCCGGTGCCGCGTTACCGCGGCGGCTCCGGCACCGGTCTTGAAGTGCTGCGCCGCAAGCGCCAGAAACCGCTCCCTTGCGAAGCGATGCTCGACGACTGGCCATGGATACGTCGTTCCCAGTCGAACCCCAGCCGTGTCCAGCACCGCATCGGGGGCTTCCCACGGGTTGTGAATGTAGCGCGCCGGCATCCGCCCCAACTCCGGCACCCAGCGGCGAACATAGTCGCCCTCTGGATCGAACTTCTCGCCCTGCGTGACCGGGTTGAAGATCCTGAAGTAGGGCTGGGCGTCGCAGCCGCACCCAGCGGACCACTGCCATCCGGCGTTGTTCTGCGCCCAGTCCCCATCGGTGAGGTACTTCATGTAATGCGCCTCGCCGCGCCGGTATTCGATGAGCAAGTGCTTGGTCAAGAAGCTCGCGGAGATCATTCGGGCGCGGTTGTGAACGAAGCCCTCGCCGAGCAGCTGGCGAGCCGAGGCGTCAACGACGGGGTATCCGGTCTTGCCGAGCACCCAGGCCTGCCACAGGGCTTCGTCAGATCGCCAAGGAAAGCCCACGAAGGCGGGGCGAAACGGCTTCTCCAGCAGTTCCGGGCGATCCCACAGGGTGCTGTGGGTGAATTCACGCCAGAGGAGTTCGTTCAAGAAGGCTCGCGCAGCCTTGGTTCCCTCGAGCGCCTCTTCGACCGCGGTCCACACGCGACGAACGGAGATCGTGCCAAACTTGAGGTCCGCCGACAGTCGACTGGTTCCGGCGAGGTCCATTCGATCGCGGTGTTCCGAATAGGCAGCCGCTGAGTCCCGCAAGAAACGCTTCAGCCGCGCTTTCGCAGCGTGCTCTCCGCCGGGCAAGATGGCCGCGTTGCGCGGGATTCCGAGTTCTTCGCAGGTTGGAATGTCGGTCGCGCGGGCTCGGATGTCATTTGGCACTTGCGGCAAGGCGCGCGGCGGCGACAGTGTCTTGCCGATCGTTGCCGTCTCGCGAAACATACGGGCAAACTGGCTAAACACCGAATAGGGATTGCCCGCGCCCGATCGCAGCTTGCCGGGCGGAAGTAGCGTCTCACCCTCGTACAGCTCGAACTTGGCACCAAGGACCTCGCCGACACGCCGGTCGCGCTCGCGCGCGAAGGGTTCTGTTCGGCGTCAACTATTTCTTCCGTCGACGACAATTAAAACTTCCGTTTCATCATCCAGCCTTTGATTCGTCTTCCTTCCCCCCTCCCCCCGGGGGGAGGGGGGTTCCAAACGTTAAGTTTCCCTGGGTGTCCCGGGTCATGCCGACCCGCGAAGTCCTCCTATAAGCGATCCTGGGCCTTCCTTTTTGCGACAAAGCTCTATTCCTAC
>CAZKNR010000365.1:0-1894 GCA_964553925.1 uncultured Acidobacteriota bacterium
CTTTGTGGTAGATGGCGAGAGCTTCAAGGAGGTCGGCTTCATCCAAACCGGTATTGGCACGCATGGGCTGTACCCGAGCCGCGACGGCACGAAGCTCTACATCGCCAACCGCGGCTCGAACCACATCCGCGGCAAGCCACACGGGAAGGGGAGCGTGTCCGTGGTCGACTTCGCCACACGGAAGATCGTGGCGACGTGGCCCATCCCCGGCGGAGGGAGCCCGGACATGGGCAATGTGAGCGCGGACGGAAAGGTCCTGTGGCTCTCAGGCCGGTACGACGACGTCGTCTACGCGATCGACACCACGTCGGGCGAGGTGAGGAAAATCTCGGTCGGCAAGGAGCCTCACGGTCTCACCGTGTGGCCCCAGCCGGGTCGCTACTCCCTCGGCCACACCGGCAACATGCGTTGAAGCGCGCGCGAGACTCCCCTTCTGCTACGGGTAGGACCTTGGGGATCCGCCGAGTGATGCTTTACTCGCGGTGAGGCTCGCGTGACGAACGTACCGAGCAACGCGCAGGTAGATCGACTTGGGAACCGCTTGAGAAGCGGGACCGTGGATCAGGCCGACCTCACTCTGCTTGATGACTATCGACGCTCGTTCGGTCCCGCTTATGAGAGCGTAGTGGATACACTGCGCGAGCTAGGAGCGCAGCCGACCGGACGGCCCGCGAAGAGCACACCCTCCCTCTTAGCCAAAATGGCCCGCGAAACAATCCGACTTTCCCAAGTGCAAGACATCGCAGGGTGTCGAATAGTCGTGGCCGATCTTGAAGAGCAGGAGCGACTGATTGCTACGCTAGGCAGAGCCTTTGCGAAGGTTACCCTAGTCGATCGTCGCGAAAGCCCAACCTATGGTTACCGCGCCGTCCACGTCATCGTCGAAGTACTCGATCGAACGGTAGAGATCCAAGTGCGCACCATGTTGCAGCACACTTGGGCGGAGCTTTCTGAGAAATTGTCTGATCTGGTTGACCCAGCCATAAAGTACGGCGGCGGACCAGCCCATGTGAAGGAACTCCTTTTGAGAAGCTCTTCGGCTCTACGATCTGTCGAGGAGGCAGAGAGACTGTTCGCCGAGGCTAGTAGGACGATGGAGGAAGAACAGGGGACCGAGGAAACACGGCAACAACTGGCGGTGGTGCGAGAGCAGCTCCCTAGTCTTAAGGAGGGTCTCATCGCTTCCCTCAAAGCGACAGCGGCTTCATGGATTGGTGATATAAAGAAGGGGCCATGATTTTCCTCATTGAGTATGATCGCCCGACAGGCCGCATCGTCTCGCGACGAGAGTTTTCCGATGCTGACCGAGAGGATGCGGAGATGGTCCGACTCGACCTCGAGCTGGATCTTGGGCGCAGGGGAATAGTACGTGAAGTGGTTCTACTCCAGGCGACAAACGAAGAGGCAGTGCGACGGACGCATCGACGCTACTTCGAGACGCCGCAACAGCTGAGTATGTGATAGCCAGTGGCAAAGACGGACGCGCGCTAGGCTGCGGTCAAGACCTCGATAGAGCCGCCGCGCAAGGTTGACGCGTCCTCCGAAGGGCGTCAACAGCCCGCAGGCAGTAACTGCGTGTCATTGCCAGCTCTAGCCGACGATCTTCTTCTCCCGAAGGGTCTTGATGTCGGCAGCGGAGAGCCCCAGCTCGCGCAGGACGGCTTCGGTGTGCTCGCCGGCGTGCGGCGCCGCGGTGCGCACCGTGCCGGGCGTCGCCGACAGCTTGATGGGGATGCCGAACTCCTTGATGGTACCGAGGGTCGGGTGCTTGACCTCGACGACCATGTCGCGGGCCTGCACCTGCGGATCGGCGACCATCTCCTCGGGGTCGTAGACCTTGCCCACGCAGACGTCGGCCTTGACGAGGAGCTCGTACCACTCGTCGCGGTCCTTC
>CAZKNR010000366.1:0-5077 GCA_964553925.1 uncultured Acidobacteriota bacterium
CTCGGCGCGTCGAGGTCGAGATCCAGACCCCGCCGGGGTTCTCGGGAACCATGACGATTCCCGGGTACGCGTTGTACTACGTCTGCGAGGACGTGGACGGGACCTGCCTCTACCGACGCCAGGACGTGGGAGTGGCGATTCGCGTGAGGTAGTTTCGTGCGTCGGTCTTCCCAATCAAAGCCTGGCCGTCGAGATCCTGCGGGTCTCGAGCGATCGCGACGGCCGGGCATCGATGGGACTACCGACCGGCGCCACCGAGGCTTTTTCAGCTCAGCTACCGAATCGGCTTCTAACTCTCTGGAAGCTCCTCTTTCCGCACGTCCTCGGGGAGCGTGAATGCGCCCTCCGGCGGCGTAACGAACGCGGGGCTCTGCAGGGTCACGTCGCCGATGGGCTCACCGTGTATGCCCTGCTCCTCGCTCCACATCCAGAAAGTCCATCGAGTCGGAATCGGCACGCCTTCGACGTCGGCGAATTCGTCGTAGGTGATGGCGTGAGGCTCTTTCTCCGCTTCCTCCTGGCTCGTTCCGAAGGTCACGATGTAGGCCATCGCGGCGAGGCGGCCACTCTCGGGGCTCCGGTAGAGGACGTACCAGTCGCCGGGGGTATCGCCGATACCGGCATCGAACGATAACTTCGCGGTCTCGAAGCGCTCACCTCGAAGCTCCCTCGCATCCGAAGGAGCGACGCGCGCGCCCGGATCGCGCAGCTTCATCGGCGCCGAGAGGAAATAGGGCCAGGTAAGCGCGTGAAAACGGGCCCGGGGGAAATCGGCGCCGGCGGGTGAGACCCACACGTCCTCCCCATCCCAGATCGCGACCGCCCCGCTCGCGAGGTCGAGCCGGGTTCGCGACATGCTCGGCGTCGTCAGCATGCGGCCCTCGAGGATCGTATCGCCGCCGAAGCGGACGACGATGTCGCTCTGGAGCGCCTGCTTCTGCCTCCAGATCTCGAAGGCATGCGCGCGTTCGATGGGGGAAACGAAGTCTTCCCCCGCATCCGTCGTCTCCACGGGCTCGGCGGGCTCGGGAGGGCTCTGGGACTGGCATCCGGCCGCGCCGAGAAGAGTCAACGCCAAAGCAAAGGCGTATCGGTCTGAAGTCATCGTTCCGTCCTCCGTGCTCGGTCATGCTAGCTCTGCGGCCGCTCCGGGATCCATTCACCTCGATGAAGACCGAGCCGGCGACGTGCCCCGCTCTTTTTTTTCCGAGCGGATGGGCGATCCAAAGAGCGAAGGTCGTGCGCGGGCGGGGCAGGCGATTCAGGCCGGCGTCCAACGACGCGAGCTTCACCGGGAAGATTGAGAATTCAAACTGGACTTCCATCGCGATGCGAGCCATCGCGGTTGAGCTCGCACACCGCCTGCCGGATCTTCCCGAAAGGCGTCAGATCGCTTCGCGTCGCCTAGATGTCGCCCCCTCCTTTCAATGAGACGAGTCCCCGACTCCTGCCTTCTCGCGAGCGTTTGCACCGGCTCCTGAATCTATGGACGAATGGGGCCTCCTCGACGGTCTTCCCGCCACGAACCGCAAGGAGCCGGATCGCATCGAGGCATTGGGGCTCGGCAAGGCGCCCATGAACCGTCTCGCCGATATCGCTCCCCGCGCGGTCATCCGTCTTGCCCGCGTCGTGGACGCGGGGCGCGTTATCACCGCGGGCGGCATCGCCTCGGGCATGGAGCTGGGCTTCCACCTCCTGCGCTACGCCGGCGACATCGAGGAGGCTTCGACCTGCATCACCCCTGAAGCGGGGCATTTAACTGCCACCGGCCCGCGACCTGGGCTATGCTTTCCCGTCAGGCAAAGGCCGATGTCCGCTTTCAAGCCCCGCCCGAGGTTACTGATCGCGGCGCTCGTCGCGACAGAGATCCTTTATTTTGGGCTCCTCAGCTTCGACGCCACCAACGGCTTCCGGCCGGTCGTTTCGTTCTTGACGGTGCTGGCGGCGCTCTTCTTCCTCTACGGTGTCGCGTGGTGGTGCACGGGAGCGGTAGCATCTCGTTCCACGCTCTTCTGGATCTGGACCGCCGGAGTCCTGTTCCGACTGACTCTGTTGCCCGCGGGTTTGCCTTTCCAGGAAGATCTCGGGTCCAAGCTGTCCTCCCTCGGGGAAGACGTCCGGGGAGAGCGCGTCACCTACGAGCGCTTTCTGCTGTATGACTCCGACATCTGGCGGTACCTCTGGGATGGCCACGTCGGATCGAGGGGCGTGAGCCCGTATCACTACCCGCCCTTCGATCCCGCGCTCGATTTCCTCAGCGACGAGGACGAGCTCTGGAGTGACGTCCGCGACAACGTCAACCACGCGGACGTCCCCACGATCTATCCCCCTTTGTCGCAGGCCTTGTTTCGTCTGTCCCACGCCATCGCCCCGGGAAGCGTCCTCGCGATGAAAGCGCTCGTGACCCTCCTCGATCTCGGAGCGGCCGTCTTCCTCGCCCTGACGCTGCGGGTTCTCGGACGCTCCTCCGCCGAGGTTCTCCTCTACCTCTGGAATCCCCTGGTCATCAAAGTCTTCTCGGGGAGCGGTCACGCGGACTCACTTCTCGTGCTCGCTCTCGCGGCGCTCGCATTTCTGCTCGCGGCGAACCGGAAGTGGAGCGCGTCGGTCGGTTACGGGCTCGCCATTCTTGCCAAGATTGCGCCCCTGGTGCTCCTGCCGTTCGTGGGGAAACGGCTCGGCTGGACGCGGACCGCGCTCGCTCTCTCGGTGGTTGGCTTGGGGTATGGGATCGTCGCGGCCGACGCCGGGTGGGACGCCCTCTCCGGCCTTCTCGTCTTCGGGCGGGAGTGGCAGTTCAACGCAGGGCTCTACGCTCTCGTCGCCTCGCTCGTGCCCGTGGCCGTGGCCCGCGCCCTGGTCGGGGTGGTGCTCGTCTGCGCGATCCTGTTTCTCACCCGCCTCGACGACGGCCGCGCTTCGAGCTTTCCGAGGTTCGGGGCGACGGCCCTCGGCCTTCTCATCGTCCTCGGCCCAACGGCGATGCCGTGGTACGTGAGCTGGGTCCTCCCACTCGCGATACTGGCGGGAGACCGGGTGTGGCTCGTTTTCAGCGGGCTCGTATGCCTCGCCTTCCTGGTGATGATCGATGGCCAAGAGCGGGGCGCGGTGCTCGCTCTCGAATACGGCGCTCTCGCGCTCGCCGCGACGTACCCGAGGTGGCGGAGGCGGGTTGCCGACCGATTCGTTGGAATTTAGACGCCCTTCCGGGGAACTTTCCTCACCGGCGATGTGTTGACGTAACAAAGAGGGTCGTTCTAGGATCGTCCGAGAACCCTTCGTTGGTGGCAACCGGCGGCCTCTTGGGATTCCAATTCGTTCGAGGGATACGAAGGAGGATTGCGATGCAATCGAAAACGATCGCAGTGGCCTTGCTCGTGGTGCTCGCGCCCGCCATCGGGTGGGCCCAGGGAAGCGGATCGACCGGGCCTTCCGACGGAAGTTTCCGAGTCACTCATTCGGTTCGAGGCACGCTGGTGCAGATCGACCTCGAGAAGGGGCTGGTCACGGTCAAGGACCGCAAGGGCAACGTCGTTACCGCAAAAGTGAGCGAGGGGACGAGCCTGAAAGCGGACAAGGGCACAGCGCTGCGGGAGCTTTCGGAGCAAGGGGAGCTTTCGCTCGGGCACTTCGAGAGGGGCTCTCCGGTGAAGATGACCTTCCGCAGCGTGGACTGGAGCGTTTTGGAGCTGAAGGTCCTCAAGAGCTGACCGCGCGCTGCCTGTCCCGCGAGCGCGAAGTCGCGGCAACCACTCCGAATTCCGTGTCCGCACTGCCAAGCGATCAAGGCGTCCACGCGCTGCCTCGAGCGAAAAAGTGCCTTTCGGGGAACTTCCCCAAAGCGCGATGTGTTGACCCAACGAAGAGGGAGTCCTGATCCGCACTCGATTCGCACCGCGCGTCCGTTCAAAACAACGGTCACTTGGCCTCCTCTTGATCTCCTCGACGCTCGCCGGCCAGTCCGCGCCTGCCCGCCCGCTCGACCTGTTCGACAACTTCCGCCCCGGATGGAGAGAGAGCTGGGTGGATCGCCGGAGGGGACGCGGATCCACGCGATACGACGTCGTGCCCGAGGGGGCGAAGTCCGTGCTCAGGGCAACCAGCGAGGGCTCGGCCTCCGCTCTGTGGCGGATGCTCCAACTCGAACGTCCGAGCGAGCTGCTGCTCTCCTGGCGATGGAGGGTCGAAAGAAGCCTCACGGGAAACGAGAACGAGCGCCGGAAGAAGGGCGATGACTACGCCGCCCGAGTGCTGATCGCCTTCGGCCCAGGACTCGAAAGCCGGCAAACCAGGGGGCTCTCCTACGTCTGGGCTCGAAGCGAGCCGGTGGGAAGCGTTTTTTCCAGCCCTTACACGGGCAGCATCGCGACCATCGTGCTCGAGAGCGGAGACGAGCGGAAAGGCCGATGGGTTCGCGAGCGGAGAGACGTGCTGGCGGACTTTCGGGCGGCTTTCGGCGTCAGCCCCGACAGGGTGGCGGGGGTCGCCGTCATGGTCGATACCGACGACACCGAGACGGCGACCACCTCATGGTTCGATGACCTTCAGGTCCACTACCAGGACTGACGCGGCGGAATGAAGCTCTGTAGGCGCTGTAGTAACATCCAATCGACGAACATGACCAAACACCTGTGGAAACTGATTCTCTGCTTCTTCGTGTGGATTGCCCTCACGTCCGTTGGATCCTCATTCCAGGGAGCATCCGTGAACGTTGGAGATGAGGCGCCGGAGTTCGAGCTTTCCGATGCGACCGGTCGGATCCATAAACTTTCGGACTTCCGTGGCAAGAGCGCGGTCGTTCTCGAGTTCTTCCGCAGTGGAGACTGGTGACCCTACTGCGTAAAGCAGCTCGGGGAGCTGCAAGGAGCTCTTGGGGAGATTGAGGGCGCAGGGGCCGTCGTTCTTGCCATCTCGAAGTACGATGCCGCGGAGACGGCACGCTGGATCGAGAAGAACGGATGGACGTTCCCGGTTCTTAGCGACGGAGCCGAGGTCATCGAGCGCTACGGCTTGACGAATCCGACAGTCAGCCGCCCGGAGCACCGGGGAATTCCGCATCCCGCCACGATCCTCGTCG
>CAZKNR010000367.1:0-4468 GCA_964553925.1 uncultured Acidobacteriota bacterium
CTCGGCGCGTCGAGGTCGAGATCCAGACCCCGCCGGGGTTCTCGGGAACCATGACGATTCCCGGGTACGCGTTGTACTACGTCTGCGAGGACGTGGACGGGACCTGCCTCTACCGACGCCAGGACGTGGGAGTGGCGATTCCAGTGAAGTAGTCGTGCCTCGGTCTTAACGACAGTTGACCGAAGCAATTGGAATCTAGCCGCCGGGCCCGCTCGGAAGCTCCTCCTTCCGCGCGCCCTCGGGTAGCGCGAAGGCGGTCGCGTCCGGGATGACGAACGCGGGGTTCTGGAGGGTCACGTCGCCGATGGGCTCACCGTGTATGCCCTGCTCCTCGCTCCACATCCAGAAAGTCCATCGCGTCGCGATCGGCACTCCTTCGACATCGACGTGCTCGTCGTAGGTGATGGCGTGGGGCTCCTTCTCGGCATCCTCCTGGCTCGTTCCGAAGGTCACGATGTAGGCCATGGCGGCGAGGCGTCCGCTCTCGGGACTCCGGTAGAGGACGTACCAGTCGCCGGGGGTATCTCCGATTCCGGCATCGAACGACAACTTCGCGGTCTCGAAGCGCTCACCGCGAAGCTCCCTCTCGTCCGAAGGAGCGATGCGGGCGCCCGGATCGCGCAGCTTGATCGGCGCGGAGAGGAAATAGGGCCAGGTGAGTGCGTGGAAACGGGCCCGGGGGAAATCGGCGCCGGCGGGTGAGACCCACACGTCCTCCCCATCCCAGATCGCGACGGCCCCGCTCGCAAGGTCGAGCCGGGTCCGCGACATGCTCGGCGTCGTCAGCATGCGGCCCTCGAGGATCGTATCGCCGCCGAACCGGACGACGATTCCGCTCTGGAGCGCTTGCTTCTGCCTCCAGATCTCGAAGGAATGCGCGCGCTCGATGGGGGCAACGAAGTCTTCCCCCGCTTCTGCGGTCTTCACCGTCGCGGCAGGCTCGGGAGGCCTCGGCGACTGGCATCCCGTCGCGCCGAAAAGCGTCATCGCCAAACCAAAGGCGTATCGGTCTGAAGTCATCGTTCCCGTCCTCTGTGTTGCGTCATGCTAGCTCGCTACCGCCCCGGGATCCATTCGCCACGACGAACACTGAGTCGACGACGCGCCCCGCCCTTTTTCGAGCTGGAGTGGGGCAATTCACTGCTACCGGCCCGCGCGACCTAGGCTATGCTTTCCCCCAGGGTAAAGGCCGATGTCCTCTTTCAAGCCCAGCCCGAGACTACTGATCGCGGCGCTCGTCGCGATGGAGATCCTCTATTTTGGGCTCCTCAGTTTCGACGCCACGAACGGGTTCCGGCCGGTCGTTTCCTTCTTGACAGTGCTGGCGGCGCTCTTCTTCCTCTACGGTGTCGCGTGGTGGTGCACGGGAGCGGTAGCGTCTCGTTCCACGCTCTTCTGGATCTGGACCGGCGGCGTCCTGTTCCGACTGACTCTGTTGCCTGCAGGTTTGCCTTGCCAGGAAGATCTCGGGTCCAAGCTGTCCTCCCTCGGGGAAGACGTCCGGGGAGAGCGCGTCATCTACGAGCGCTTTCTGCTCTACGATTCGGACATCTGGCGGTACGTCTGGGATGGCCACGTCGGGTCGAGTGGCGTGAGTCCGTATCGCTACGCGCCCTCGGATCCCGCGCTCGATTTCCTCACCGACGAGGACGAGCTCTGGAGCGACGTCCGCGACAACGTCAACCACGCCGACGTCCCCACGATCTACCCCCCTTTGTCACAGGCCCTGTTCCGTCTGTCCCACGCCATCGCTCCGGGAAGCGTCCTTGCGATGAAAGCGCTCGTGACCCTCCTCGATCTCGGAGCGGCCGTCTTCCTCGCCCTGACGCTCTCCGTTCTAGGACGCTCCTCAGCCGAGGTTCTCCTCTATCTCTGGAATCCCCTGCTCATCAAAGTCTTCTCGGGGAGCGGTCACGCGGACTCACTTCCCGTGCTCGCCCTCGCCGCGCTCGCCTTTCTCCTGGTGGTGAATCGGAAGTGGACCGCAGCAGCTGGATACGGGCTCGCCGTTCTGGCTAAGATCGCTCCCATCGTGCTTCTGCCGTTCGTGGTGAAACGGCTCGGATGGATGCGGACCGCGCTTGCTCTCTCGGTGGTTGGCTTGGGGTATGGGATCGTCGCGGCCGACGCCGGGTGGGGCGCCCTCTCCGGCCTTCTCGTCTTCGGGCGGGAGTGGCAGTTCAACGCAGGGCCCTACGCTCTCGTCGCCTCGCTCGTGCCTGCGGCCGTGGCCCGCGCTCTGGCCGGGGTCGCGCTCGTCGGCGCGATCCTGTGGCTCACCCGTCTCGACGACGGCCGCGCTTCGAGCTTTCCGAGGCTCGGGGCGACGGCCCTGGGCCTTCTCATCGTCCTCGGCCCAACGGCGATGCCGTGGTACGTGAGCTGGGTCCTGCCGCTCGCCATATTGGCGGGAGACCGGGTGTGGCTGATCTTCAGCGGGCTCGTATGCCTCGCCTTCCTGGTGATGATCGATGGACAAGAACGGGGCCTGGTGCTCGCTCTCGAATACGGCGCTCTCGCGCTCGCCGCGACGTACGCGAGGTGGCGGAGGCCGGTTGCCGACCGATTTGCTGGAATTTAGACGCTCTTCCGGGGAACTTTCCTCACCGGCGATGTGTTGACGTAACAAAGAGGGTCGTTCTAGGATCGTCCGAGAACCCTTCGTTGGTGGCAACCGGCGGCCTCTTGAGATTCCGATTCGTTCGAGGGATACGAAGGAGGATTGCGATGCAATCGAAAACGTTCGCAGTGGCCTCGCTCATGGTGCTCGCGCCCGCCATCGGGTGGGCCCAGGGAAGCGGATCGACCGGGCCTGCCGACGGAGGAAGCTTCCGAGTCACCCAATCGGTTCGCGGGACGCTGGTGCAGCTCGACCTCGAGAAGGGACTGGTCTCGGTCAGGGACCGCAAGGGTAACGTCGTCACCGCGAAAGTAAGCGAGGGGACGACTCTGAAAGCGGACAAGGGGACGTCGCTGAGGCAGCTTTCGGAACAGGGGGAGCTTTCGCTCGCGCACTTCGAGACGGGCTTTCCGGTGAAGCTGACGTACCGCAGCGTGGACTGGAGCGTTTTGGAGCTGAAGGTCCTCAAGAGCTGACCGCGCGCTGCCTGTCCCGCGAGCGCGAAGTCGCGGCAACCACTCCGAATTCCGTGTCCGCACCGCCAAGCGATCAAGGCGTCCACGCGCTACCTCGAGCGAAAAAGTGCCTTTCCGGGAACTTCCCCAAAGCGCAATGTGTAGACCCAACGAAGAGGGAGTCCCTGATCCGCACTCGATTCGCACCGCGCGTCCGTTCAAAACAACGGTCACTTGGCCTCCTCTTGATCTCCTCGACGCTCGCCGGCCACTCCGCGCGCCTTCCCGCCCGCTCGACCTGTTCGACAACTTCCGCCCCGGATGGAGAGAGAGCTGGGTGGATCGCCGGAGGGGACGAGGATCCACGCGATACGACGTCGTGCCCGAGGGGGCGAAGTCCGTGCTCAGGGCAACCGGCGAGGGCTCGGCCTCCGCTCTGTGGCGGATGCTCCAACTCGAACGTCCGGGGGAGCTGCTGCTCTCCTGGCGATGGAGAGTCGAAAGAAGCCTCACGGGAAACAAGAGCGAGCGCCGGAAGAAGGGCGACGACTACGCCTCCCGAGTGCTGATCGCCTTCGGTCCCGGACTCGAAAGCGGAAGAACCAGGGGGCTCTGCTACGTGTGGGCTCGAAGCGAGCCGGTTGGAAGCGTTTTTCCCAACCCTTACACGGGCAGTATCGCGACCATCGTGCTCGAGAGCGGTGACGAACGGAAAGGCCGATGGGTCCGCGAGCAGAGAGACGTGCTGGCGGACTTTCGGGCGGCTTTCGACGTCAGCCCCGACCGGGTGGCGGGCGTCGCCGTCATGGTGGATACCGACGACACCCAGACGGCGGCCACCTCATGGTTCGATGACCTTCAGGTCCACTACCAGGGCTGACGCGGCGGAGCGAAGCTCTCCGAGCGCTCCGTGGTAACATCCAATCGACTAACATGAGTAAGAACCTGTGGAAACTGATTCTCTGCTTCTTCGTGTGGATGGCCCTCACGTCCGTTGGATTCCCATTCCAGGGAGCATCCGTGAACGTTGGAGATGAGGCGCCGGACTTCGAGCTCTCTGATGCGAATGGTCGGAGCTACAAACTTTCGGACTTCCGTGGCAAGAGCGCGGTCGTTCTCGAGTTCTTCCGCAGTGGAGACTGGTGACCCTACTGCATAAAGCAGCTCGGGGAGCTGCAAGGAGCTCTTGGGGAGATCGAGGGCGCAGGGGCCGTCGTTCTCGCCATCTCGAAGTACGATGCCGCGGAGACGTCACGCTGGATCGAGAAGAACGGATGGACGTTCCCGGTTCTTAGCGACGGAGCCGAGGTCATCGAGCGCTACGGCTTGACGAATCCGACAGTCAGCCGCCCGGAGCACCGGGGAATTCCGCATCCCGCCACGATCCTCGTCG
>CAZKNR010000368.1:0-4307 GCA_964553925.1 uncultured Acidobacteriota bacterium
TCGCGTGGGCGACGACCGGCGTCGGAGTATAGCCGTCGGCCGAATCGATCAGGGTTTCGACGCCGTTTCCCGCGAGAACCTCGAGCGTCGTCACGCGCGCGGGCTCGGAGAGAGCATGGGTGTCGACGGCGAGAAACAGAGGCCCGTCCGGACCGTGGGCCGCGCGATAGTCGCAGATCGCTTGCGCGGTCGCGAGCACGTGAGCTTCGTTGAAGCTCCGGAGAAGGGCCGAGCCCCGGTGCCCCGAGGTGCCAAAGGCGACTCTCTCGGCGGCGTTCTCCGGGTCCGGCGTCTCCGCGTAGTAGGCGGTGACGAGCTTCGCGACGTTCGGAAGCAATTCCGGCGGAACCGGCTTTCCCGCGAGGGGGTGCATGAGGGACCATCGTAGCAAAAGCCACGCTTCATTTGATTGCATGACACGACGAAGCCCTCGGCGATACTTGGCTCGAGCGAGGAGTGTGGAATGCGTTGAAGTTCCCTGTCTTCCCAACCTTCCTGGTGTTGTTCCCGCTCGGTTCAGGCGCTAGAATAAATGTAGTAGCGCAAAGCTAACCAACTGAAACGCGTAAGGAGCGATAGCTCTTATGGGCGCGGAGAAGTGTAGGCGGAACGACTCGTCGAGGCGGTCGAGATCCGCGCACGCTCCCGTCGCCTCGCCCCCCGGAGGAGACCGATGCTAAGGGCCCTGACCGAGATTCTGGCGAGATCGTCTTTCCGCGGCACGGACGAGGAAATCCTCACTTTCCCCGCGTACCTGGATCTGGTGAAGCGGGAGCCCTGGACTACCCGGAACACGTTCCAGCTTCTCCACGACATGCTGCTTTCGAGCGGTGTCGAGAGGACGATCGTTCCCGGCAAGCCCCTCAGGCATCGCTATGGCTTCTTCGAGGACGCGGCACTCGTGGATATGTTCGTGGTCTTCGGCCAGCAGAAGGCGAAGGAGAATCTGATCGAGAAGATCGACAACGCCAGCCGGGGCCTCGAGGCCTCGAAACGCCTGTGGATTCTCCTCGGCCCGCCCGGTGCCGCCAAATCGCGCTCGATGGACGGCATCAAGACCGCGCTCAACCACTACTCACGCTCGGACGAGGGGAAGACCTACACTCTCCTTCTTCCCACCGTCGACGAGCGATTGAAAGAAAAAGCGCTCTTCGAGGAAAAAGGCATTCACTATCTCCAGGCCCCGATCTACGAGCGTCCCCTTCAGGTGATTCCAGCCCCCCTCCGCGCCCCGTTCGTCGAGAAGCTCTCGGAGCTCGTGGAGCACGAGGGGGTACAGGATTTCCTCAGACGCCACCCTCACTACGACGGCGAGTTTCGGATGCAGATCGACGGTCTCGTCTCGCCCTACGCCGACTTCGTTCTGCGGGAGTTCATGAAGGCCAAGGGGCTCGATTTCGCCGAGCTCCTCCCGTTCCTCAAGGTGAAGCGCATGGTGTACGACGCGCGCACCAAGACCGGGATCGGCTCCTACACCCCCCGCGACGAGAAGAGCCAGGAGGCGGGCTCTCTCGTGGGGAACCTCGACTACAGCCTCCTTCCGCGGTTCGGAAGCGAATCCCACCCTCTGGTCCACGACTACAAGGGAGAGCTCTGTGCCGGGGCAAACGGCTTCGTCGAGATCCACGAGATCCTCAAGCTCTCCGACCGGTTCCTGTACGAGCTCTTGTTCGCGACCCAGGACCGCTTCTTCAAGCCCGAAGGGCAGCCGCCCATTCCGTTCAACGGCGTCATCATCGGCCATACCAATTTCCACGAGTACAACATGTTCATGGCCAACGAGACCTTCGAGGCCCTCCGGTCCCGGACGACGTTCATCGAGATGCCGCTCTCGGTCCACTTCAAGGACGAGGAGAAGATCTACGCCTTCACCTATTCGAACGGCCAGCGGAAGTGGGCGCCGAAGAAGAAGCACCTGGGCCACGTGGCGCCCCACGCGCTCGAGTTCCTGAGCCTGGTCGCGACCATGACCCGGCTCTACGAGTCGAAGCAGAACCCGAACCTCACCCTTCTCCAGAAGGCCCTGATCTACTCCGGACGCGCCGACAGCGGCGTCGACAACAACATGGCCCGCACCATCCTCGAGGAGTTCGAGTTCGTGAAACCCTCGGAAGGCACGTTCGGGCTCGACCCCCGCTTCATCCAGAACGTCTTCGAGAACACCGAGCACTTCCAGATCAACGAGTACGCGGCCAACCTCTCTCGCCTCAAGGACGAAGGGGGCGAGCCGGCGATGATCACGTCGATCGCGCTCCAGAACCCCTGTGTGGCGCCGATGGATCTCTACCTTCGCATGGAGATCTCGCTCAAGGAGTCCTTCGCCACCAACAAGGCGAAGCTCGGGCACTTTGTCGAGAAGATCCTCCCGCAGGCGAAGCATTGGATCCTGAGTCAGATCGCGACCGACGTCTACGGATCGGTCTTGCGCGACGAATCGGTGGTCGAGAGCACCTGGAAGAAGTACACCGACCACGTGCGGGCCTACGTGCACAACACCAAGGTGAAGCACGAGGTCACTCACGCCGACGTGCAGCCCGACGAAAAGTTCATGCAGGCGATCGAGCAGTACCTCGGCATCGCGGAGAAGGACGTCTTCCGCAAGGAGCTCTCGGACGCCATCGCCAGCGTGAGCCACTCCGTTCTCCTCGCGGACGAGCCCTCGTACCAGAGCGCCATCCGCCGCTACGTCTTCGAGAACGAGTTCAAGTCCAACGAGAACATCAAGCTCCTCGGCTGGATCAAGAGCGGCTCGAGCGCTGCCGGAGTGCACTCCAAGGAGCAGGAACAGTTGAACGAGACCGTCCGCTACCTGATGGAGAACCTCGGCTACTGCGGCAAGTGCGCGTTCCAGGCGCTCACCATCACCGCGAGCTCCACCAGCATCCTGGATTGAGGCGCCCATGAAGAAGTCCGACGTCATCGTCTCCTCCGACGAGTCCGAAGGGCTCTTCAACGAGTTCATCCAGGATCAGCTCGACGAGATTCTCGACGAGGTCATCAATCGGGGCGATCTCGATCGGCTCGGGGACCGGGGAAGCGACATCATCATCGAGGTGGACGACATCGTCCCCCCGACCTTCGTCTACGGGGACGACTCCGGCGGCGGCGGCTCCGGCGGGCCGGGACCGGGGAACGAAAAGGGGAAGCTCCGCTTCCGGATCCCGTTCCAGGCGTTCATGGAGCTCATAGGCCAGAGGCTTCGCCTGCCGAACCTGGTGAAGGAGGGCGAAGGACGCATCAAGGAGGTCTCCTACACCTTCAAGACCTTCGGCCAGGTGGGGGTCATCCTGGACAAGCGGCGTACGTTCAAACGAGCGCTGCGGTCGAGCGTCGGTCTCGGCACCTACGCGCCCGAGAAGGGGTTGGTCGAGGTCCAGGTTCGAAGGCGGGATCGGCGTTTCAAGGTCCCTCAGAGAGTCGAAAAGCCCCGCCACCGCGCCGTGGTGTTCTACATGGGCGATATCTCCTACTCCACCTACGGCGAGCGGCTGGAGATGGAGAAGAGGCTGGTGAACTTTATCCATCAGTGGCTCGACTTCAACTACGGGGCCGGCAGCGTCGAGCACCGGTTCTTCGTGCACGACGTGGACGCGCACGAGGTCGCCCCCTCGGATTTCTACAAGGTGGCGAACGCCGGCGGCACCCGGGCGTCGATCGTTTTCGAGCTCGTCTCCCAGATCGCTTTCAACGAGTACGACGCCAACTCCACCAACTTCTACGCGTTTTACTTCGGCGACGGAGAAGTGTTCGAGGACGACGCCAAAAGGATCGTGGAGATCCTCGGAAGCCAGATGCGGGCGAGCTTCAACCGCGTCGGTGTGGTCGAGGTCAAACCCAGCCAATTCAGCTACCTCAACCGCGAGATCAAGCGGCAGTTCGAGAAGGACGACGTGGTGCGAATGGGGACGCTGCGGCAGCGCACGGAGACGGTGGAGGTGATCAAGAGTCTCTTCGGGGAGCGCCGTGCTTAGCATCCATACCGAGCCGGAGCTCACCGCTCTCGAGGAGCGGGTGCTCGCCCACGCGCGCACCTTCGGCCGGAAGGTTCCCGAGATCCGTTTCTTCATCCTCGAGAGGCTGGAGTTCGCCTCGCTCCTGGAAAAAGACGTCTATCCCACGAGCCCGATCAACATCTGGGAAGGCAAGAGGATGGTGCACAAGAAGCACGCCATCGAGGCCGGGCTCGAGTCCTCGATGTTCTACGAGGTGGTGCAGACCGGAAACCCCTCGTACGCGTATCTCAACAGCGCCAACAGCGCCGTGACCCAGGCCTCGGTCATGGCCCACGTCGTCGGGCACTGCGAGTT
>CAZKNR010000369.1:0-4332 GCA_964553925.1 uncultured Acidobacteriota bacterium
ATCGTTCCCTCCGCGATCGCCCTTCGGCTCGAGCGCGGTCACTCGTCCGCTGGAGTGAAGCGGTTGATGCGCGTCTCCGGTGAGATGAAGCACCCAGGCAAGCGCTACGGCGCGCCCTTGCGCCGGAAGCCCGGGATTGGCCGCATTCGCGATCGATTCGGCAAGCCGGAGCGAAAGCTCTCCCAGGGTCCCCCGCTCGGGAAGCGCTCGGGGGCCCGAGGGCCCGGGAGTCCAGAAATGATTCACGTAGTGCCACTCGGGATGGTCGTAGCGCTCTTTGCGCTTCGACCAGATCTCGTCGCGCACCAGGTCCGCCCAGCCTTGCGCCTTGACGAAGAGCTCCCGGCACCTCGCCTCGAGAGGCCGCGGCCCCGGAGGCATCAATCCCGGGAGGTCAGAGTCGACGGGCGCTTTCTGAAGAAGCTCGCAGGCGGCGAGCCGGGCCGAGGAAGAGAGCTCCTCCCAGGCGACGGCCCCGACCACGTGATGTCCGAAGAGGTCCCAGGCGCGGGCCGGAGCGGGTTGTGCGACCAGCAGGGCGGCCGCGAGCACCGGAAGGCGCAACTTCCTTACTGGGCTTACTGGGGCTACTCGGTGCACCGCACGCTCGCAGGCGGGGTGTTGCCGCAGAGGATGCTGTCCTCGCGACCGAAGGCGATGCGGGCGCAGGCGTTGTCCCGCGCCGTGACCGTCGCCTCGTCGCCGCTCGGCGCCCGCGCCGTACGGCAGGCTTTCTGTCCCTTGAACTCCATGCAGACCTCGCAGCTCACCTTTCCGAGCTGCATCGGGGAGAACAGGATGTAGCCGACGACGGCCGCGATCGCGGCGGCGATCAGGACCTTCACCCGTTTCGACACCGTCAGCCTCGCAGGAACGGACGGGTGAGACAGGTGGGCCCGCCGGAGCCGTTCGCGCTGATCTCGGAGCCTTCGAACGTGAGCACTTCGAACCCTGCGGCGGCGAGCCGGGCCGTCGTCTTCTCGTTCCCCTCGAGCGCGAGAAGCTTCCGGTTTCCGAGAGCGAGCACGTTGCAGGCGAGGCTCTCCCGCTCCGAAATCTCGATGGGAACGATATGGAGCCCGCGCTTCTCGAGGTCGCGCACCGTCTCGACCGCGAGCCATGGGAGATCGACGAGGATCTCTCTCTCGTCGAGGACGCTCATGAGCGACATGAGATGGAGACAGGCAGCGGGTCCGGGCCCATGAGGAAGCGGCACCTTCCGCACCTCGATCCCCATCGCGGAAACGAGCTTTCGAAGCTGCTCGATTCCCTCGGCGTTGGTACGGTACCCTTCACCGATCAGGATCGTGCCGGGGTCGAGCCAGACGATATCGCCCCCTTCGGTGAGCCCCGGCGGCTCGATGCGTCCGAGGATCGGGACTCCCTGCGACTCGAAGAAGAGCTCCTGGCGCGACGGCTCGCCGCGGCGAGCGGCCTTCCCCGGATGCATCAGGATCATGCCGCCGTCGGTGGGAAAAGAAGCGTCGTGGGCGTAGACGGCGTCGAGGCCTAGCGACTCGTCCGCGTCGAGGAAACACACCTCGGCTCCGGCGGACTCGAGGACCTCGACGAGACGCGCGTGCTGGTTTCCCGCAAGCTCGTCTTTGGGCTCGTGAAAATAACCGAGCTCCCGCCACGGACGATCCGGTCGTCCCCAGCCCGCGGCTTCTGGGGAACAAACGAGGACCCGCTTCAAGGGTGCTGCCATGGAATGCCCGCCGTAGGATTTCACGAGGGAGATCCTAGCACGGCGGTCAGCCTGAGGTGACGACCGGCCGCTCTTTAGGGTAGAGTCTCGACCTTACGTCAGCCACGTTAGCCTGTTAGCCACGTAAGGAGGCCTCGAGCCATGAAGAAAATCCTGCTGGTCACCGTCATCACGATCCTGTCGGCCGCCTGCGCTCCGCCGCCGCCGCCCGAGCCCGACGGAAGCAAGGCTTTCGTCGGCGTTCGGCTCTTCGACGGGACGGGCGCGTCTCCGATCGAAAACGCCGTCATCGTCGTCCGGGACGGACGCATCGAGGCGGCCGGGCCCGCGGACGCGGTCGAGATCTCGCCCGGCGCCGAGCGCATCGATCTCGCGGGGAAGTTCGTCGTCCCCGGCCTCGTCAACGCCCACGCCCACGTGAGCGACGTCTCGGGGCTCGAAGGGGGCCACTACGACGAAGCGAACCTTCTGCGCCAGCTCCGCCTCTACGCGCGGTACGGCGTCACGACCGTGAGCTCGCTCGGCGGCGACGGCCCCGCGGCGATTGGACTCCGCGACGCGGAGGACGCGAGCCTCGATCGGACCCGGCTCTTCGTCGCCGGGAGCGTCGTCACCGGGGCCACCGTGGAGGAAGCCAGGGCGCAGGTAGACGCGAATGAAGCGATGGGCGCCGATTTCATCAAGATCCGCGTGGACGACAACCTCGGGACCGTGGACAAGATGAAGTCCGAAATTTACGAAGCGGTGATCGCACGCGCGCACGAAAAAGGGCTGAAGGTCGCCTCGCACCTCTTCTACCTCGAGGATGCCAAAGGCCTGCTGAAGGCGGGAACCGACTTCGTCGCCCACAGCGTGCGAGACCAGGAGCTCGACGACGAGGCCATCGGACTGATGAAGGATCGGAACGTCTGCTACTGCCCGACGCTGACGCGGGAAGTCTCGGCGTTCGTCTACGAGGGTGTTCCCGAATTCTTCGCCGATCCGTTCTTCACCAAAGACGCTGACCCCGCCGTGCTCGCGACGCTCCAGGAGCCCGAACGCATGCAAAAAATGAAGGAGAGCTCGCCGGCTCAGGCGTACAAGAAAGCGCTCGCGCAGGCGAACGTGAACCTGAAGAAGGCTGCCGACTCCGGCGTCACCATCGCCTTCGGAACCGACACCGGCCCCGCGGCTCGGTTTCAGGGATACTTCGAGCACATGGAGCTCTCGATGATGGCGGAGGCGGGGCTCACTCCCCAACAGATCCTTCGCTCCGCGACGGGAGATGCCGCGCGCTGCCTTGGCCTCTCGGAGGTAGGGACGATCGAAAGCGGAAAGTGGGCCGACTTCATCGTCCTCAACGAAGACCCGCTCGCAGACATCGCGAAGATGCGGAGCATCGACTCCGTCTGGATCTCGGGAAACCGCGTCCCTCAGGGCGCGAGCGAGTAGCCGGCCTCCCCCTTTCGCGCGCGGCCTTCCTCTTCCAGCTTGACGAGGCCGGAGAGGAGGGACCGCTCCGCGAGGTGGTAGACGTTCGGGTCGACGTCGGCATAGATCCGCCGGAGAAGCTCTCCCACTGGCTGCGGCGCTCGCGTGAGCGCGTCCAGGATCTGCTGCTCCCGCTCCCTCCGGTGGTCCAGGGTCTTCTGGATGACCGCGCGTCCGTCGCCCGACGGCGGGCCATGACCGGGATAAAGCGTTCCCCGGGTCACGGCTTCGAGAGAGCGCAGCGATTCGAGGTAGGTGGCGAGGTGTCCGTCCGAGGGATCCACCAGGATCGTCGAGAGCGTCGAGACCAGATCGCCGACCGCGATGGCCCCGTAGCGAGACTCCTGGAACGCAAGGTGACCCTGCGCATGCCCGGGAACGTGATAGACGCGAAGCTTCCAGCCGGAGCTTCCATCGGGAGCTTGGCCGAGGTCGAGCTCGTCTCCGTGCTCTAGCGTTCTTCCGAAGCGCGCTTTCGGGAGCCGCGCCATCTGGTCCCGGTGGGCGTGCGCCGGGACCGGAAACCACTTCTGCATCGGCAGGAGCGCCCCCACGTGATCGGGGTGGTAGTGAGTCAGAACGATGCCCTCGAGCTTTCGTCCCTCGGAGACGAGATCGCCGAGGAGATCGAAGAAACGCTCCTGCTCCGGAGGATCGGTGGGCGAGGGATCGACGACGTAGATTCTCTCCTCGCCGATGACGAGGGTATTGGTGTGGGTCGCGGGCGGCTGCGTCAGCGTTTTCAGGGGAGCGAGGAGGATTCCCGGAGAGAAGTAGATGCGGTGGAGCTTCCCCCGATCGTAAGAGTCGACCGTCGCGCGGATCCGAGCGAAATCGTCACCGGCTCCCCATTGGCCGAGCAGAATCACCATGGGAGGCGCAATCGAGATTTCTCCTCGCTTCCAGCGGGCGAGCGTCTCTTGAGGAGCCATGAAATCCCCGGACACGAGCTCACCGTCCCAGATCTCGACCCGCGCTTCGTCGGAAACGAGAATCCGCAGAAACTGGGTGTCGAACCGCACGGGCGAGAACGGCGGTGTGGTCATCCGGCAAAGGGGCGAGAGATCGCGGGCGTCGAGGTGCTGGCGATGACGCTCCAGGATCGAGGAGAACCCGATCTCCCCGGCGAGAAGCCGGCGACGGTCCTCGCGGAG
>CAZKNR010000370.1:0-6968 GCA_964553925.1 uncultured Acidobacteriota bacterium
ACATAACCTTCCCCGGAACCACGTGGTAGGTGAGAATCGAGGCGAGCTTCGCCTTGTCCTTCAGAAGGCCATCGAGCGTTCCCGCGGGGAGCTTTGCGAAAGCTTCGTCCGTGGGAGCGAAGACCGTGAACGGGCCCTTGCCCTTCAGCGTCTCGACCAGACCCGCGGTCTGGAGCGCCTTGACAAGGGTCGTGAACGAGCCGGCAGCGATCGCAGTGTCGACGATGTCTTTCTTAACGGTGTCCTCTGCGACGAGGGGCGTTGCCATAACGGCCAGGATGGTCACAAGCGCTATAACTGTTGATTTCATTGTGTTTCTTCCCTTTTGTTCGGTCAGTTTGTGATTGAGCTGCTTTCTAAGACAAATGCAGCATAACCTAATTAATGGACAATGTACAGTGTATATTTATATTGTATTTGAGACAATGCGTGAAAAGACGAGCCGCGAGGGTGTCGAGCTTCTTGCTTTCATGGTCGCCGGTCTCGATGGTGGCGAGCGAAGCGAAACACATCTTGGCCATCATCTGGGCACGCTGAGATCCGGTGAGGGCGTAAACCGGGGGTTGCGTTAATACTTTCCTGGCGGTACCTTTCGGACCTGTTTCGCACGGCCGTCGCCGAACGTCACAGAGGGGCAGCTCCCATCCGGATGCCTGTACGGAGGTCGCGACATGTATACCCTGGCCATGGATGTGCGGTTTGCTTTTCGCACGATGTCCAAAAACGCGCGGGTTACGATCCTTGCGGCGCTCACCCTCGCTCTAGGAATCGGGGCGAGCACTGCCATCTTGAGCGTCACCAAGGGGGTTCTCCTGGACCCGCTCCCTTAACGGATAACGGTGAGAGCGAAACCATACCCGTGGCGGGTCTCTAAACGGGAGGCGACCGTGACCGTGCTGACTCCTGAAGGTTTCGACGTAGAGCGTGCGGTGCGGGCGCGCTATTCCGGCGCCGCCAAGGCGCGGGAAGCCGACCTCTGTTGTCCGACCTCCTATGACCCGCGGCTCCTGAAAGCGATCCCCGAAGAGGTGATCGCGCGCGACTATGGCTGCGGGGATCCAAGCCCGCACTTGCGGGAGGGAGAGACCGTGCTCGACCTCGGCTCGGGCTCGGGGAAGGCCTGTTTCCTCGCGAGCCAGGTGGTGGGGCCGGCGGGCCAAGTCATCGGCGTCGACATGAACGAGGAGATGCTCGCGCTCGCCCGGCGCGCGGCGCCCGAAGTCGGGAGGGCCATCGGGTACGAGAACGTGCGCTTCGGCAAAGGACGAATCCAGGATCTCGGGCTCGATCTCGAGCGTCTCGACGCGTTTCTCGGCGCGCATCCGGTGAGATCGGGCGACGACCTGGAGCGGCTGGAAGCCGAGATCGCCTGACTTCGCGCTGAAGAGCCGCTGGTCGCGAGCGATTCGGTCGATGTCGTGGTGTCGAACTGCGTCCTGAACCTCGTGAGGACGGACGAGAAGTCCCGTCTGTTCGCGGAGATTTTCCGGGTGCTCCGGCGCGGAGGCCGGGCGGTCATCTCGGACATCGTCGCCGACGAGGACGTGCCCGCGGCCCTGCGGCAAGACCCCGAGCTCTGGAGCGGCTGCGTTTCGGGCGCCTTCCGCGACGACCGGTTCCTGCAGGCCTTCGAGGACGCGGGTTTCTACGGCATTACCCTCGCCGCCCGCGCCGAGGCGCCCTGGCGCACCGTCGAAGGCATCGAGTTCCGCAGCGAGACCGTCGTCGCCTACAAGGGGAAGGAGGGCCCTTGTTTCGATCACAAGCAGGCGGTGATCTATCGCGGACCCTTCCGGGAAGTCGTCGACGACGACGGACACGTTCTTCGCCGGGGTGTGCGCACCGCGGTCTGCGAGAAGACCTTCCGCCTTCTGGCCCGCGAGCCCTACCGCTCTCATCTCGATCTCGTCGAGCCGCGCGTACCGGTGACGCCGGAAGAGGCGCGTCCGTTCCCCTGCACCAAGGGCGCCCTGGTCCGTCACCCGCGTGAGACCAAGGGCGCCGACTACGACCTCACCACCGGCCTGCTGGAGAAATCTGTTCGCCGGCGGGAGGGTGCTGCTGATGGCGACCGAGGATCGGCTTCGGGCTCGGGCGACCTTTACGAGCGCGCTCGCGCGGCACGGTCTCGCGCCTCTCGCCCGGGGACCGGTGACGACGCTCCAGATCAACGTGGGCCGGCTCTGCAACCTCGCCTGCCATCATTGTCACGTCGAGGCCGGGCCCAAGCGCACCGAGATCATGCAAGCTCGCGTGGCGGAGCGGCTCGTCGAGCTCCTCGATTCCCAATCCCTCCATCCGCGACGTCGATCTCACGGGCGGAGCGCCGGAGATGAACGGAAGCTTCAGGTATCTGGTGGTGGAAGCGCGCCGCCGCGGCCTTCGGGTCATCGACCGCTGTAATCTTACCGTGCTCCTCGACCTCGGGTACGACGATCTGCCCGAGTTCCTCGCGGCCCACGGCGTGCACGTGATCGCGAGCCTGCCTTGCTACAGCGCCGAGAACGTGGACCGTCAGCGAGGCCGCGGCGTGTTCCACGGGAGCATCGAGGCCCTCAGGCGACTGAACGCGCTCGGCTATGGACGACCGAGTTCGTCCCTTCGGCTGGACCTCGTCTACAACCCGCTCGGGGCCTCGCTTCCTCCTCCGCAGGCGAGGCTCGAGACGAAGTACCGCGAGGAGCTGGGACGCTTGTTTGGCATCGAGTTCCACCAGCTGCTCACGATCACCAACATGCCCATCAAGCGTTTCGCTCGCCTCCTCGAGCGGACGGGCCAGCGCCGCGCGTACATGAGCCTCCTCGTCAACCATTTCAACCCGAAGACGGTCCCGGGTCTGATGTGCCGATCGCTCGTCAGCGTTGGTTGGGACGGGAGGCTGTACGACTGCGATTTCAACCAGATGCTCGACATGCCGCTCGGGGCGGCCGCCGGCGTCCGCAGCATTTGGGACATCCTTTCCTTCGACGTTCTGGTCGGAGAGAGCATCGCTACCCGACAGCATTGTTTCGGGTGCACCGCGGGCGCCGGGTCGAGTTGCTCCGGGGCGCTTCTATGAGCGAAGCGGCGCTCGTCGTCCTGGTTCCCGCGCTCCTGGCTTACGCGAACGGCGCCAACGATGTCTCCAAGGGGATTGCGACGCTCGTGGGTAGCGGCGTCACGAGTTACCGGCGCGCGATTCTCTGGGGCACGGCGTGGACCGCGCTCGGCGCGGTCGTCGCATCGGTCGCGGCCGGCTCGATGCTGACGACGTTCGGTAGCGGCCTTTACGCCGCCGGGGTCGCGCCTTCGTTCCCTTCATCAGCGGGAGCGCTCGCCGGCGCCGCAGCCTGGGTGCTCATTGCGACGCGCGCGAGTCTGCCCGTGTCCACCACCCACGCGCTCGTGGGCTCGGTCATCGGCGCTACCTTGACGGCATACGGGGCCTGGGGGATTGCATGGGCGGCCGTTGGAACGAAGGTGTTCGTGCCGCTCCTCGCGAGTCCGCTCGTGGCTTACTTCCTGGCGCGGCTCTTGTCGCGATCTCTGGGGCGCGATTTCGGCGCCAAGGGGAAGGCCGCCGACTGCCTCTGTGTGGAAGCACGACGAGCTCCCCGCGTGGCCTGGGTCGGAGGAGGAGCGGGCACGCTCGTGGCCGCACCGCTTGCCGACGTGTCGGTAATGTCGGGAGACGCCGCCCTGTGCCGAGAATCGAAGGCCATGGCTCTGCGGTTCACGGGTGACCACCTCCACTGGCTTTCGAGCGGCGCCGTCAGCTTCGCACGGGGTCTGAACGACGCTCCCAAGATCGTCGGGCTGGCGCTGGCGGCGGCGCTCCTCGCCCCCAACTCGTCGTCCATCACGAAGGCGCCCCTCTTCACCATGGTGAGCCTCGGAGTGGTCCTCGGGAGTCTCGCCACCGGTCGGCGCGTAACCCGGGTGCTCGCCGAGGAGGTGACGCCCATGGATCCTCGGGAAGGACTGGCGGCGAACCTGGTCACGGCGAGCCTCGTCACCGCCGGCGCCGTGTACGGGCTGCCGATGTCGACGACGCACGTGTCGTCGGGCGCGATCTTTGGCATCGGCGCCGAGCGGAGATCCCTCGATGGGCGGACCGCGCGCGGCATCGGCATGGCTTGGGTCGTCACCCTCCCGGCCGCCGCTCTCCTCGGCGCAATCGCCGATAAGCTTCTGAGGCTCGTGCTGCCCTGAACCGGCAAGGTCTCTTTTTCTCTCGCCGCGCGCTTCCGCTCGCTCGCGGTTTCTGCCACAATGTCGCACCAGTGAGGTCAGAGGTGCTATTGGATGGGTTCGCCACCGAAGATGGGCCTCCCGGGGTTCGTGGCGCGATGAGCCTCTGAGCGGGTCGTGAGCGTTTTCAGCAGAGAGACCCCGCCGCGAAACCTGCGCTCGGAGTTCGAGGAGGCGGCGCTACCGGTAGCCCCCGCGCTCTACCGGACCGCGCGGCGCCTCACCCGCCGCCCCGAGGATGCCAGCGACGCCGTCCAGGAGACGATGCTGCGGGCTTACCGCACCTTCCCTGGTTTTCAGCCGGGAACGAATGCCAGGGCGTGGTTGTTTACGATCTTGTATTCGATCCTGACCAACGACTGGCGCCGCCGGCAGCGGAGGCCCGAGGAAGTGCAATTGGAAGTCGTCGAGGAGCGATTCGCGAAAGCACTCCGCGCATCGGGCGTCGATGCGGAGTCGAGGCTCCTCCATCGGCTCGAGGCTTCAAGTGTCGCCGCGAGCTCGCGGCGCTGCAATGGACGAAGGAGCGAGCTGCATCCATAAGACATTCCGAGGCGCCTGCCGGCCTCGAAGCCCGCCTGCGCGAGGCCCTCGATGGGGAGGACCGAGCGCTTCCGGGCGCAGCCTCGGTGTCGCGCGCGCGCCTTCGACGATTGGTCCCCTGGCTCGCGGCGGCGGCCGCGCTCGTGGCGGCGGTCTGGATGGGCGGGCGGTTCCGGACGAGCTCGGTTCCCGATTCCGTCGCCGACGTCTACCGCGCCTATGCCTCGAACGCGCTCTCGCTCGAAGTCGCATCGAACGATCCGATCGAGCTCGAGCGGTACTTCTTGGGGCGCGGCCTACCTTTCCCCACGAGGGTCTTCGATCTGGGCATGATGGGGTTTCCGCTCGAGGGCGGGGGGGTTCGACCGGTGGGCGGCCGAGACGGCTTACTCATTGCCTATCGTGGGGCGGACGGTCGCGTGCTCCTTTGCCAGATGTACGAGGGGAGCGTCGCCGACCTGCCGGAGCCCATCGACCGACGCACGAACGATGGCATTACGTTTCACCTCTATCGAGACGGAGACGTGACCCTCGTCTTCTGGCAAGAGGGCGCGGTGGTCTGCGTGCTGGCGGCGGAAGGGGATCCGGAGACCGCCATCCAGCTTGCCTTCGCCAAGGCCGTCCGGCTCTGACCTCGCGCTCAGCGACGTTGTTTCCCTTCCCTGGAACCATTCGCCGCCCCGCGGTGTTCTGGACTCCTAGCGGCCGATATCACGACCGCAGAAGCAAAGGAGTCATCGCGGACGACGGATCGCTCACTCCGCTCCCGCTCGCAGCGGGCTTGCCCGCGGGAGCGAATGGACTGGCGGCCCGCTGACCGCGCTCTTCGAACCTGAACCGCGGAGGCACGGAACCTCCGCGGTTTTTCTCCCGGCCCGCCGGTGTAACCTGGGCAGGGCAGAAGTCATCTCTACGAAGGGAAGAGGTGTCCACATGATTCGTCCTGCGGTGAAGGCGTACGGAGTCTCGCTAGTCGTGCTATTGGCTTCCGCCTGCGGCGATGGGCCGCCGTCGGCGCCGACCAACCCTCCCTCTCCTTCCACCACGACAACGACCCCTCCCTCGTCTACGTCGACCACGACCACGACCACGAGCGTTCCCGCGTCTCAGGCCGTCCGTCAGGCCACGTTCCAGAGCGCCAACGGATACACGACCGAAGGCTCGGCGCGCATCCTGGCGAGCGGCGGTACTCACTCTCTCGAGCTGAGCTCCGACTTTCGCGCGAGCCAATCGCCCGCGCTCGACGTACGCCTCTGTAACGACGCCAACTGCCGCGGGGCGAACCTCGAACTGGGCCCGCTGCAGGCTTTCTCGGGAAGGCAGAGTTACTCTCTGCCGAATGACGGCAGCGCGTACAGCCAGGTGGTGATCTACTGCCGCGCGGTTCAGCTCGCGTTCGGTTTCGGGACGCTGCGGTGAGGCGGGCTCGGGGCTTCATCGCGCTCGCGCTCCTTATCGCCGCGGAGAAGGCTTGGGCGGGTCCCTGGCCCACGGGGAAGGGGCATATCTACTGGAACCTCGCCTACGAGTTCCTCGACACGACCGAGCTCGCGACTCCGGACGGGGTGACCCAGGAGATCCCCGAGTATCGCCTCAGCCAGATCGGGATCTACGGAGCGTACGGTTTGAGCGATGAGGTAACCGTTGTCCTCGACCGGCTCGGGTTCCGTGACTCTTCGATCGCCGATTTCGAGAGCGCCTCCGGAGTCGAGGACCTCCGCGCCGGATTGCAGGTTCAGCTGGGGAAGAAGGGCCCCTGGCTCTTCGCGGCTCGCGGAATCGTTCAAGCTCCCACCGGCGACGAGACCAAGGGGCTCGGCATATTGCCGACGGGCAGCGGAGCCTGGGAAGGAGACATGCGCTTCTCATTCGGCCGATCCTCGCCGGGTGGACGCGCCTATGGCTACGGGGAGGGCGGATATCAGCTTCGCGGCAAAGCGCTCAGGGACGGCTTCCTCTACGAAGGCCAGCTCGGGCTCTGGGCATCCTCTCGAGTGCTTCTCATGATCAACCTCCGCGGGGTCCAGCCGTTTCAAAGCGAGCCCGGCGAGGGCGAGCTGACGTCGCCGTCGGGACTGGGAGACGGCGTGACCTATACGGCCGTCGGCCCGTCCGTGATTCTCGAGTTGTCCGACAACTGGGGAGTCCAGGTCGAGGCCGAGGACGCGTTCAACGCGAAGAACATCGCGACCGGA
>CAZKNR010000371.1:0-8748 GCA_964553925.1 uncultured Acidobacteriota bacterium
GAAATTTCTCCCGACTCCGTTCGCTGCCTGCCTTCGGAAGGAGACCACCGTTCGGGTTCTCAGGTTTCCTTCGGTGGCGAGAAGCCCGGTCGTCTGGAGCTGGTAGAGCGCCGGAGCGTCGGCCCGAACGAGAAACGATGCGTTCTCGTTCGGCGCCAGATCGAAGAACCGCGGCTCGGTTTCGGTGAGAACCGGGAGCGACGCCACATGAGCGTTCTCGGCGAGCTCATCGAATCGCGGAAGCGGAGTCGATGCCGAAACACGGGCGGGCTCGAGGTGAAGCGAATAGACGAGCGTGTCCTTCTGGTCGTTTTTGACCGCCGCGCGGTGAGAACCTGTCTTCACCTCCACCTGCCTCGTCCAGTCGCTTCCATCGAGCGAGACGGGGAGGAAGGCCCCGGTCTCGGTGCGCGCGGTGAGGAAGCCTGCCTCGGGCGCCTCGAAAGAAACGTCGACGGTCTCTTCCGGGCGCTGGGTCAGAGGAAGCGGCTCGCGAAGGTCGAGAGGGAGCTTTCTCAGAACGACGCCCGCCTGGACCCCGGGCTGCTGGTTGAGCACCAGCGAGTAGCTGACTTTGGTCGAGAGGGTGAGGCTCGGGAATCGCACCGACGCTCGCACCGCCCGCTTGGCTTCGGGTGTCCCGAGCCCGACCCAGGAGAGGAGCGTGTCGAGAAACGCGACGGGCTTGATGGCAACGTCCAGAATTCCCTTGTCGACGGGCTCGACGGTGAGCACGTGCAAGCCGGGATCGAGCTCCCAGACCGATTCCGTTCCCTGAAACGGCGGCGGTTGGTAGTCGGCGGGCGGGTTGATGAGAAACGGCTCGATCCGAAATCGCGCCTCGGTCCCGCGCGACAGGATCTCGTAGCGCCCGAGCTCGGTGACTTCGAGAAAGACGGTCATTCGATCGAGCAAGTTCGCCCGCTGGGCCCAGCCCGTGGTGCGGCTGAGCGCGATCGCTTGTTGGGCTTTTGCAATATTCCTCGAATGGACGACGACGATGCCGGTGGCATCGATCGAATCGCCGGGATGACCGGAGTGGATGGTCGAGAGCCAGTAGTCGCCCGACCCTTCGAAGGCGTAGACCCAGCCCCGCTCGAAATGCTGGAGAAGGTACGTTTGGCCCGCTTCCGACGAAACCGTCACGATCCGGGTCGATCCCGGGTCGACGGCGAGCTGGAGCTCGGCTACGGGAGGCAGTGACTCCTTGGTGACGTCGCCTCGTGTCCCCTGTTCGAGAAACGGCTGTTCGGCGTCGAACGAGGAGACGTGAAGGGTAGCATTCCGGGCTTCCGCGAGCTCGATGCGAAAGAAGCTCGCGCGCGCCGAAATGAGGTAGCGATCGAACCCGAAGGGGCTCACCTCATAAGCGCGCCGGCCCGCCACACCGAGGCGTGGAATTCCGTAACGAAGATGAAAGGGGTGTTGCGCGCTTTGCTCAGCCCACGGGAGGGACTCCCCTCCGTAACCGGCAAGACGGTAGAGGCCGGGCTCGAGCCAGGTGGTGAGCCGGGAGAGCGTCAAGGGCCGTCCCACCTTCGGCGTAATGGTCTCGACCGTCGGGGTAGCGTCCACGAGCCACGTGCCGTCCTTCCACAAGCGCAAGTCTGTGAGATTGCGGCCGGCGGCCTCGAGAACGACCCGGCGTCTTTCCCGGATCTCGAGCCAGTAGGACCGGCTCTCGAAATCGTCGAGCTCGAAGGACAGTGGCTTCTCCGCAACCAGACGAAGGGGATCGGTATTGCGCTCGACGAACGGGTGGACTTCGAGCACCGCCTCTCCCGTTCCGAGCTCGTGCGACCAGACGACGATCTTGTACTCACCGCGGTCGAGAAAGGCGTCGAGGCGCCCGTTCGCTTCGCCGGGGCGACCGTGAAGGGACCCCGGGCCAGCCATCCGATCGACGAGCTGGATCGCCGACCCGTTCGCGCTCTTCACCAGGACCGCATAGCGACCGAACTCCCGGACGTTCAGGATGACTTCCCGCCGTCCCGAAGCTTCGACCCGAGCCTGGCTCAGTGAGGCGACAGGCGGTGTCTCCTGGGCCCTGGCCTTCGGGCCGGGTACCAGGAGAAGCGAGATGGCGATGAGCCCTCTGTGGACGAGGACGGCAAGTCGAGGAAAGGACATGGTTCCATCCCTGACAGAAGAGAGGTGCTCTTCTGGCGGTTTCGTGGTGTTTCGCTTTTTGCTGGAGCGGATTTTCTTCATTGTACGACCCGGTCGATGCTGACGCTATCGGGCCGGCGCGACCCGAGTCGTTGGGGTAGACACCCCTATCTAAGCAAGAGAAGTTGGCCGAATTGTGGCTTCCGGATGCCGATACCAAGGAAATGTTGTCAGCTTTCCAGGCTATGATGCGCGACGGGTACCGAGCTTGCACTTAAGGCTCGTACGGGTCGCTCTCCTGCGAAATTCCGTCCGCGAGGTCAGCGAAGGGCAGGGAGGCTCGCCAGGAACTGAGGATGAGCGCCCTTCAGGTATGCGTATCCGTCGTCGATCTTCTTGCAGGTGAGAACCCGGGTTCCGATGATGCCAACGACCACTCCCACGAGAAGCGCAAGCAGGAACGCCCAAAAGGCCAGGTTCTCCTGGGTGGCCATCATCAGCATGAAAGCCACGATCGGAAGGCCGAACCCGATCGCGAAACCCCATTGTCGCCGGCTTCGGTGACGTGGGCAGAGCGCCAGCTGGAAGGTTGCCTTCTTCCGGACCACCAGCGCGACGACCAAATAAATGAGGAGGCTCAGGAGCACGAGCGCGTACCAAGCCGGCAGATGCCAGTAGAACGTCTTGAAGAACCGGAACCCGTCGGCAACCTCGTTGCATCGCACGCAGCGGTCGGGGAAGAGGGCTCCGTCTTTGGCGACGAGGATCTCTCCGTCGCGGAAGATCTCCCCGGCCCCATCCGGAGTGGCCAGGCCGTGAGGGGACGCGACCGGCGGCGCGTACGGATTGTCTAACGGAACGCGCGCCTCCGGCGAGCTCCGGGACTCGAACGAGCTTCCACAGCGTTTGCAACGAGGGTGTTCGCTCTGCATCAAGCCACACTTCGGGCACTTCACGCTCTTCTTCCTTACTCGAAAAGAATGAATCTAGGCTATCGAATAGAGTGTCCGCTGTCGAGGGAAGCCCTGCGGCGAGCGACTCGATCTCGACGGGCCCGGCTGGGCGTACTGTACCCCCGTCCCGGGCGAGGCCCGCGGTAGGGGGCGAGAAACCCCGACAGGTTCTCGGCGTCGTCGAAGTAGACACCCGAGACGAGGAGGTAGACGACCCGCGTCCCCTTGCGGGCGACGAACACGTTTCCGAAGGGCCGTCCGTCCGCGAGCAGCAGCCCGATGCTCCGCCGGTGAAAATTGCGCGCCTCCGTCCGCTCTGCGATGATTCGTGCCATGGACCCCATCAGTAGACGCACGTTCGTCGAGGCCCTGGGCACGACCGCGGCGGCCGGCTGGATGAAGCCATCGTTGCCGGGAATCTCTGGTGGTGCGGCTGCCGCGCCGCCCGACCACGTGGTGCTGCTCTGGGGCGACGGCGTCGGACTTTCGCCACGCGCTTACGCCGCGCTCCTCGCAGACATCGCGCAGCGGATTGAGATCGCAGAGGACGACTACCTGCTCGGCGGCGAGATCGAGCGCTTCGAGCGACGGTGGGCGGAGCTGTTGGGGAAGGAGCGAGCGGTGTTCATGCCCTCCGGCACGCTCGCGAACCAGCTCGCGCTCCGAGCGCTCGCGGGACAGAACCGCCGCGTGATCGTGCCCGAGACGAGCCATATCTACAACGACACGGGCGACGCGTCGCAGACGCTTTCGGGACTGACGCTGATGCCGCTCGCGCCAGGAAAAGCAACCTTCACCCGCGACGAGGTCGAGGCCGTTCTCACTCGGACGGCCGGTGGTCGCGTCAAAACCGAAGTCGGAGCCATCGCGATCGAGAGCCCGGTGCGCCGGCTCAGGGGCCAGCTGTTCGAATGGGAGGAGATGCAACGCCTGTCCGCGTTCGCACGCGAGCGCGGGATCGGCCTGCACCTCGACGGCGCGCGTCTGTTCATAGCAACGGCCTATACAGGGATCTCACCCGCGCAGTACGCGGCACTCTTCGACACGGTGTACGTGTCGCTCTGGAAGTACTTCAATTGCGGCATCGGGGCGATCCTCGCCGGTCCGCGATCGCTCCTCGACGGCATGTTCCACGTGCGCCGCATGTTTGGCGGGAACCTCGCCGTCGGTTGGCCGGCCGCGGTCATTGCCACCCACTACATGGACGGATTCCTCGACCGGCTGCGCACGGCGGTGCGCGTTTCCGAGGATTTCTACGCGGCCATCGGCCGCCACCCGTCGTTCTCCGTCGAGCGCGTGCCAGGCGGCACCAACCTCGCGCAGGTGACGGTCAAGACTGGCGATCCCGATCGGTTTGCTCGCCGACTGGCGGAGCGCGGTGTGCTGCTCCCCGATGGTGACGCGGGCCGGTTCAGGCTCGCGGTGAACGAGACCTGGGCCCGCAGCACGGCCGCCGACCTGGCGCACGCCTTCGAAGAGTCGATGGTCTGAGCGCTCGGAACGGGCAATCGGCCGGAGACCCGCAGGCGGCACGCCGATGCCGCCAGCCCGGATACGGCTAGTTAGTTAGGTTAGTTAAGCAGTAACTTTTCTCGCCTCAGGGCTCTTCGCCGCAGAGACGATGGTCGATCGCCTTCAGCTAATAATCTCGTCGAAGTCGATGATGCGCTTTCTCAGCGCGAACAAGATGGTGTCGAGGGCGCTTTCCTTCGAGTAGGCGAACCGCCGCTGCATGTTGACCAGGATCTCGTCGGCGTAGCGGCGGACTTTCTCGTCGTAGGTGTCGTACTTCTCGGGCTTCATCCGTTTCTGGAAGAGGGCGTCCCTTAGCTGCTCGGGGTTCACGTCTCCGATGGTGCGCCGGTGCGAGAGGAGCTTCTGGTACTCCTGACCGAAGGAGCTCAGGAAGTTGTCGTTTCTGGAGCTCACCACCGACTTCCCCTCCTCGAGCGCAAGCTCGCCCGAGTCGTTGATGCCGAGGAAGCGCTCGGCCACCTCCCGCCGGAAGACCTCGGGGAGGAGGGACGGCGCAAGGATGCGCTCGATGGAGGTCATGTACTTGGTGTCGGGCTCGTCCACCTTCACCCCCGTCACCGGGTCGAAATACGTGAACCGCCGCACCATGATGTGCGCGAACGCCCGGTTCTCGTGCGCCCGCAGCAAGAGAACGTGCTGCACGTACTTTCTGAGGTCGAGTGCTATCTCCTGAGGGTCCCGGTTCACCGTGGCCACGGTGATCTCCCGCCGGATGATCTCGGTATAGATCGCCTGCGCCACTCTCACCAGCCCCGCGAAATCCCCATAGTCGCCCTCGCCCTCGTCCAGCACCGTCTCGCCGATCGTCCGCCGGGCGCAAGGCTTTCGGTCCCTTCGGTATTTCTCCTCCATCGGAACCCACCGATGCAGAGCCGGACCCTCGGCCAGCGTCTTTTTCATCCGGCTGAAAAACGTCCCCACGTGCACCCGAAAACCGTTCGAGCTCTGCATCGTGTCCCGCATCAGGTTCTGGAGCTGCCGCACGGAGATGCCGTTTTTTCCTTCGTTCGGGTAGTGCTCGCTCCACAGCGCCCGCATGAAGTCGTCGTCGACCAGCTTCAGCTGCTCGACGGTGAACACCCCCGCCTGCTCGAGGGTGATCCGATCCGGTCTCCGGGCGATGAGGTGCTCGTAGCGCTCCAGGTGGTGGATGTCCACCCCCAGGCGAATGAGCTCGCTCCGGAACGGGTGCCACTCCGGCAGTTTCTTGATCGTCGCCATCGGGTCGCCCGGCTGGGCCGAGTAGACGACCATCTTCTGCTCGGGGGCGATCGAGTAGTAGAAGCTCTTCTTCGCCTCGCTCCAGCTCGCGAGCGGCGGAACTTTCTTCGGCGGCAAAAGCCGGGTCAAAACCGAAAAGTACGTCGCAATCCGCAGGAGGTTCGGATCCACGTCGTACTTCTCCCGGATATTGGCCATGTCCCGCCTGAGGATGTCCATCTCCGATTGAGCGTCGAGGAGATAGTTGACCGGGATCTCGTCGATGCGATCCAGAAGCTTCGAGGACGTGAGCTGCTGCTCGAGCCTTGTCATCTCCTCGATGTTGGTGGTGGCGATGACCGTGGTGTCGACCGGCGTCTGCGTCGATTCGATCGAGGCCTTCCCGCTTCCCAGAAGCATGAGGAGCGGTTTGTACGATTCCTCGATTCCTCCCCGGTCTTCCTCGCCCCCGAACGCGTCATGGATGTGAAGAAGTCCCCGGTTCGCCGCCACCATCGCGCCGTCGTACTGATGGAGGTAGGCCCCCGGCAGGTGCTCGTTCACCACTTCCACGTGGTCTTGTCCCAGGTTCACCGGCTTCACGTCCACCTGGAGCTGCCGCATGTCGTCGATGTTCGCGATTCCCTTCGCCTGGGCGTTCGAGAACTGCACCTCCTCGACCCGAATGTAGTCCTCGAGAATGTCGTAGAGGGTCTTTCCCGCGTTTCGCGGGTTCTGGATCACCTTCTCGATGATGTCGAGGCTTCTCTTGTCGATGGTGGCGTTCTGGTAGAACGTGGGGAAGACGACGCGCTCTCCCGGAGCTCGATCGCGATTGACGAACTCGAAGAAGTCCTGGCGGGGGTGGGTGGTGGCGCCGTCGCGCTGGTAACTCGTCGGGAACAGCAGGATGGGGTTGTGCCTGAACTTCGGCCGGAACTCGACCACTCGCCCGCTGTTCTCGAACCGGAAGTAGAAGGAGTAGAGCTTGATGTCCGCGTGCTTGGAGTACTCCTCGAGGGCCAGGCTGATCAGGTCGACGATGTTGGTCTTCCCCGAAGCCGGCGGGCCCACGAGAACGATCCCCCGCTGGGGGCTCGATTCCTTCCCCACCGATTCGATGACGTCGACGATCTGCTTGATGCAGTACTCCTGCCCGAAAACCGCGTTGGTGCCTGCGGAGAACGGGTCCTTGAAGACGTTGTAGCTCACCGCCGGCTCGCCGCTTCGGACCACGATCTCGAAGCCGAAGCTCTTGATGGCCTCGGAGATCAGAGTCGAGCTGGTGTGGAGGCACGCGAGCGGATCCTCCATGAAAGCATCGATGAACTCGGAAAACCTCAAGCTCCTCGGACGGCTTCCTCCGAGAAAGCTCCTCAGGTCCATCTTTCTGCCCTTCTCGCTCAAGATGTGTCCTTCCTCAGTGCTCGGCTCGCTCTTCGCTCGCCTCGCTCCCCGCGCGGGGAGGATGGGCCCTCCGGGCCCGTTGCTGCTCCGCACTCCTCACTCGTGGCCTTTTGAGCTCTAGGCGACTCGAAAAGGCTTCTCTCCCCTCCGCATGCGCTCGACCACCTGCTCGAACACCACCGGCTTGACCTCCTCGCTCTTGTACTGGTTGCCGGTCACGGCGAAGAGCTGGTCCTTGCTCACCAGCGCCACCGGCGCCTTCCAGATCAAATTCAAGTTGCGAAGCGTCGGACGGATCCAATCCTTCCTCAACGCCCGGCCGTCGTCGCGATGGAAGAGGAGAAGTCCCCCGTCCTGGAAGTCGGTGTCGATGACGTATATGCGAGGCCGGTAGAAATGCGTGTAGAACCGCAGCATCTCCTCTTTGATCGGCTCCGGCTGGAGCCAGACGTAGTGCTCGTCGCGGTGGATCAGATCTTGCTCCTTGATGCCCAGCCTCTCGGCGGTCCTCCGATCGATGCGGTTCAACTGCAGCTCGTGGATGAGCTCCGGCGTCAGGAACCTCCGCAGAAACTCGTAGTCGGTGACGGTATCGACCAGGTGCCCCATCGCCTCGATGGGATCCCCCGTGCCCTTCAGGCGCCAGGCGTGCTTCTTCTCGAGATCGATCTCCTCGTGGTAGTCGAGGCTCACCCTTCCGTCCCGATAGAGCTGCTCGATGTGGCACCAGAGGTTGTAGCCGAGGTGGTAGGGGTTGCGCTGGAAGTACGGCCGAGGGCGGCAGACGTTCGAGAATACCCGGGCGTAGTCGATGATGCCGTTGACCGCTCGCTCCTTGAAGAGCTCGAGCATGATCTTCTTTTCCCAGTACATCGCCCAGCCTTCGTTCATGATCTGGGTGCGCATGACGAAGTCCTGAGGCGCCCGGGTCACGTACTTGTAGTCGAGGAGCGAGCGCTCCGCCTCGCTCGCGGGAGCGTGGCGGCGGAGGAAATCGAGGACGTCCTGGCAGGGTGCCTTGAGGGCGTAGCCTTTGCGGCTCAAGGTCGCGACCCGGCGTCTCTTCCGGAGCTCCGCCTCAAAGGCCGAGGGCTCGCTCGCTCCCTTGAGGAGCACCGTCAGGGTGTCGAACACCGGAACCATTACTTTCGGACCGATCTTCTCCACCTCCTTCGTCGGGATCTTGAAGTCGGCCCCGATGGTCGATTCGGACTCGACGGAGTGGGCGACGTTGTACTGGGAGTTCGGCGCCATGAGCGTCGTCGCGGACTCCACGGCGTTCCAGTACTCGAGGTAATCCCGCTCCCCCATCTGCTGGCGCGCCCGGTCCACCTTCCGCACCTGATACATCACGTACTCGGTGCGGTTTTCGTTCGAGTCCCGAAGCACGTTGCGCTCGGAGAACTCGCAGTGCCCGACGACGTGGGCCATGACCGAGGCCTGGGTCACGGCGCTGTTGGCGCTGTTGAGATACGCGTACGAGGGGTTTCCGGTCTGCACCACCTCGTAGAACATCGAGGACTCGAGCCCGGCCTCGATGGCG
>CAZKNR010000372.1:0-1702 GCA_964553925.1 uncultured Acidobacteriota bacterium
TTTCCGCTGGTTGGTCCGAGAGCTGGAAGGCCAGTTACGCATCCTTGCCAGCGGATCGTCAAGCTTCATGCGATCGGGTGATCCTGGCCCTCGTCATTCTCATCAGGGGGCTCGACTCCGCCGGACTCCACGTGAAGCCCATCCTGCCTGATAAGCACTACCTCGAGGCCCGCATCAGCAGCGGCGATCGGATCGTGTTCCGGGTGGAGCAAGGCACAACCTACTTCGTAGATGTGGTCAAGCACGACGACATCGCGCGTTATGGCCGGCGACCCCCGCAGGTCCGTTGACGGGTTATCGCTTCAGATACTTCTTGGATAGAGCGCGTCTGTTCGCGTCATGGACGAATGGTCTCGCCGGCGAGAGGCGGAGCGTTGACCGGTGTTCGAATGGCGTGAGTCGCTTGTTCGAAGGCGTATCCGAGAGCGAGCAGACGCGGCTCGCTGAAGGCGACGCCCAGAAACGACAGGCCGACGGGAAGGCCCCTTCCGGTGAAACCGGCGGGCACGATCAGGTCCGGAAAACCCGTCAGGTTCGCGATGTTGGTGGCGGACAGTTGCGTCGGCGCACTGAGGTCGAGGTCCTCATCCGCTCGCCCGGGACGGCGGGGAGACGTGGGATACACGATGGCGTCGAGCTTCTCCGCGCGCATCACTCCTTCGATCATCGCCCGCATCAAAGGCAGGAGATGATCGCGCACCGCGAGGTAATCGTAGTCCTCGAGTGTCCCGCTCTTTTCCTCCTTCTCCATGAGCGACCAGCGAACGGGGTTGGGAACGACTCCGTCGGCGCGGGGCGACGTTACGCTCGTCGAGCGCTCCATGAGCTCCGCGAGCGTCTTCGGATAGGCCGGCCCGAGGGTCGCCAGGTAATCGGCGATCTGGGCCCTGAACTCGCGGTAGCGAATGGTGCGGTAGAACTCCTCCCGCGAGTCGAGGAGCCACTTCGGAAACTTCACGTCCACGACGGTGGCCCCGCCCGCGCGCATCGCCTTGAGCGAGGTCTCGACGATCCAGTCCGTTTCCCCGTCCTGGCCCATGAAATCCCGCGCGATTCCGATGCGCGCGCCCGCGAGCGCCTTCGCGTCGAGGGCCTTCGTGTAGTCGGTGTCGAACTTGCCTTCACTCTTCTTCGTGGCCTCGTCGGCGGCATCGACCCCCGTCAGGACCCCGAGTGTGACGGCGACGTCGTAGACGTGGCGCGCCATGGGTCCGGCCGTGTCGAACGAGAGCGCGAGCGGCACGATCCCGTCCCGGCTCACCAGGCCGAGCGTAGGCTTGAGTCCGACGATCCCGTTCACCGCCGAGGGTCCGCGGATCGAGCCGCCGGTATCGGTCCCGATTCCGACGGGCGCGTAACCCGCGGCGATGGCGACGCCGGTTCCGCCGGACGATCCCGAGGGAGTGCGATCGACGTCGTGGGGGTTCAAGCTGAAGCCGCCGAGAGAGCTCATCGTGGCGCCGGAGGCAAACTCGCTCATGTTGAGCTTCGCGAGGACGATCGCACCCGCCTCTCGAAACTTCTTCACGATGAAGGCGTCATCCGGCGGATGCGAGCCCGCGAGCACGAAAGATCCGGCGGTGGTGGGAAGGTCTCTGGTGTCGATGTTGTCCTTCAGGACCACGGGAATACCGTGGAGCGGCGACCGACGGCCCTTCGTCTTGCGCTCCCGGTCGAGAGCGCGCGCCTCGTCGAGGGCCTT
>CAZKNR010000373.1:0-9266 GCA_964553925.1 uncultured Acidobacteriota bacterium
ACGATGTGGCCGCCGAAGAGGTGGAAGTCGGCGAGAAGCGCTTCGAGATAGATCGAGGGCTCGATTCGCATCATCGAGCTTTCGATGGCGTACGTCGAGGGAAAGGGGTGCTCCCCGGGCTGGAGCAGCACCTGCCCCGTCTGCGCTTCCTTTGGCAGAATCGCCACCGAGCCCGAGGCCCCGCGCGCGTCGTTCGTGGGCGTGTAGTTGCGGATCCAGGTGATGCCGTATCGAGGCCCCACGAGGAGCTGGAGCTGCCGGTACGCGAGGACGACGGCGTGGCGGAACTGCTCCTCCCACTCCGGGGTGCGGAGGCGGAACTCGAGAAGTCCCGACGTCGGGGTGAATCCCGCGAGCGACATGTTCGACGTCGTGTCGGGAGGGACGGCCATGGTGTAGATCGCGACCTCGAATCCGCGGCGCTGGAGCTGCCGGGCGCAGGTGAGACCGACGGCGCCGCAACCGAGAACCGCCGCCCGCCGGCTCGAATGATCGAGAGCGAGATCCGCCGCCATCTGTCCCGTCCCCCAGGAGAGCGACATGCCGGCTCCGCCGTGGCCGTAGTTGTGGATGACGGTCTTCCCGTCGATCTTCTCGGCGCGCAGGACGAAACCCGACGGACGGTGGGGCCGGAGGCCAATCGTGGTCCGAATGATCCGATCCCAGGATATGTCTGGAGGCGTGAGTCGAAGGGGCGGCCTCCCGGGCGCGACGTCCGGCGCCTTTCGAGAGGAGCAAGCCTCGAAACCGATGCTGAGCGCGGCCAGGGCGCCCGACTTGAGCAAAGCTCTGCGATGCATGGCGCACATGATAGATCCGGTCGCGTCCGGGGAATAGGCGCGCGCGGCGACGGTACTTCCTTTCGAGCTTGCGGGAATGGAGAGGATGTTAGCGCTTCTGCTGGACGTTCTCGAGGTCGATCTTCGTCGCTCCCGGGGTCACGACCTGGAACACTCCGTCCGCGGTCACGTTTACCTTCAAGGCCTCGACCATGTTACCGCGGCCCTTTCCGGTGGTATCGACCACGAGCTCGATGAGTCCGACGGAGCTTTTGGAGATCGCCGAGGGCGAGGGCGCGTCTTCGGGAAAGTAGAGAGGGCCGTCGGTGATGATGATGACCCGCGAGCCGTTCTGGCCCGGATGGGCTCTCACGTGGCGAATGGGGCTCGAGGGTCCGCCGATGATCTTGGCGACGCCCCGGTCGAACTTGCGGAGCTCCTCGAAGGCAGCATCCGAGCCCTGCTCCGTGAGGATCTTCTGCAGCTTCGCCGCGTCCTCGTCGCTCGTGCGCGACGTGATGGTCACGGTGAGCTCCGCCGTTTTCTTCCCCAACCCTTTGGCCGCGGTCAGAGTCGCGGTATAGACCTCATCCGCGGAGGCAAGGGTCCCCGCGACCAGAAGGGCGAGCGCCGAACCGACGCCCACCCGATACCGCTTCCTGTTCTTGAAATCCGTCATTCCCAAGCCTCCGTTTCTTGCGATTACTCCCGCAGGATCAGGCCCTGGATCTTCTTCGCCAAGGCGCCCGCGGCCGGGGGATCGTAGTTCGAAAGCACCGCCACCGTGTAGCCCGAGCTCCAGTAGATGTCGAGCTGGCCGTTGATCCCCATGAAGCCTCCCCCGTGGCCGACGATGCGCTCCGAGCCCACGGTCTGTTCCGAGATCCCGTAGGCGTACTTGCTGTCGGGCTTCCGGATCCGGCGAGTGCGTCAGTCTACCTCACGGGTGGACGGGCGCGTGGGGGAAGCACCTCGCCTGGTTGTAACGATTCTCACACACCCGAAATCACGGAACCCTCGGCGAATGGGGTCCACCATTATCGAGAGACAAGGACACGAAATGCTCCGGAATACCAGAAGCGCCCGGGTGGTCGCCATCGCCAACCGAAAGGGCGGCGTCGCCAAGACGACGACCGCGGTCAACCTCGGCGCAGCGCTCTCCGCGAGAGGATGGCGGGTCCTGCTGGTCGACCTCGACGCCCAGCAGGACCTCTGTTCCGCTCTGCGGGTCCCGATGCCGCGGCCGGGGCTCGCCGACGCGCTTCTCAGCATCGCTCTTTTCGGCAGCGGAAACCTCTCCGAGGCTTTCGTGAGAGCGCACGGACTCACCATCGCCGGCGGATATGGAATCGCCGAAGCCGAGAACCAGCTCGCTCTTCACAAGAATCGGGAGGACGCCCTGAAGCGAGCTCTCGCGCCTCATCTCCCGAGCTTCGACTTCGTTCTCCTGGACTGTGCCCCATCGATCCAATGCCTCACCGCGAGCGCCCTCGCTTGCGCGCGCGAGGTCATCGTCCCGGTTCAGACCGAGTTCCTGGCGGCGAATCAGCTTCCAGGCATCATGTCCACCATCGACAACATCCGGTCCCGGCTGAACCCGGGCCTGAAGGTCGCAGGTTTTTTGCCTACGATGTTCGACAGCCGAAGCCGGCACGCGCTAGGAGTGATGGAGCACGTCGCCTCTCAGGCGCATCTTTGGGGTGTCCGCGCGTTCAAGCCCATCCCGAAATCGGTCCGCTTCGCCGAGGCGTCCGCTGCCGGGCTCCCCATCTCGCGCTACGCCCCGGAGTCGCTCGCCGCCCGCGCGTACGAGTTTCTCGCAGAAGAAATCGACCGATCGTTCGTCTCCCAGGCCGCGCTCTCGGCGCTCTCGTTCCCTCAGCGAGCTCTAGCAAGCACGAGCCCGATCGAAGCCGCGTAGCGCTCGAGCGCGCACCGCATCGCTTTCTTGCCCGCGGCCGACACCCCCTTCTCGTAGTGGACCGAAAGCGCCCGCAAAGCACCTTTCGCCTTCTCCGCCTTCACGTCGCACCGGGCGATGAGCGTTTCGCCGGCGAGGACCGGCATGCAGTAATAACCGTACTTCCGCCGGGGAGCGGGCGTGAATACCTCGAGGATCTGGTGGAAACCGAAGAGGAGTTTTACCCGGACCCGGTCCCAGAGTAGCGGGTCGAAGGGCGACAGGAGAACCCCTTCGTCAGCGTCCCTTGGGTTGAGGCGCAGGCGGCGGAGGCGCGCCGCGAGCTCGAGGTCCTCCGGGCGAATCCAGCCGGCGACGCGGGTCCTCGGGGACGGATGGAGGAGGCACTTCCGGATCGCGCTCTCCTCTTCGAGCTCCTCGAGCGCCTTCAGGATCTCTTTCTTGAGAAACCTAAAACGCCAGGTGGCGGTGAGGGTCGCGGGGGTCGCCCATCCGTGGCCTTCGAGAGCCTTCAGCAGGAGCACCTTCAACGACTCCGGGAGGCTCAGCTCCCTCGCGCGCCATTTCGCTTCGATCACTCTCTCGGCGAGGTCGTAGGTGCGCTGGAAGTTTCGCCGCTCGCGGATGGCGAGAGTGCCCGCCGACCAGAGGGCGGAGACGACTTTCTTGCTGACGCTCAAGTTCCACCAGCCGGAGCTCGATTTTCCTTCGAGCTCGGAGGAACGGAGCGGTCCGTCGTTTCGAATCCGGTTGAGAATCGAGGCGGCGACGCGCGGGTTGTCGGCGATGAGGTCGCCCCACCAGGGGTGCGCCTGGAACTCTTTCCTGCGAAACGCGAACGCCGGATAAAGCTCGATCGGCATCCAGCTCGCCTCATGGCCCCAGTACTCGAAGAGCGGCGCTCCGGGACAGAGCAGGCTCTCCGGCACTTCGGGAGCGAGTCCGGGAAGTCTCGAGTGCAGGACGATCCCATGGCTCCTCGCCCCGGCGACGGAGACGGTATCGAGCTGCAAATAGCCGAAGCGGCGAATGACGTCGAAGGCGGCTTCCCGCCGGGAGGCATTTCGTCCTCGGGGAAGCCCGGTCCACTCCGGCTTCAGGAGCCCGGCGCGGGCGAGCGCGAGACGGCGCGCGTCCGCGACCGAAAGCGACTCCATCGGGACATTTTGTCTCAGAGACCGACGAGGAGCGAGACCAGCCCGGAGATCCCCGGAGCCAGGACCGCCCTCGCGTCCGAGCTCGCGGGATAGGAAACGTCGAAGAGGTTTCTGCCTAGAAAGCGCAGCTCGAGCCGTTCGTCGAACCGGTAGCCGGCGGAGACGTCGAGAAGACCGTACCCCGGTGTCTCGATCTCCGTCGGACCGGGCTCGTGGTCCTCTCTGTAGAACGCGGCCCGCGCCTGAACGAACGCCCGGGCCCCCAGGCCCTTCCGAACCTGAACGAAGAACGTCATGGGAGAGATGTCGTCGAGAGCAACGTCCTCGTCGAGGGCGACCCCGCTCTGCCTCTGGAGCGCGATCTCGACGTTGATGTCTCGAGGGAGTTTCGCCTGGACCTCGAGCTCGACCCCGCGGATGCGAGCGCGGCCGCGATTGCGGAAGAAGAAGAGGTCCTCTCCGTTCTCGTACCGCTCGATGAGATCCTGGAAGCGATACTCGTAGAAATAGAGGGCTCCCCGAAAGTCGCGCCCCGTGTATCGCACCGCCGAGTCGAACTGGGTCGAGGTTTCGGGCTCGAGGTCCGGGTTGCCGGTGATGAAGCCGCGCCCGGTGACCCCGCGGAAGTATCGGTCGGAGATGACCGGGTCGCGGAATCCCTTCGCGAGCTGGGCGGTGAAGCTGAAGCCTCGGAACGATCCCACGGTCGCCGAGCCATAGCCCGAGAACGCCGAGTTCGAGGTCGAGAGGTCGCCGAAGTAGCCTCCGGTCGCCGACGTCGTCACCCGATCGACGCGGCCGCCGAAAGCCAGGTCGAGCCTCGGGAGCACCGAACCTTCCGCGGTAAGAAAGAGTCCGGTGTCGGTGCGGGAAGCGTTCTCTATCGTCGGGTTCACGGCGCGCGAGATCTCGTTTCCCGCCAGGTCGAAGTCGATGACGACGTCCTCGGCCTCGAGGCCGTAGCGTCCGTTCACATCGAGACCGAAATTGAGACGCGTTCCGCCCAGAAGCTTCTCCGCGGACGCGCGGACGTGGAAGTCGTTGGCGTCGACGTCGGCCCGCTCGATGTGCCTTGGCCCGGCGTCGTCGGCAAAGCGGTCCTGATCCGTCCTCTGACGGTAGCTTCCCAGAAACGTCGAAAAGGACATGCGGTTCATCCTGAAGCTCGGGCCGAGGTCGTAGGACGCGGTGAATCGATGGGAGTCCTCGAGGGGATAGTAGAACCGGGTGCTGCCGGAGTTGGTGCGCGGCCGGTCGATGTCGCGGCCGAAATCGCTCTGCCACCCAAAGGATAGAAGCCCGCCGCCCATCACCTGCTCCGCGCGGGCGAGGAAGCCCTGGTCGGTCGCACCCGAGTTGAAGACGTCGCCCTCGGGGCTCCGGTAATCGTCGAAGTCGCGATAGTGCCCCTGAAAGAGGATTCCTCCCTCGGCGAAGCCTTTGCTCACCTCCGCGCCCACGCGCTCCTGAGGCTCGCCCGCGCCGAGAGCTCCGAGAAAGCGCAATCGAAAGGGAGATCCGGGTACGGGACGCCGGGTCCTCGCGTGGATGATCCCGCCGAAAGCATCCGAGCCGTAGGCCACCGATCCCGGCCCGCGCGACACTTGAATCCCTTCGAGGAGGAACGGATCGAGGTAGCTTGCGCTCGGCCCGGCTCGCCTTTCCGTGGTCACCCGGGCGCCGTCGATCAGGAGGAGAGTCCTTCCGCGCGCGAGGCCGCGGATCGCCGGCACCGCCGCCTGGCCGTCGGAAACTTTGTTGACCCCGGGCACGTTCTCGAGCGCCTGAATCAGATTCACCGGCTGGCGCACCTCGATGTCGGTATGGGAGAGGAGCGTCGTCGCGCTCGCGGGAGCGGAATCGATGTCGGGCGCGGCGCTGGCGGTGACCGTCAGCGACTCCTCTACGAGAGGAGACACCCGAACTACGAGCGGCCCCTCCTCGGGAATCGACTCGACGAGGTACGGCTTCATGTAGCGCTCGCCAGGAAGGATCACCAGGACCTCGAAGGGGACCCTCGGGTCGGGCTGGAGCGTGAACCTCCCTTCGGCGTCGGTGAGTGCTGTGCCCGTCCGGCCGAGGATCGTCACCTCGGCGTTCGCCACCGGTTCCTCCGTACCCGCGAGAACGACTCGGCCCTGGAGGGCCCAGAGCCCGCTCGAATGGAGTAGAGCGAGAACCGCGAGGAGCAGGAATCGCATTCCGGGTGTTTAGAAACGCCTCACGGCTCGATCCAATCGGTGCGCGGCTCGAACTTCCCGCTCACGAGCTCGCAGAGGAAGCCCGCGCTCTGGGCGTGGTGATCGGTCTTTCCGAAGCTCACCTCCGGAAGGATCCCTCCCGAGTCCCAGTCACGGATCGATTCCATGGCGTCGAGGAAGCTTTCGCGGGTGAGCTCGGCGCCGGCGCGCTCGAGACCCTCGACGATGAGCGTTCCGAAGACGTAGCCGTAAAGGGAGTAGCGATTGAGGCGCTTGTCAGGAAAGTACTTCTTCATCAGCACGCGGTACTCGTCGAGACCTGGGCCCTTCGCCGACTCGGGATCGGGAAAGTGGCAGAAGCCGAGAGTTCCCTCGGAAACCCCGCCACCCACGTCGAGGTACTGCTCGTCGGTGAGGGGGCCGGTGGCCACCATCCGGACTTGCTTCCAGCCGAGCTCGGCCTTCGCCTCCATGACCTTCCGCGCCTGCGCGGGATAGAGGGCGAGGATCACCGCGTCCGGCTCGAACACGCGGAGCTCCGAGACTTCTTTCACCGCGGTCTCGGGATCGCGGCTTCCGATCTCCCGGCTTCCGACGAAGCTATAGGAAAGCTCGGACGCAAGGTCGCGCGTGCGGTCGCGGAAGTAGGACCCGTAGGCGTTCGGGTCGTGAATCACTCCGATCCGCTTCACCCCGAGCTTCTCTGACAAATGCCGCAGCACCACCCGGGTCTCCCCCTCGAAGCGCGGAAACGAAGTAAAGACGTAGCGGGCTCCGTCAACGGTGAGAAGGGCGGTATGGGGAAAGAGGTAAGGAACGCGCGCCTCCATGGCATAGGCGCCGATGGGAACGGACGCCGGTCCGCCAAAGTTGAAGAGGAGGAAGGCACCGTCCTTTTCGACGAGCCGCTTGGCGTTACTCAACGGATCGCCCACGGGGTCGCTTCCGCGCGGATAGCTCCTCTCGACAAGCTTTCGCCCATGGACTCCGCCTCGGTCGTTCACCTGTCGAAGCACGAGTCTCATGCCCAGGTTCTCTTCGTCGACCGCGAAGGAGCTCGCCGGACCTTCCATGCCGATGAGGATGGAGTCCGCGGAGACGCCCTGGGAGGCGATGCCGAGAAGGAGCGCCAAAAGCGTCGAGTACGTGGCCTACCTCCCGCGTTCGTCGCGGAAGTATTTCTCGATGGCTCCCTGGGTGGCTATGAGGTAGCGCTCGGTCGAGCCTCGAGCGCCGTCCTCGGCGACCTTTCGCGCCATCTTCCCGAAGACCCCTCCCGGTAAATCCGTTCGATAGCGATTGAGGGCCACGAAATAAAACCCTTCGTCCGGGTGCTCGCGATCTTTCACCAACGTCATGAGCTCGAGACCGGTGTGAAAATAGTGGCTGAAGTAGAGCTGCTTCGAGGCGATGACCACGGTCTCGTTCACCCCCTCGGCGAGGGGATAGAGGGTCACGTGGTTGAGGCGAAACGTCGGCTTGCCCCCGAAATCCACCATCGACCAGTACAGGAAATCGCTCGCGCCGGGAAGGGTCGCCTTCGGATAGTCCATGAGGTAGCGGTGGAGCTCGGGACGATAGGACATCACGTAGGGCGAGCCCTCGAGAAGCCCCCGGAACTCCTCGGCGATGGCGGTGGGTTTTTTCCCGTCTCGATACACTCCGAGCTTGTCATTCCCTCCCTCGAGGTAACCCACCGAGTATTCGAGCGCGCGGGAACGGATGAACTCGAGCACTTTCTGGCTCGCACCCGGATCGCTCCAATCGATCTGACTTCGAACATACTCGAGCGCCGGCTCGCCCAGCTTCAGCTCGCAGTCTCCGATCTTGCAGTCGCGAAGAGCCGCTCGATCCTCTTCGGGAATCTCGAGAGCTTCGAAGTCCTCGAGCTTCGGCGGATCGCTCAGCTTCTTCGTGACTCCCCATCCGGTCTCGAAGCGCTCGATGTCCCGATACATCCGGAGGAAGAACTCGGTGGTGGCGCGAATCCGGGCCGTCCCCAGAATCGCCAGCTCGTTCTTGACGCTCGTCGGGAGCACCTTCACCACGATGCCCCCGCCGTCGACCAGGCCGAGTTCCGCCTGGGTCAGCGTTCCATGGGTGGAAAGGAAACGGTGCGGCTCCTGCGCCACCGCTCCCGCGGAGAGCCCGAGGACGAGGAGAACCGTCGACAGCCGAATCATTCCTTCGCTCGACCGTAGTACGTGCGAATCAAGACTTCCTGCTTGGAGTCCTCGAGGCGGATCTTGACGGTGTAGAGGAGCTGGGCTCCTTCCATCGCGTAGAGCTCGTCGATCTCACCCAGGTCTTTGCCATCCGTTCGCGTGTGAAGCTCGTTCACCTCCCACTTCGTCACCGTTTCGAGCTTCTCGCCCCAGGGCGTCTCCCGGGTATGCTTCTTCCCGTCGATGTAATAGATGCGGACGTTGTCCGCTTCGTCGTAAAGACGAAAATCCGACGGGCTCTGGCGGATCTCGAGCCAACCGAGGGCGCGCACCAGCCCGACGAGCCTCTCCGCCGTCCGCCGGTCCTTCGGGCTCATGCGGTCCGGGCTGCCGATACCGCCCAGAATGACGGCCTCGCCGTCATCGCTCTTTTCCGCATCGAGGGTCCACTTCCCGCTGAAGTCGGGATTCCCCTGAGCGAACGAGACGGAAGCCAGGACGAAACAGGACAACAGAAGTCGGGTCATCGAAACCTCCGAGTGTCCGGGTATTCTAGCGCAGGCACTTACCAGGCCATGACGTAGCTGTCCCCGGTCGGGCTCACGCCGCCCATGAGGACCCCGCTTCCCGGATAGATGAGGATTCCCTTTACCGAGCCGACTCCACGCACGTCGCGTATATCGAGCTTGTGGCCCAGAAGCGCGAGCTCGTCGAGGACGTGCCGCGGAAGGGCCGAAGGAGCTCGAAGCGTTCCCTCGATCTCGTGCGGAAAGTACGACGCCCGGAAGCTGGTGCTGATGACCGCGGGGGCTTCGAGCGCCTGCTGCACGTTCATCCCGAACTCGACGACGTTGAGGAAGAACTGGAGCTGAGTCTGAGGCTGGGTGTCGGCGCCGGGTGTCCCGAAGACGAGATAGGGCTTCTTGTCCTTCAGCGCGAGCGCGGGATTGATGGTGTGGCGCGTCCTCTTGCCCGGTGCGAGCACGTTCGGGTCCCCCTCGTCGAGGAAAAAATACGCCATCCGGTTGTTGAGAAAGTAGCCG
>CAZKNR010000374.1:0-10077 GCA_964553925.1 uncultured Acidobacteriota bacterium
CGTCACCGGTGCGCTCCAAACCCGTCTGAAACCAGAGCATTATGCCTCCTCCGTCCCGGATCGGAAAATACGAGATCCTGTCGGAGCTCGGCCGCGGCGCCATGGGGACGGTCTACAAGGCCCGTGACCCGCGGCTCGATCGCCTGGTCGCGGTCAAAATGATGTCGGAGGAGCTTCTCATCGAGGAGGAGATGCGCGGCCGCTTCCAGCGCGAGGCGAAGTCGGTGGCGAACCTGCAGCACCCGAACATCGTCACCATTTTCGATTTCGGCGAGCTCGAGGGCGAAGGCTCACCCTACATCGTGATGGAGCTCCTGGAAGGCGCCAGCCTCGCGCAGCTCATGGAGGAGAAGAAGCCCGAGCGGCTCGAGGATCGCGTCGGCATCATCACCCAGATCTGCCGGGGGCTCGACTACGCGCACAAACGGGGAGTGATCCACCGGGACGTGAAGCCCGGCAACATCCAGGTGCTCCCGAGCGGCACGGCGAAGATTCTCGACTTCGGCATCGCGCTCGGCCAAGGCTCCACCATCAAGACCAAGACCGGTCTCGTCATGGGGACGCCGAACTACATGGCGCCGGAGCAGATCTCGAGCGAGATCGTCGATCACCGCGCGGACATGTGGGCGGTGGGCGTGATCCTCTACGAGCTTCTGAGCGGCGAGCGGCCCTTCACCGCGACCACCATCCCCGGTCTCGTCTACCAGATCGTTCACTCCCCTCCCCCGCCCCTCGACGATCGGAAGCTGGGGCTCCCGCCCAAACTGGCCCAGGTGGTGGAGCGCGTCCTCCAGAAGAGTCCCGACCAAAGGTTTCGCGACCTCGCGCATCTGTCCCGGACGCTCGAGAAGGTGATGGGAGCTCCGTCGGTCACGACCGAGCTTTCGGGGGAAGCGAGGTCCCGTGGATACTCGACCAACCTGGACCTCGCGAAAAGCCTTCTCTCTCAGGGACAGCCGCAGCGGGCGCTCGAAGCGGCGCGGCGCGCGCGGGCGCTCGAGCCTTCCCACCGCTCGATCGTCGATCTCATCCAGGAGATCGAGCGCGCGCTCCGTACCATGCAGGCCGAGCCGACCGTGATCCAGGCGCGGGAAGCGGGCCGCGCCAAGTTCGATGCTGCCCGCTGGGTGGACGAAGCCCGGATGGCCTTGACCGCGGGCGACCGCAGCGAGGCTCTCCGAATCGTCGACGACGTCCTCGCGGTCTCCCCGGGCTTCGCTCCCGCGGTCGAGCTGAAGGAGCTTCTCGTCAAGCCGCCGCGGCCGGGGCGGGTTCTCACGGGATCGTTGAAGCCTCAGACCTACCGCTACCCGCGGGTTCGGCCGGAGCGGGCTTTCAAGGAAGTCGCGACGTTCGGGGAGCCGCCGGGAATCCAGGTGCTGGCGGTCGGTCCAAACCCGGCTCTGGTCGCGGCCGGCGGGGTCGACGGCTCCGTGAGGCTCTGGGACGTCGACTCTCGCCAGAAGCTCGCGAGCTTCCGTACCGAGATCCATCAGCGCGCGGGCCACGAGGCGCTCGTGACCTCCCTCGCGTTCTCACCCGACGGCGCCTTTCTCGCCTCCGGCCACGTGGACGGGAACATCCACCTGTGGAGTCTCGATACCGGCCAGGAGGTCCTGGCGAGGGCCCGGCACGACGCGTCGGTAGGCGGGCTCGCGTTCTCGCCCGACGGCCTGACGCTCGCTTCCGGAGGTCTCGACTCGACGCTGAAGCTCTGGGAGCTCGGGCAACTCCGTCAAGGCGAGCCTCAAAGGCAGCTCATCCGCGAGCCCTCGGGGGTCACCTGTCTCGCCTACTCCCGCGACGGGAGCCTTATCATTACCGGGCAGACCAACCGCATTCTGCGGGTCCACGAGGTCAAGAGCGGGAGACTGATTGCGACGCTCCGCGGCAACGAGGTGCCGCTCGCAACAGTCGTGGTCTCTCCCGACGGGAGTCAGATCGCGAGCGGCAGCCGCGACGGCATGATTCGAATCTTCGATCTCAACCGCAAGGAGGAGCTTCGCGTCCTGACCGCGCATCGGAAAGCGGTGTCGGCGCTCACCTACTTTCCGCAGGGCACGGAGATCGCGAGCGTGGCGATGGACCACGCGGTGATCCTTTGGGACGTGGCGACGGGCGCGCAGCGGACGACGCTCTGGGGGGCGAAAGGCGAGGTCTTCGCGAGCGTCGTCGTCACCGGTGAGGAGCCCCTGGTCGTCGCCGGCCTCGCTGACGGAAGCCTTCGAGTCTGGGCTCCGGAGTAGGTGTCATTCTGTCATTCTCTTAGGGCATGACGCCCGTCGGCATCACGAGCTGAAGGCTCCAGCGGGCGTCGTCTCTCCGGTCCAGTCGGATCAGGGAGACGGGGTGGAACACGACCACCGGCATGCTCTCGTCCTGGGCGAGGAGCGCTCCCGCAATCCGATTGAGATAGGGCAGGTGCCCCACGACCATCACGTTCTGCTGGAGACCCGCGGCCTCGCGCCGCAGGGGATTGATGTCGTCGTCGGGACCGAGCCCGGGAAGCTGGCGCCGAGGACAGCCGAGAGCGCGCTCGAATTCCTGAGCGGTCTGGATCGCACGAAGCCGGTCCGAGTGCCGGATTTCCGCCACGCGCACTCCGAGCCGCGCCGCGAAATCCGCGCAGCGCCTCGCGTGGGCAAGGCCACCCTCCGTCAGAGCCGGTCCCCCGCCGCTGTCGGCAACGTTGGGCTCGGCTTCAGCGTGCCGCACGAGGTAGAGCTCCATTCAATCCTTCCTCTCGGGTGGGTCGATTTTCGGTACTTGAAATTCGGGACGTCGCTCCGGGCCGGAAACGAGCTCTGTTACGAATATTGTAACGCCCTTCCCACTGCCTTTCCATCGACTTTAAGATCCAATACAAAGGGATAAAGGGGGATAAGGAGGAGATTAGGGAGATAAATCGGGACCAATTAGGACCAGATTCATCTCCCCATCTCCTCACATCTCCCCATCCCCCTTGTATTTCCTCTCTTGTGTTACGCTGGATGGTTTGTGTGCGCTGCGCCAAAGGAGAAGCTTGCCGGACGTCACGATCGCTTACTTTTCGATGGAAATCGGCCTGGTGGAGGAGATGCCGACTTACTCGGGCGGGCTCGGCGTCCTCGCCGGAGACACGCTTCGAGCGGCGGCGGACTGGGGACTCCCTCTGGCGGCGGTAACGCTTCTGCATCGAAAAGGCTACTTTCGGCAGCGCCTCGATTCCCGCGGTTTCCAAACCGAAGAGGCGGACGGCTGGAGGGTCGAGGATCACCTCGAGGAGATGACGCCGCGCGTACAGGTTGTGGTCGAAGGCAAGCCGGTCATTCTCAGGTGCTGGCGCCGAGTGCTCGAAGGCGTCCTCGGAGCGACGATACCGGTCTACTTTCTGGACAGCGATCTCTCCGAGAATAGCGACAGGGAGAGGGGATTGACGGATCACCTCTACGGCGGGGACAAAAGATACCGTCTCTCCCAGGAGTGCGTCCTCGGAGTCGGCGGGCTTCGGATGCTGCGAGCGCTCGGGTATGAACGGCTCGACACCTACCACATGAACGAGGGACACTCGAGCCTCCTCACGCTCGAGCTCATGGGACAGCTCGCCCGGCGCGCGGGGCGGGCCGAGCCCTCGGCCGAAGACGTCAATCAGGTCAAGAACCACTGCGTTTTTACAACCCATACCCCGGTCTCCGCCGGCCACGATCGTTTTCCCAAGGACCTGGTGAGGGAGGTGCTCTCTTCCGACCTGTTCCAGATTCTCGACAAGCTCTACCCCGGCGACGAGATCAACCTGACCGAGCTCGCGCTCCTGCACAGCCGATTCGTGAACGGTGTCGCCCGGCGGCATGGCGAAGTCACCCGCGGCATGTTCGAGGGCTTCGACGTCCGGGCGATCACCAACGGCGTCCACGCCGCGACCTGGGCGGCCCCCTCCTGGCAGAGGCTCTTCGACCGGCACGTGCCCGGCTGGCGGGAGGACAACCAGAGCTTGCGGTACGTGGCCTACGTGCCTCTCGAGGAGATCGAGAAGGCTCACCGCGAGGCGAAGCGCGCGCTCCTGGATCGCGTCCTCACCGACAAGGGCCTCGATCTCGACCCGGATCGTTTCACCATCGGTTTCGCGCGGCGCTCGACCGCTTACAAGCGAGCCGGTCTCCTGCTCCGCGACGTGGAGCGGTTGAACCGGATGGCGGAAAAGGAGGGGCCCCTCCAAATCATCTATGCCGGCAAGGCCCACCCCAACGACGATCGAGGCAAAGAGATCATCCAGGAGATCTTCGCCGCCCGGGAGAAGCTCTCCCCGAAAATCGCGCTCGTCTACCTGGAGGACTACGGTGTTTCTCTGGCGGCGCGCCTCACCTCGGGCGTCGATCTGTGGCTGAATACACCCGAGGCGCCACTAGAGGCTTCGGGCACGAGCGGGATGAAGGCCGCGGTGAACGGTGTTCCCAGCCTGAGCATTCTCGACGGCTGGTGGATCGAAGGCCACATCGAGGGAGTCACGGGGTGGTCCGTGGGCGACCAGCCGGCGCTTCCTCCGGTGCCGGACGGAAAAAAGGACGCCGAGAACCTGTACCGGAAGCTCGAGAGCGTGATTCTGCCTCTCTACTATCGCGACCGCACCGCCTATCTGGCGGTGATGCGCCACGCGGTGGCGCTCAACGGCTCGTTCTTCAACACCGAGCGCATGGTGAGCGAGTACGCCCGCCAGGCCTACCGTCTCGCCGGGGAAGAGTAACGCCGTGGAGAGACTCCTTTCGAGCGGAATCAAGATCGTCTCCACCCGGAAGGAGTTTGCTCCGGCTCTCGAGGAGCTGCAGATTCTCTGTTTTCCCACCCTCGACGACGACCAGCGGTTCAAGAGCGCCCATTACGGCAAACACATCGAGCTCTTCCCCCAGGGTCAGTTCGTGGCTCTCGATGGGGAGAACGTCGTCGGCATGACCAGCACCATCCGAATGCACTTCGACTTCGCTCACCCCGGGCATACCTTCGCCGACGTCATCGAGGGAGGCTGGCTCACCTCGCACGAGCCCGACGGCGACTGGCTCTATGGCGCCGACATCGGGACCCATCCCGATTATCGGCGGCGCGGCATCGCCCGCGGCCTCTACGCCGCGCGCCACCTCACGGTCGGTGCGCTCGGTCTGTACGGGCAGGTCACCGTGGGGATGCTCCGGGGCTACGGTGCTGTCAAGGGCGAGATGTCCGCTCAGGACTACTACGATTCTCTCCTTCGCGGAGAGCGGAACGACCCCACGATCTCCGCCCAGATGAGCGTCGGCTTCGAGCCGCGGGGGCTACTTCCCGGCTACTTGAACGATTCCGTTTGCGACAACAACGGCGTCCTCCTCGTGCTCGCCGCCGAGAAGGACGTTCCCTTCGAGCCTGCTAGTATGAGAGCGATATGACCTACATCCAGATCAAGACCGAGATTCCGGGGCCGAAAGGGAAGAGCCTGCTCGACCGGCGCGCGCACGCCGTCTCCTCGGGAGTCGGCCGGGCGACGGACGTCGTGGTGGCGCGCGCCCAGGGAGCGCTGGTCGAAGACGTCGATGGGAACACCTTCATCGACTTCGCCGGCGGGATCGGGATGCTCGCCGTCGGCCACTGTCCCGAGAACGTCACTCGGGCGATGAGCGAACAGGCGTCGAAGCTCATCCACATGTGCGCGCTCGTGGGCACGTACGAGCCCTACGTGCGGCTCGCGGAGCTCCTGAACGAGGTAACTCCGGGCAGCTTTCCCAAGAAGACCGTTCTCGCGAACAGCGGCGCCGAAGCGATCGAGAACGCGGTGAAGCTCTCTCGTGCTTTCACCAAGCGGCAGGCGATCGTGGTGTTCGAAGGCGCCTACCACGGAAGAACTCTCCTCACTCTGAGCCTCACCAGCAAGTACAACCTCTTCAAGAAGGGCTTCGGCCCGTTCGCGCCGGAGATCTACCGATTCCCCGCGCCGAACCTCTACCGCCGGCCCTCGCTTTTCACCGAGGATCAATACCTCGAGGAGTGTCTGCGGCAGCTCGACCACAACTTCGTCACCCAGGTCGATCCCTCGGCCGTCGCGGCAGTTCTGATCGAGCCGGTGCAGGGAGAGGCCGGATTTCTTCCCGTTCCCGCTCCGTTTCTCGAGCGCTTGCGCGCGCTTTGCGACAAGCACGGGATGCTCCTCATCGCGGACGAGATCCAGTGCGGCATGGGACGCACGGGGAAGCTATTCGCCATCGAGCACTACGGGATCGTGCCCGACCTCATCGCCACCGCGAAATCGCTGGGGGCCGGGATGCCCATCAGCGCCGTGACCGGCCGGGCCGACGTGCTGGACTCGGCCCACGTGGGCGGAGTTGGCGGGACCTACGGGGGAAGCCCCCTCGCCTGCGCCGCCGCCATCGAGGCCCTCGAGACCATTCGCAAGCCCGAGTTTCTCTCGCGCGCCGTCGAAGTCGGAAATCTCCTCCAGCGGCGGCTCGCGAAGTGGCGCGATCGGTTCCCGATCGTGGGCGACGTGCGCGGCCTCGGTCCCATGCAGCTCGTCGAGTTCGTGCGCGACCGCAAGACGAAAGAGCCGGCGCCCGAGGAGACGCTCGCCATCATCAAGCGCGCGGCGGCGCAGGGGCTCATCCTCATTCGCGCCGGCCTCTACAGCAACTGCATCCGACTCATGCCGCCGCTGACCGCCGAAGACGCGCTCTACGAAGAGGGTCTCGACGTGCTCGAGGCGGCTATAGCAACCCAAGAAGGCGTGAGCTCGTGCCCGACTCCATCTTCTATAACGGCACGCTCCTGACTCAGGATCCCGCTCTTCCGCGGGCGGAGGCTCTCGCGGTAACAGAGGGACGCATCGAGGCTGTCGGTGCCCGCGGCGACATCGAAGCCCTCGCGGGCCCACATACGGAGCGGATCGATCTCGAAGGCCGGACGCTGGTTCCCGGCTTCAACGACTCCCACGTACACGTGTGGAAAGTCGGCCAGCTCCTGACGAGCATTCTCGATCTAAGGGCCACCAGGAGCCTCGAGGAGCTGAAGTCCTCCATTCGGCGCCGCGACCGCGAGCTTCCCGAAGGCGCCTGGCTCCTGGGCCGCGGGTATAACGAGCAGTTCCTCGCGGAAGGGCGGCAGCCGACGAGGGGGGACTTGGACCTCGCGGCGGCCGATCGTCCGGTCGCGCTCACGAGGACCTGCGGCCACATGATCGTCGGAAACAGCCGAGCGCTCGCGCTCGCAGGGGTCTCTCGCGATACGGCCGATCCAGCGGGCGGGGAGGTTGCGCGAGATTCCTCGGGAGAGCCGACGGGTCTGGTGAAGGAGAACGCCATGGGGCTCCTGAAGGCGGTCATTCCCGAGCCCACCGTCTCCGAGTACGCGGAGATGGTTGTCGCCGCCGGCGAAGCGCAGCTTGCGAAGGGAATCACCAGCGCGAGCGAAGCGGGGGCGAACCCGGCGCTTCTCGAGGCGTATCGCGCCCTCGATCGCGCGCGGAAGCTCCCCCACCGGTTTCACGTGATGGCCATGCGGCTTTCGGAGGAGAGCGCCCGCCCGCTTCCCGTTCCGGCGAAGCACCTCTCGGATTTCCTTCGGATCGACTCCGTGAAGCTTTTCGCCGATGGGGGTCTTTCCGGCGCGACCGCGGCATTGCACGGTACCTACCGGCACGAGCCCGTGCGAGGACTCGCCCGCCTCGACGAAGAGGAGATTTTTTCGCTCGGGCTCGAAGCGCAGCAGGCGGGGTTTCGGGTCTGCACTCATGCCATCGGGGACCGAGCGATCGACACCGTCCTTTCCGCGTACGAGCGGCTTCACGCGAGCGGGGGGCGCGGGAATCGGCTCGAGCACTTCGGTCTTCCCGATCGAACGCAGATCGAGCGCGCCCGGCGCATCGGCGCCATCGCCGCCCCGCAGACGGTGTTCCTGCATGCGCTCGGAGTGAACTTCCGCCGCTACTTGAAAGACGAGTACCTCGCGCGAACCTACCCCATCCGCTCGATGCTGAGAGGAGGCCTGACCGTCGCTCTCGGCTCGGACGCTCCCGTCGTTGCCGATGACCGTCCGCTCCTTGGGATCCAGGCGGCGGTGACAAGGCGCGATGAGGAGGGAGAGAGCATCGCGCCCGAAGAGGCCATCACCGCGGAAGAGGCGCTCTATGCCTACACCATGGGAGGGGCCATCGCGAGCGGGGAGGAGGCCAATCGCGGAAGCTTGAGCCCGGGAAAGTGGGCCGACTTCGCGGTGCTCGAGCGAAACCCATGCGAGGCCGAAGCCTCTGAGATCTCGGCCATCGCCGTCGTTCGCACGTTCGTTTCCGGACGGGTGGTTTTCGCGGCGTGAGCGTCGCCGAAGAAGCCCGGCCGCGCCACGAAACGTGACCCCCAACCACGAACAGGCCCCTCCGGCGACACGACATTGTCTCACGAAGAAGCTGCTAAGCTGGGCGATATGGCCGAATCGCGCGCGCTCCCCGTCCAGATCGTGATCCGATCTCCGGAGATCACTCTCAAAGGGCGAAACCAGGGAGAGTTCTGGGTTCGGCTTCGCGCGAACCTGCGACAGCAGCTCGACCGGCGGGGCATCTCGTGGCCGATCTCGACCGCGCGGGCGAGGCTGTGCGTGGAAGCGGGCGCCGCTCCGCCGGCGGACGACCTTGAGCGCGCCCTCGCCGCCGTCTCCGAGGTTTCTGGGGTCGACTCGCTCTCCGTCGCCCGAAGGGCCGAACGAAATGAGGTCTTTCCCGGAGGGGTGCTCGACCGGGATCGGATCGAAGAGCTTCTTCTGGAAATGGCGCGCGCGAGCTACTCTCCCGGGAAGAGTTTCGCTTTGCGGGTGCACCGCGTCGACAAGAGTTTTCCGCTGAGGTCGGCGGAGATGGAGACCTGGCTCGGCGACGCGGTCCGCGCGCGCACCTTGTGGTCCCAGGTCGACCTCGACACCCCGGACCGTACGTTCTACGTCGATATCTACGGCGACGCCCTGTTCTTCTACGCCGAGCGGCGGAAGGGCCTGGGAGGGTTGCCGGTGGGCACGAGCGGGCACGTTTTGAGTCTTCTCTCCGGGGGCATCGACTCGCCCGTCGCGTCGTTTCTGCTCGCGAGGCGAGGGGCTTCCGTCGACTGGTTCCACATGAGCGCCACCCATTTGGGTGAGAGGGACTTCGAGACCTCGGTCGTCGCCCGGATCGCCCGCACGCTGAGCCGTTTCAGTCTTCAGTCGCGCCTGTTCGTCGTGCCCTACACCCACTTCGATCTGGCGCTCGGAGGAGGGGAAACGGGTTTCGAGCCGGTCCTCTTTCGCCGCTTCCTGTTCCGTGTTGGTGAGGCCCTGGCCCGCAGGATCGGAGCCGCCGCCCTCGTGACCGGGGACAGTCTCGCTCAGGTGGCGTCTCAGACGCTCGAGAATCTCGTCACCACCACCAAGGCGGTCGAGATCCTCGTACTGCGGCCCCTGGTGGGAATGGACAAACAGCAAATCATGGATTTGGCCCGCAGGATCGGAACCTACGAGACCTCGATCGAGCCCTACAAGGATTGCTGCGCCCTCTACGCGCGGAGGGCCAGGACGCGCACCCGCGACGAAGCCCTCTCGGTGCTCGAACGGCATCTCTTCGCCGACTACGCGGGCCTCGTCGATCGGAGCCTTCGGGACACGCTATGGGGACGCTACGAGTGCGGGGAGCTGGTTTCAGTCGGCGAGGGCGTAGATCTCGATCGGCGGGCTTACTTTGCTCATGTTGGCCAGGATGCCGTCGAAGTCGAGAAGCGACCACCAGGGGTTGCCCTCTCGCGGAGCGAGTGAGAACACGAGACCGTAGTTGGTCCGACCCTTGGTGAGCCGCGAGAAGAGCTCGTGCTCGCGCGTTCCCGGCTCGAACCGCGACGCGTGCTCGGGATTGACCACGAGAAAGTCCGGTCGTTCGCGCTCCAGAACCGTCACCGTCGGCCGGAGCCGCTTCGAGGGGAGCTCGTGGAGCCGGGGAAGGTAATACTCCGGGCCCATGTAGCCCACGACCTGGCCGGACGTCACGTTCTCGCGCAGCCAGCGCTCGGCGTTGTAACGAGTGTCCGTGAGGAGTAGCGCGTCGAGGGAGACGGCCCGTCCGAGAGAGTA
>CAZKNR010000375.1:0-4444 GCA_964553925.1 uncultured Acidobacteriota bacterium
GCGTCAAGCGAGTCTGGCAGGATCTCGTCGCGGACTACGGTTACGCCCACAGCTACGAGTCGGTGAAACGGTACGTGCGGGTTGTGAAGCCCCAACGTCAATGGGTCGGGGTAATGCACAGCGAACCAGGCGAAGCGGAACGTGTCAATGATTTCGGGACACGAGGACATCGCATTTAGTGTCGATCCGCGGTGAGCGCGTCGGCGAAACCGGAGGTCGGGCTACTTAGTCTGAAGTTCCTCCGGAAGATGTCGCGTAAACCGTTGGTCTGCATCGGGAAGCGGACAGATCGGACTGCTGTTTACTGGCTACAGTCTGATTTCAAGTAGGTCCAAAGCTCGTTTCTGAAGTGCAGTAGGGGTTGTTACCGTTTCGAAGGTAACCGCCTCGGTGGTCAAGGGCCGTATCCGGTTCTTCATAATCGTAGCCAAGTCTTTCAGCAGGGTCTGGAAACTGTGCACCGGCTCCCCTTGCTCAGTCTGCTTCGTCCTCGCCTTACGGTCCGCTCTGGCGGAGCGTTGAGCGGGAGCCACTACGGACGAACGCATTTGCTCTCCCGCCGCTTTGTCGTCATCTTCAAACAGAATCGGCGCCAACGCTCTTCGCATGTGCCACTCTACGTAATAGGCCAGCATGCACAGCAGCACGTGAGCTCGTACGCGATCCGCGAGCCGATGGTAGATGGGCCGCACCTTTAGGTCGACCCCCTTTAGGCAACGGAACGCTCGCTCGACCAAGGACAGTTGCTTGTACGTGCGGACCGCGTCTTCGCTCGACAGTTGCTCGGCCGTCAGGTTGGTCCGAATGACATAGAACCCATCAAGCGCGGCCTCCTGTTTGATCTGCTCCGACTTATGCTCGTATTCGAAGCCATCCTCCATGATGTTCAAACGGAAGTGTTTGCCCATCTTATACCGGCCCAGCACCCGGCCTAGCCGCACCCCGATATTCTCCATGCCTCGCAGTGGATTCTTGCTTCGACGAGTGGCGTCTGCCACCTTCTTCAACTCTCTTTCGGTGGCTTCCAACAACTCCCGGCGTTTCCGCGCGCGCTCTTCAGCCAACAGCGGGTTGCGACAGACCACCAGTCGTTCGCCGGGATACGCCGGGTCTATGATCTCCGCCAGGTCCTTCTCGTCGAAAAGCGACGGCTGCAACGAGCCATCTCGGACCAACTGCCGAATCGCCGGCGCTCGTAAAGCGGTGATCCAATCTATGGTCCCAGAAGGTTTCAGCTCTTCTCGGATTCGTGCGCTGGTGATCAGCCCTCGATCTCCTACGAGCACGACCCGCTTGAGTGCAAAGCGTTTCTGAAGTTTCTCGATTTGATGACCCAGCGTTTTGGGGTCGGCGGTATTACCTTCGAAGACTTCCACCGCCACCGGACAGCCTTCCTCGCTGCACAAAAGCCCTAACACAATCTGAAGCTTGCCCGGCTTGCCGTCGCGGCTATAACCCAGCTTCGCCAGCTTACAATGACGTCCTTCGAAATACGTCGATGTCACGTCGCAGAGCACGATGCTGCCTTCGGAGAGATGCTTTTCCGCCAGCACCTTTTCCACTCGCGCTTGCCGTACCAGCAGCCAGTCCATCGCCTTATAGAGTTCGTCCTCATCCACCGAACTCAGCCCCAGCGTTTCACCCAAGCTGCTCCAGGCGGTCTGCTCGTCCAGACCGCGGGCCGTCGCCAACTTCGAGGTGGGGTCGAGCACTCGCGCGATGACCATCGCCGTCACCAGCTCCCTCTCGCGGCTCGCCTTCGTCCCGAGCAGAACGTGCAGTTGGAGCCTTCGAAACGTGCCGAGCGCTGCGGCCACATGACCGTGCGGCAGACTGCGCACGACTTCAAAAGCATCTTTAGCGTTCACCAGCACGTCGCCCCGGAGCGAGCGGCGGATCAGTTCGATCACGGGGGCGGGCAAATGCGAGAGATTACCGAGAGTCTCGTGCTTGACCTGTTTACCTTCGCGGTAGGTGCGCCGGAGGAGGTGGGTCTGGTAGATGTTGTTTTTGTAGCGGCGCGTTGTGGTGGCTACGTGTACCGCACCGGAACGGCTTGGCATGTAACGTAATATAAACTAAACAATGCCTTTGTCAACCACAATCTTATTATTTTAGTGGCTACATATTTCAGCCCAAAAGCTTGCCTAAGTGTTGACTCCACGCGGGTTATCAATTTATTAGGGAAGGAACTTCAGCTTAGTGAATCACCGTAAATGAACGAATTGGGGGGTACCTGGACATCGGCCGGGGTCGAGATCGTGGCTCCTGGGGCATCCTGACGCGTCGTTTCGGTCTGCGGAGGGTTGATCCACACCGCGGAGGGGAGCTGCGGCCTTTTCGGCTGTCCGTGAACGAAACGCTCGGGGTGAGCCCGATAAGCGGCGAGAAGAGTCTGATATCGGGCTTCGAGCACGGGCTCGGCCTGAGCGAAGTGGACGGTGGCCGGCGTCAAGAGAGCAATGCCGGAGTGGTGATGCTCGTGGTTGTACCAGTGGAAGAGTTCGCGGCACAAGCCAAGGCATGCTCGAACGAGCCGAAGCGGTCGGGGAAATCGGGTCGGTACTTCAAGGTCTTGAACTGACTTTCCGAGAACGGATTGTCGTCCGAAGTGTGCGGACGGCTATGAGTCTTGGTGACTCCCAGGGTGCCGAGCAGCTGGGCGACCGTCTGGGATTTCATCGACGTGCCGCGGTCCGCGTGGATGGTGAGTTGGCCGGGGACAATGCCTTCGTTGAGACAGGTCTCGCGGAGGAGTTTCTCGGCCAGAGAGGCGCTCTCGTGCGGGGCGAGCATCCAGCCCACGACGTAGCGACTGAAAATGTCCAGGCTGACGTAAAGGTAGAAGTAGGTCCACTTGACGGGACCGAGCAACTTGGTGATGTCCCAGGACCAGACCTGGTTTGGCGCCGTAGCGAGCAGCTCGGGCTTGGCGTACTGAGGGTGGCGGAGCTGGTTCCGCCGCTCACGCAGCTCGTCTTCCTCGCTGAGGATGCGGTACATGGAGCGAAGCGAGCAATGGTAGTGCCCCTCGTCGAGCAGGGTGGCGAAGACTTCCGCAGGCGCTTGGTCCACGAAACGAGGCGAGTGGAGCTCGCCGAGCACTGCCTGACGTTGCTCGGCGGTCAGTGCCCGGGGTGAGCTCCGCGGGGGTGGCGAAGCGGGCCGAGGAGCTTGTGGGCTGGGGTCTCGGAATCGGTAGAACGAGGAGCGGGCGAGGTCCAGGGCCTCGCAGGCCTCACGCACGCCCACCGTTCTCGAAAGCTCCTCGGCCGCCTGCATCAGTCGTCGCCTTCGTTGTCGAGGTTCTTCAGGGGGATCCCCAGCAGTTCGGAGGTTTTTTTTTGGATCTCGATGATGGTCTCCGCACGATGAAGCCGCCGCTCAAGCTTGCGCTTCTCACGCTCGAGCTCCGCCACCCGAGCCGCAAGCGGATTCGGCGGCTGCGGTCGTCTTCCTCGCTTTCGCGCGCCGAGTTCCCGAAGAGCACCCCGATCGCGCTGTCGACGCCAGGCGCTCAGGTGCGACGAGTACAAGCCTTCATGGCGAAGAAGGGCACCCACCTCGCCCGGCTCCTTGCATGCATCGGCCTGCTGGAGAATCTCGAGCTTGTACGCACCGTTGAATCGCCGTCGGCTCGGACGGGCCGACACCTCCGGGCCGGGCTTCGTAAGGGCCACCCATGGCCCAGCCGGCGCCGCCGCGTTGCTGAGGGAGTCCCCTACGCTACGCTCAGTCTCGCTACGCGAGCCTGAGCTTCGCTCCGGGGACTCCCTCAGCAACGCCTTCTCCCCTTGCTTCGAGTTCCATCCCATCTTTCCTTCACCTCCTCGCCCTCTACAGTAATTGCTATCAGGTGAAGTGTCCCAGGATCATAGGCACAGAGGGGTTTGCCGGCACAGGGAATCCTAGGAAATCCCGCGACGTAGCGGGCTACAGTGTCTTCACCGACATCGCATAGGGACAGGCCCTTCTTGTGGAGCCACCAGCCGAACTCATCAGCAGCGTGAAGCTTGTCGAGGATGCTATTTTTCGAATAACCGCACTGCTCGAGCCACACGCCGAACGAGCCCAAGTATGAGCCCACAGGCCCTGGCTTCATCCGCGCTAAAACGGCAGGCTGAACGGAATAGATCTCGATCATTGGTCCCCTCCTCACCGCTTGCCTCAAGCGGTATACAGAGGACCCTGCCGGATTATTCCGAGTGCCTCAACTCAAAACGATGGACCGGAAACGGGTTTCGAGACATTAAGGCACCTGACTCGGCGTAATCCGAGCGTCGGAATAACTTGGAAAACGCTTCGCGTTTCCCACAGCCACTTTGAAAACGCTCCGCGTTTCCAACAGCTCCCACAGCCTCAAGACTTCCATCGATCGATTCCACCATTTCGATAAGAAAGTCTTGACCTCTGGCGACGGTTTCTGGATACTCAACCCTCCCCG
>CAZKNR010000376.1:0-23932 GCA_964553925.1 uncultured Acidobacteriota bacterium
CGAGGTTTTCTCGGGCTTTCGAATGGCGAGCGATTTGGGTGCGAGCTCACCCAGGACGATATGCAGGAACGAGATGAAGATGAACGCCACGGTGAAGGCGATGGTATGGACCACCGTGGGGTTGGTGACGCCCGCGGCCAGGAGCGCCGGCTCGATCAACTGGGCCACCGCCGGCTCGCCGATCCAGCCGAGGCCGAGAGAGGCCATGGTGATCCCGAGCTGGCACGCGGACAGATAAGCGTCGAGATGGGAGAGCACGGATTGGGCCACGACCGCGCGCCAGTCGCCCTCCTCGGCGAGCTCCCTGATCTTCGTCGAGCGGACCTTGACGATGGCGAACTCCGCCGCCACGAAAAACCCGTTCAGGAGCACCAGGAGGAGCGCCGCCCCGAGCAACAGGACTTGCATCATACGCGCCGAGAGATCCTATCCCATCCCGTCCCTACCGGGTGTCCCCCCCGGCTTTCAGCGCTCGCTCTATGTAACCGAGGGACTCGAGCTTCCGGAGGAGATCTGGGTCGAGGGTCTCGTCCTCTTGGGCCAGCCCGGCGTGCTTCGCGCGCGCCAGCCGAAGGTAGCGTTTCAGTGCCTCGCGCGCGGCGGCGACGTTGTCGCCGCCTTCTGGAAGAAGGCTCCGGCTCTCGCCGGGATCGGCGGAGAGATCGTAGAACGCTTCCTTCACCGGATCGCTCGCAAAGACTTCCTCGATCGAGCTTGCATGGAAGGAGGCAAGGTACTTGAGGTTTCCTCGGCGAAGCGCGGTCTCGAGCGTCGCTCCGCCCCGCTGGGAGACGCCAAGAAACTCCGCCATAGCCCAGCTGTCAACGCCGCGCCGAGGGCCGAAGAGACTTCGGGCCCATGAGCTTTCGAACCTCGAGCCCGCGGCTTCGAGGAGCGTCGGAAAAATGTCCATCTGGCTCACCACGTCTTCGACTACCGCCGGTTCAGGCGCCCCCGGCAATTTGACGAGAAGCGGCACGTGGACGATCTCCTGGTAGAGCCCGGGACCGTCTTCGCGCCAGGGCTGGCCGTGCTCCCAATAGCGGTGCTCGTAGAACGCCTCCCCGTGATCGGCGGTGACGACGATGAGCGAGGTGTCGTAGAGCCCGCGCTCGCGGAGCCCTGCGAAGAAACGACCGATCTCGCGGTCAACGTACGCGATCTCCCCGTCGTAGAGAGCTCGCGCCTCTCCGATCTCGGTCTCGCTCGATGGGGGAATCTGGCCCTCGACCATCGCGTGAAGACCGGAGACGTCCTTCGGCCGCGGACCGAATCGCTCGAGGAACTCGCCGGGAGGCGAGTAGGGGGAATGAGCGTCGAAGAGGTGCAGGAACAAAAACTGGCTCTCCCCAAGTCCTTCGTCGAGGAGCGCGAGCGCCTCGTCCACGAGTCCAGAGGCGCGGGCAGCCGAGGAAAGCCGATAAGTGTCGAACCCGTCGGCGAACCCGTAGTCGGGCCCGAGGAACGGCCCGGAAACGACTCCCCGGGCCGCGTAGCCCTCGCGCGTGAGGAGCTCGGGAAGGGTTCTGACCGAGCGAAGGATCCGGCGGCGAACCATCGCGCCGTGAAGGGAGGGGGGAAGGCCGGTGAACATCGAGGCGTGCGTTGGAAGCGTGTATGACGATACCGCGACGGCGTTCTGGAAGAGCGTCGCCTCGCGGGCAAAGGCATCGAGGTTGGGCGTCGTTGCCTGGGAATACCCATAGGCGCCCACGTGATCGGCGCGAAGACAATCGATCGAAATCAGGACGAGGTTCGGCGTCTCGGGCACGCGGCCTCGGCTCCGAATCACGGGGTTTCCCCAGTGAGCGAGCACGTGATCCTCCGTACTCGCGATCCCGCCCCCACCAAGCCGGGCCTCGAGCACCACCCTCGCGGAGCGTCCGCTCCAGGGGTCGAGGTCCACGGTTCGAGGAAACCACTCTCCTCCCTTCGAACGGCGTAGGACCTCCTGAAAGACCTCGGTGTCGTCCACCAGCACCCGGAAAATGACGGGCGCGAGGAGCGTCGGGCGGTCCCGGCTGGACGCGCCAATCGCGAAAGACAGAACGGGATCTTCCGGCAGACGAAGGTCGAGCGCGATAGAAGCCGCGAGTTCAAGCGTGAGCGCTTTTCGAGTCTCCTCCTTCAGCTCGACCGGAGCCGCCAGCTCGGGGGAAGCCCGATCGAGGAGACGGATCGGCGAAGAACCGGAATCCTCGGCGCCGCACGCCGGAAGCAAGCACGAAAGCACCACCCCGGCCGCATACGACTTCACCCGTCCAGTGTACTGCCCTTATCCCTCTATCGCCCCGTGTCGCCCTTCAGGTACTTGAAGAGTTCCGAGTCGGTCGAGAGGATGAGGGTGGCCTTGCTATCGAGACTGCTGTTGAGCGTCTCCATCGCCTTCAGGAACTGGTAGAAGTCCACGTCCTTACCGTAGGCGCGCGCGTATATCAAAGCTGCCTTGGCGTCGGCCGCGCCCATGAGCTCCTGCGCGGTTTTGTAGCCCACGGACGTCGCGGCGAGGATGTCGCGCTCCTTCTGTCCCCGGATCTCGGCCGCGCGGCCTTGCCCCTCCGAGCGGCTGCGCTCCGCGATGCGCTTTCGCTCCGAGATCATTCGCTCGAAGACCTTTTCTTGGACCGTCTCCACGTAGTTGATGCGCTTGAAGCGCACGTCTACCAACTCTATCCCGAACTCGGGCGTGATCTTGGCCGCCTTTTCCAGGATCTGAGACGCTATCTTCTGCCGTCCGGTCGTGATGGTGGTCATGGCCTCGGCGGAGCCGATCCCGGCGAGCTCCTCGGTGAGCTGGAACTCGCGGTTCGACGATCGCACGAGCTCGATGAGGTCGTAGGAGGCTACGGCGTTTCGCGTCTCGCCGTCCACGATGTCGTCGAGCCGGCTCTGCCCTCCGTGCTCGTCGCGCACGGCCTGGTAGAAGCGCAACGGGTCCTGGATTCGCCAACGGGCGTACGTGTCGACCCAGATGTACTTCTTGTCCTTGGTGGGGATCTCGTTGGCGTCGCCGTCGAACTCCAGCCAGCGCTTGTCGAAGCGGTGCACGACCTGGATGAGCGGGACCTTGAGGTGCAGCCCCGGCACCGTGACGACACCCCCTACGGGACGCCCGAACTGCACGAGGATTACCTGATTGGTCTCTGAAACGGTGTAGACCGAAAGGTAAAGCAGAAGCGCAGCGAGAACGGTGGCGAGGATCAGAACGGGGCGCTTCACGGCTTCACCTCCTTGCGCTCACTCTCGAGCGAGAGGAGCGGGAGCACCCCCCGCACCTTGTCGTCGAGGATGATATTGCGGCCGAGCTTGGGCACGAGCTCTCTCATGGTTTCCATGTAGATCCGCTTGCGCGTGACGGCGGGGGCTTTGCGGTACTCCTCGTAGAGGGCGTCAAACCGTTTGGCGTCGCCGAGAGCATTGTTCTCACGCTCGAGCGCGTAGCCCTCCGCGGCCCGCACCGCCTGCTCGGCCTCGCCCTTGGCCTTGGGCACCGCCTGGTTGTACTCGGCCCAGGCGTCGTTGGTCGCGCGCTCCTTCTCTTGGATGGCTTGATTGACCTCGTTGAAGGCTGGCTTCACGGGGTCAGGCGGGTTCACGTCCTGCAGCACGAGCTGCTGAACCTCGATCCCGATCCCGTAGAATTCGCAAAGTCGCTGTAGCTCCTCCTTGGCCAGGCGGGCGATATCCTCCCGCCCGATCGTGATCACCTCATCGACGCTGTGGTCCCCGACGACGAGACGCATGGCGGCCTCGGTCATGTAGCGGAACGTCTCCGGGACGTCCCGTACGTGAAACAGGTACGCGCGCGGGTCGTTGATCCGGTACTGGACGATCCACTCCACGACCGCGACGTTCAGGTCCCCGGTGAGCATCATGGCTTCGCCCGTGGTTTCCGGACCGGGCGTCGCAAAGTTGGAACGAATGCCGGCCTGGAGCGTCTTGAATCCGAACTCCATTTTGAGCTGGCGCTCCACGGGCACCTTGGTGACGGTCTCGATCCAGAACGGCATGAGGAGATGAGGGCCGGAGCTCGTCGTGCGGACGTACTTGCCGAACCGCTGGACCACTCCCACTTCCTCGGGCTCGATCTGGTAGTAACTGGTCCAGAGCAGGACGAGGCTAGCGAGGGCGATCATCGCGGCCGGAACGAACCGGAGGGGCGATCCGCCGAGGGGCGGCAGGCGGAAGGCGCGCAACCCGGCGCCGAAGGGGTTCTGCTGCCATTTATCTTGTGTCATTTCAGATCTCCGATCTCGAGTCCCCGAAGTATTGGAACAGCGTAGCCGCAACGAACGGCACGCCGGGCTCGAGAAGCATAGATGACGTGCCAGTCCGGAACAGGTGAGGTCCAGCGCAGCCCAGGTCAGGCATCCTACCACGTGTGACACGAAACCATGGGAATGCAGGTTCGTCGATTCAGCCTGCCCGCGAAGTCGAGTCTCCCTTCGCAGAGTGCCCATAGAAAAAGCTACGATGCCTTCTGGGACATGATTGAAGATGAGCGGATAACAGAGCCTCACCCATCCGGTCTCGATTCCGCTCGCCCGGCAAGATCTCCGCGAGAGGCGAGTCTGGCTCGGGGAGAACCGGTTCCGATGGTCTACGACGCTAGCGCGGCTTCGACGGCGGGCGGGAACAACTGAACGACGTCGCCTTCGAGTCGTAGCGTGAGCACGGGGAGCCGGTCGTGGTCGGTCGGACCGCGATTGATCACAACGTAAGGGGTGCCTCTTTCCGCCGCCGCCAGCGGAAAGCCCGCCGCCGGGTAAACCGATAGCGTCGAGCCGAGCGCCACGACGAGATCGGCCGCCTCCGCTGCGAGGCTCGCACGGCGCAGATCGTCCGCGCGCAACGCCTGGCCGAAGCTGATGGTCGCCGGCTTCAAGTACCCTCCGCATGCGCAGACGGGCGCTTTGTGCGTCTCGGCGAACCTCTGCATCTGGGCGTCGGGATCGCCCAGTTCATGACAGCTCATGCACTCGACCGCCCCGTTCGTGCCGTGGATCTCGACGAGCCGCTCGGTCGAGCTACCCGCGCGGCTATGGAGCCCATCGATATTCTGCGTGACGACCATCTCGATCCTTCCCGCGCGCTCGAGCGCGGCGATCGCATCGTGGCAAGCGTTCGGACCGGCATCTCGAAACGACGGCCACGCCTCGAGCTTCTGGTCCCAGTACTCGACGCGGGCCGCCTCGGAGCTCATGAAGTCCTGAAAATAGACGGGCTGCCTCTCCTTCCAGACGCCCTGCGGACCGCGGAAGTCACGGATACCGCTGCCGGTCGAGATACCCGCGCCAGTGAAGACGAGGATCCGCCGGGCGCAACGAAGGAGCTCGACCAGCTTCGGGTCGCTAGTAGGCATCGCTAATGACGCAGCCTTTCGGACCAGTTCCGGACGATAACGACCTCGCTCGCGCCTTCTTCGGCGAGGCAAGGTAGTACAGATCTTCGTAGTTCGTGGCTCGCTGAGGCAAGCGATAGTAATAAAGGTCCGACTCTGCCTTGAGCCTTCTCAGAAAAACGGTCACACGCCGAATCCATTCGACGTAGGGGGCGCCGACGTGCGCAGGGCGATCGAGCTCGTATCTCTCGTTCGAAGGGCGAGAGACATCCTTGCCGAAGAGCAGGATCTCAGTCATCTCGCCGATCTGAGGCATTCACGCTTTCCTGCTGGCGCCGGATCCGAGAAGAAACATCAATCGACGCATGCGCCCCCGTTTCAGTCCGCTTCCAGACCCAGCTTCCCCAGAAGCTTCCGGAAGCGGGGCTCGTCGTGGAGCGGCTCGAGCCTGGGGTCAACTCCGGCGTGCACGAGGAATCCGTCCCTCTCCTCGTACGCTCTCTCGAGCGCGTCGAGAGCCCCCGCTCGGTCGCCGAGGTCGAGCTTCAGGAGCGCGACGCTGAAAGGGCTCACGTAGAGCTTCGAAGACGCAGCCTCCAGCCTCTCGAGATACCACCGCGGCCAAGCGGCGCCTCCGTGAAGCCGGGCCCGGACCGGCTCCGGGGCTTCGAGGAGGCGGGCCAGCTCTTCCAGACTCGCGCGCGCGTCCGCGTCGCAGCCGGACGCCCGCGCCGCGGCCAAAACGCATTGGTGCGCCCAGGCATACTCGGGAGCGACGGCCAGGATCCTCCGGCATTCGCGAATCGCCTCGGGATACCTCCGCGCGTAGAAGTAGTACCAGCCGGCATCGGCGTTGATGAGAGGCGAGAGGGGGTCGAGCTCTTGGGCCGCGCGGATTCTCGCGATCGCTTCCTCGTGCCGTCCCGTCGCCGAAAGGAGCCCCGCGTACCAGTAGTGGGTCATCGCGAGACCCGGCTCCCGCTCGAGCGCGCGGCGAAATCGAGTTTCGCCCTCCGCGATATCGAAGTCGTAATAGAAGTGAACGAACCCGAGGGCGTCATGGCCTTCGGCGAGGAGGGGCGAAAGCGCGAGCGCTTTCTCGGCAGCCGCCCGTCCCTTCCGGGCGGACTCTTCAGGCGTGAGGCCGCCCCACCAGGACTGAAGGTTGTATGCGTCCGCGAGCCCGGCCCAGGCTCGTGCGTATCCGGGATCGATCGTGACCGCGCGCTCGAGCGCCTCCGCCGCAAGACGAAGGCCCGCGAGGTTCATCTCGGCGAGATGGTGCCGACCTTCCAGAAAGGCTTCGTGCGCCAGCGCTGACTTCGTCGAGCCGGTATAGGCCGCAACGCTCGAAACGAGCTCCGGAAGGAGCGCTCGCGCCACCCGCGAAGAAACCTCGGATTGGACCTCCAGAACGTCCGACGCCGATCGTTCGTAGGTCTCCGCCCAGAGCGTTCTTCCCTCGCCACCGTCCACGAGCCGCGCCGTGATCCGTATCCGATCCTCCTGGCGGCGAAAGCTTCCTTCGAGCACGTAGTCGAAATCGAGATCCGCGCCCTCGAAGCGAAGCGCCGTGGCCGGGGCATAGACTCCGAGCTTGTCGGGCGCCAGCGAGGCGGCCCGGGTGATGAGATCCTCGGTCAGGCCCGCCGCGAGAAAATCCTGGGACTCGTCGCCGCTCAAGTTCTCGAACGGCCGCACGAGAAGCATCGCGCGTTCCTTCGGGCTCGCGCGCCAGAGGAACGCCGCGGCGCCTGCGGCAGCGAGCGCCGCCGCGAGAAGCACGAAACGCTTTCGCGGTCTCGCCAGCTCCGGTTTCCGCGGCGCGGGCTCGACACAAAGGGGCCGTCCTACGAACCGGTATCCGTGACGGGGCACGGTCTCGATGAACCGCGGGGCTTCAGGATCGTCCCCGAGTGCTCCGCGGAGCTGGGTGATGCAGGAGTTAAGGCTCGCATCGAAGTCGACGAAGGTATCGGCGTCCCAGAGAGCGCTTCGAATCTCCTCGCGGGGGACGGCCTCGCCCGCCCTCCGGGCGAGGATCGAAAGGACCCGGGCGGCCTGGGGCTTCAACTTTACTTTCGACCCGCCTTTGAAGAGCTCGTTCGATTCCGGCCGAAGCTCGAAGACGTCGAAGCGAATCGAGGACGAGCTCACGGAGGGCCCGCGCCGATCCACCGCTCGAACCATTCCAAGTTGCGCTCCATGATCGCCTTCTCGAGACGCGGCTCGTAGTTGACGTGGCCGCCGCGGGGATAGGTGTCCATCTCGACGGTCTTTCCCAGCTTCCGCAAAGCGCGATAGAACTTCTCCGCCTGCTGCACCGGGACTCGCCGGTCGTTCTCGCCGTGCTGGATGAGAAGCGGAGTCTTTACAGCTTCGACGTGGGTAATGGGAGAGTGGGCCTCGTACAAAGCGCTCTCCTCCCACGGGAGGCCGAAATACTCCTCGGTGACTTCGCCCGCATCCGAGAGGTAGTACAGATCGGCGATGTCGCTGATGCTCGCCGCGGTCGACGCCGCTTTGAACCGATTGGTCTGGGTCACGATCCAGTTCGTCATGAAGCCTCCATAGGAAGCGCCCATGACCCCCAACCGCTCCGGATCCGCGAGCCCTCTCTCGATGAGATGATCGACTCCGGCCATGATGTCCCGGTAATCCCCTTCGCCCCAGGAGCGCACGATCTTGCGGAATCCCTCGAGACCGTAGCCCGACCCCCCGCGCGGCATCGGCATCAGAACCGCGATTCCCGCCGACGCGAGCGCTTCGACGGGATAGGGCTCGATCTGCCCGGGCCGGTGCATGAACTGCGGAAAGAGACCCTGCGTGAAGCCGCCGATGGGGCCGCCGTGCACGTAGACTACGAGCGGGAGGCGCGTTCCCGGACGGTGCCCGGGAGGCGTCACCAGCATCCCCCAGATCTCCATCCCGTCGAACGATCGGAAGCTCAGGACCTCGAGCGGCCCGATGTCGAGCTCCTCGATCTCTGGGTTCACGTTCGTGAGCGTTCGCGACGTGCCTTCCTTCAGGTCCATCACGACCACGTCGCCCGCGTCCCGCGGTCCGACGGAGCGAAACCCGAGGCGGCCCCCGTCGGCGCTCGAGCTCAAGGAAAAGGCGACGATGGCCCCGGACGTCACGACCTCGGTCCGTCCGTCCAGGTCGACGCGGAAGATCGGCTGCTCGAACATGTGCTCGCCGCTCCTCCCCGTGGCTTCGTTGGGAATGAACAGAAGCGACCGGCCCGAAGGCTCCCACAAGACCTCACGCACCCAGGTGTCGGATCCCGTGAGCGGGCGAGGATCGCCGCCAGCGGCGCTCACCAGATGAAGCCCGGGCGAAGAGATCATCCGCGGCACGCCCCCGGTCGAAGTGAAGGCGACGAGGCGGCCGTCGGGCGAAAAGCGGGGCTCGGAGTTCATCCCTTCTTGGCCTTCTTGGCCCTCTCGGCCGACGAGGACCACGGGCTCTCCACCCGCAACGGAAATGGTGTAGAGACGCGAGCGCCAGTTCTCGAGGTACTCCCCCGCCTCGGACGCGGAATAGACCAGGGTCTTTCCGTCGGGGGACCAGTCGAAGCTCGACACGTAGTGCTCGGCGGGCGACAGGGTGCGGGGAGCCCCCCCGCTCACTTCCTGCACGAAGAGCCGAGTCGCCCGTCCGGGCCTGCCGGCTCGGACGACGAACGTCTTCTCCTGCTTCTGGCGCGCTTCCTCCTCGGCCTCGGGCTCGGCCGCCACGTAGGCGAGCCGCGCCGAGTCCTTCGACCATTCGTAGCGGGCGACCCCCGTCGGAGACGACGTGAGCGGCCACGGCTCGCCCCCCGCCGCGTCCATCGCCATCACCTGCGGGAGCTCGGAAACGAAAGCGAGAAACGAAAGCCGCTTCCCATCGGGAGACCAGCGGAGCTCCTGGCGCGGGAGCGGTCGATTGAAAAGGCGCGTCGTGTGCGTGAGGCGCCTCGCCTCACCCCCGGAGGAGGACACGACGTAGAGGGTCGCGACGTGCTCGTTTTTTTCGAGCGAGGGCTCCGAGAGAACGTACGCCACTCGTTCTCCGTCGGGGGAGATACGGACGTCGACCACGGTGCGAACGGCCATGAGGTCAGAGACGGTGACCCGCCTTCGCGATGCTTCGGCGGGCCCGCCAAAGGCCGAAGGGCGGAGGAGGGCCGGCCGAGCCGTAACAAGCGACGGAACCAGAAACACGCTGACGAACAGGAGGTTTCGAATCATAGACTTCCGCGGAGAGGAAAAAATCATCGGGCGGCCATTGCTCTTCGAGCGCTCGTTTCTCAACATGGACGCGAATGGAGGACCTCGATGAAAAACGTTAGCCCAAGGTGGGTGTGGTTGCAATCCGTCGCAGTTTCCCTGATCGCCATGTCCGCGGCCGCCCAGACGCCGGCCGTCGATTCACGCCCCTGCAAGGAAGCGCCCGAGTTCCGCGGCATGGACTTCTGGATCGGCGAATGGGAAGTCGAAACCGCCCAGGGAAAATCCGCGGGCAAGAGCAAGATCGAGCTCGTCCTCGATGGATGCATCGTCCTCGAGAACTGGACGGGTCAAAACGGCTACGCGGGCAAGAGCTTCAACCTGTTTCACAGCGACTCCTCGAAATGGGAGCAGATCTGGGTGGACAACCAGGGGCAGGTGACGCGCTACGAGGGAGAAGCGAAGGACGGCAACATCTATTATCGCACCGAGGGCGTCGGGCCCGATGGGAAGAAGACTCTGAGCAAAATGACGTTCTTCCCGAAGGGAGAAGGCGAGGTGCGCCAGTCCGGGGAGACCTCGGCCGACGGCGGAGCGACCTGGACCGCCGAGTACGACCTCCTCTACAAGCGCAAGAAGTAAAGTAGCGGCTCGCTTCGAACCTCTGCTAGGCTCGCGCTCGACTATGGAGCGCAAGAGCCGCCTGCGGTTCGCGGTGTTCGCGCTCGCCGGGACGGCGTTTTTCCTCTCGTTCTTCCATCGCGTCGCCCCGGCCGCGCTCTCTCGAGAGCTGACCCGGGATTTCCGTCTTACGAGCGCGGAGCTCGGCACGCTCTCCGCCACTTACTTCTACGTCTACGCGCTGATGCAGCTTCCGACCGGAGTCCTGGTGGACACGCTCGGGCCGAGGCGGGTGCTGACCGCGGGATGTCTCGTCTCCGGGGGCGGTTCGCTCCTCATGGGCCTCGCGGAGACTTTCGGAACCGCGGCTCTCGGACGGGCTCTCGTCGGTCTCGGCGTCTCGGTCGCGTTCGTTTCCACGCTGAAGCTGAACACCGTCTGGTTCGACGAGCGCCGCTTCGCGACGGTGACGGGAATCTCGACGGTGCTCGGCACGTCGGGCGCGGTGGTCGCCGCGGCGCCTCTCGCCTGGCTGGTCACGAGGGTGTCGTGGCGGAGTGTCTTCCTCGCTACCGGAGTGGTGTCGCTCGTCGTGGCCGGTGTCATCTGGCTCATCGTGCGCGATCGGCCCGAGGCGGCGCTGCAGGCGACCGCCGAGCACCCGCACGAGCCCTGGACGCGGGCTCTCTCGAGCGTGCTCTCAACCCCGGGCACCTGGCCCGGCTTCTGGGTCAACCTCGGGATGGCGGGGACCTATCTATCGTTCGTGGGCCTCTGGGCCGTCCCCTACCTCATGAAGGTTCACGGCATGACGTCGATCGAGGCGGCCCGGCACACGAGCCTCATGGTGGTGGGGCTCGCCGCCGCGGGGGCGGTGCTCACCGCGGTCTCCGATCGCGTCGAGCTCCGGCGTCCGTTCGTGATCGTGAGCGCGATTCTCTACTTCGCCTGCTGGCTCCTCTGGCTTACGGGCTTCGCTTCGAGGCCCGGCATGAGCTACGCGATCTGCCTCGCCCTCGGCGTCTCGGCGTCGGGTTTTTTCCTGAGCTGGGTCACGGCGAAGGAGGTGAACCCTCCCCGCTTATCGGGCATCGCGGTGAGTCTCGTGAACAGCGGGGGTTTCCTCGCGGTCGGGATTCTCCAGCCCACGATCGGCTGGCTTCTCGATCGATCGGAGAACCAGGAAGCGGCGTTTCGACTCGGCATCCTGATGCTCGCGGGGGTCTCGCTCCTGGCCGTCTTCGGCTCGTTCTTCATTCCCGAGACCCGCTGCCGGAATATCTGGAAGGGAGAGGCCGCATGACACGCGCCCGGTTTCACGGATCGATCGTTCCTCTTCCGACCCCGTTCGCCGAGGACGGCGCCAGGGTCGACACCGCCGCCATAAGGCGCCTGGTGGAGTTCCAGATCGCGAACGGCTCCCACGGGCTCAGCTCGACGGGCACCACCGGCGAGCCCACGTCGCTCTCGCTCGACGAGCGGAAGCTCGTGATTCGAACGGTGATCGAGTGCGCCTCGGGGCGCCTGCCGGTCCTCGCGGGGACGGGATCGAACTGGACGGAAGAGAGCGTCGAGCTCAGCCAGTACGCCCGCGAGGCCGGAGCGGACGGAATCCTCGCGGTCGCGCCCTATCACGTGAAGCCTTCGCAGCAGGGACTCTTCGAGCATTACACCCGGATCGCGAGAGCGGTCGAGGACCTCCCGATGATGCTCTATAACATTCCCGGGCGGGCGGCGGTCAATATCGACCCGGAGACGCAAAAGCGCATCCGGGACGCCTGTCCGAACGTCTTCGGGATCAAGGAGGCGAACCCCGACTACCTTCAGGTCTCCTGGAACCTGAAAGTGGTGGGAAGGGACTGGGGTGTCTACTCGGGGATCGAGACTCTCTGCTTTCCCATGCTCGCGGTGGGAGGCTCGGGGCACGTGAGTGCGACCGCGAACGTCGCCCCCCGCGAGGTCGCCGAGCTCTACGAGCTCGTCCAGAGCGGCCGATGGGAGGAGGCTCGAGATCTCCACTTCCGCATGCTCGAGCTCAACCACGTGCTTTTCATCGAGACCAACCCCGGACCGCTCAAGTTTCTTCTCGGACAGATGGGGCTCATCGAGCCGGCGCTTCGTCTGCCGCTCGTCGCGCCGAGCGAGGCGAACCAGAAGAAGATCGTCCAGGTCGCGCGGGAGTACGGGATTCTGTGAGCTCGGGATGGTAATCGGCGTCGCCCTCAACTTCGCTTCGGAGATCTCGGGGTTGACGGATCCTCCGAAGACCCCGGTGCTCTTCCTCAAGCCCGAGAACACTGAAACCGGTCACCTCTCGCCGGTTCCCCATCCCGAAGGTGTGCCCGCCATTCAGCCCGGACCCTCGGTCGCGGTCGTCATCGCGCGCCGAGCTCGCCGCGTGGACCGGAGCGAGGCGTTCGACTACGTCAAGGGCTACACCCTCTTCAACGACTTCAGCCTGAAAGAGACGAGCCCCTTTCGGCCGCCCGTGCGGACCAAATGCTTCGACGCGTTCGGCCCTATCGGTTCGGTCGTCGTTTCCCGGGACGCGCTCAAAAATCCTCACGACGTCACCGTCCGTTGCCGGGTCAACGGTGAAGTCCGTCAGGAGGGAACGACTCGAGATCTCGTCTGGAAGATCCCCGAGCTCCTCGAGTCCATCACCTCGTTCATGACGCTCGAAGAGGACGACACGATCGCGATCGGGATCCCGCCGGGAAGAGTCGACGCAGTCGCGGGCGACGTGGTGACGGTGGAGGCGGACGGATTGGGGAGTCTGACGAGCCACGTGGTGACCGAGCGCGAATATCGCGACTCAGGCGCGCTCCCTTCGCCGCGGCAGCGAACGTTTCTGGCCCTCGGCCTGAACTATGCGGACCACGCCTCCGAGCTCGAGTTCCAGGCGCCCGAGGAGCCGCTCCTGTTCCTCAAAGCGCCCGGGAGCTTCAACTCTGACAATCAGGTCTCCTGCCGTCCCGACGGGGTCGAGATGATGCACTTCGAAGGCGAGCTCGTGGTGGTGATCGGAAAAACGGCTTCCAGGGTGAAGCGCGCCGAGGCGATGGACTATGTGTCCGGCTACACCATCGCGAACGACTACGCGGTGAGGGACTATCTCGAGAACTACTATCGGCCCAATTTGCGTGTGAAGAGCCGGGACGGCCTGACGCCGCTCGGTCCTCGCATCGTGGAGAAAGAGGACGTCGCCGACCCACACGCGCTCGAGATTCGCACTTACGTCAATGGGGAGCTCCGCCAGCAGGGGAACACCCGGGACATGGTGTTCGACATTCCGTTCCTTCTGGAGTATGTGACGAGCTTCATGACGCTCCATCCCTCCGATATGATCTCGACGGGAACTCCGAAAGGGTTCTCGAACGTCATCCCGGGGGACGAGGTCGTGGTCGAGATCGACGGCCTCGGGCGGCTCTCAAACCGGATCGTCTCGGAGAACGAGTGGAGAAGCCTCAATGCCCTCAATGGGTGAGAAGCTCCAGGAGAACGTCCGCAAGGCGGACGGGTTTCTTCGAAGGTTCCGGGACGAGGTGACGGCGCATTTCATCGCCGGAAAAGCCCACCCGGGCGCCTCCGGCCGTACCTTCGAGAACCTGACGCCGGTCGACAACACCTCGCTCGGCCAAATCGCCGAAGGCACGGCCGAAGATATCGACGCCGCGGCGCGCGCCGCTTCGGCCGCGTTCCCCGCCTGGCGCGACGCTCCGGGAAAGGATCGGCAGAAGATCCTGAACCGTTTCGCGGACCTCATCGTCGAGCGAGCGGAGGAGATCGCTCTCGTCGAGAGCATGGACACCGGCCAGCCCATTCGCTTCATGAAGGCCGCCGCGGTTCGGGGCGCCGAGAACTTTCGCTTCTTCGCCGACAAAGCGCCCGAAGCGAGAAACGGGCTCTCGCTCCACCAGGACGAGCACCTCAACTACACGCTCCGCACTCCCATCGGCCCGGTCGGAGTGATCACACCCTGGAACACCCCCTTCATGCTCTCGACCTGGAAAATCGCGCCGGCGCTCGCCGCCGGCTGCACCGTGGTGCACAAGCCGGCGGAGCTCAGCCCGCTCACCGCAACGATCCTGGCGGAAACGAGCAAAGCGGCGGGCCTTCCCGACGGCGTCTGGAACACCGTTCATGGACTCGGCGAGGTCGCGGGGAAAGCTCTCACCGAGCATCCGGCGATCCGCGCCATCGCATTCGTGGGAGAGACGGTTACCGGAAGGCGAATCATGGCCCAGGGTGCGGCCACTCTGAAGCGCGTCCACTTCGAGCTCGGAGGGAAAAATCCGGTCATCGTCTTCGAAGACGCCGATTTCGATCGGGCTCTCGATGCCGTGGTCTTCATGATCTATAGCCTCAACGGAGAGCGCTGCACGTCGAGCAGCCGCCTTCTTCTCGCCCGCTCCCTCCAGGAGTCGTTTCTCCCGGTTCTCGAGAAACGGGTTCGCGCTCTTCGCGTCGGACATCCTCTGGACCCCGAGTCCGACGTCGGACCGCTCGTCTCCCGCGAGCACCTGGAGAAAGTGCTGAGCTACGTCTCGGCGGCGCGGGAGCAGAAGGCATCGGTCACCGCCGGAGGGGAGCGCATCGAGGAGCTTGGCTCGGGCAACTACGTCCGGCCCATCCTCTTCACCGGCGCCACGAAACATATGAGAATCGCGAAAGAGGAGATCTTCGGACCGGCACTCACGGTGATTCCTTTCGACACCGAAGAGGAGGCGGTCGCGATCGCGAACGACACCGACTACGGTCTCGCCGCCTACCTCTGGACCGCCGACGCGGGCCGGGCGCTTCGAGTCGCTCAGGCGGTCGAGGCGGGGATGGTGTGGGTGAACTCGGAGAACAACCGGAACCTTCCCTCCCCTTTCGGCGGGATGAAGAACAGCGGAATCGGCCGAGACGGCGGAGACTACAGCTTCGATTTCTACATGGAGACGAAGAACGTCTGCATCGCGCACGGCACTCATACGATCCCAACGCTGGGGGGGCGCTGAAGTCATGGGTGAGGTAGCACTCGCCGCCAAGATCACGCACGTGCCTTCGATGTACCTCTCGGAGCTTCCGGGTCCGCACCATGGATGCAGGAAGGCCGCCATCGACGGTCACATCGAGCTCGGCCGGCGCGCGAGAGAGCGGGGCGTCGATACCCTGGTCATCTTCGACGTGCACTGGCTCGTGAACAGCGGCTACCACGTCAACTGCTGCGAGAAGTTCCAGGGCATCTACAGCAGCAACGAGCTCCCGCACTTCGTGAAGGACATGGAGTACGACTACGATGGAAACCCCGCGCTCGGGGAGCTCATCGCCGAACGGGCCAACGCGCGGGGGATCAAGACCCGCGCCCATCAGGTGCAGAGCCTCGGCCTCGAGTACGGAACTCTCGTCCCCTGCCGCTACATGAACGCGGACCGAAGGTTCAAGGTCGTTTCGGTCGCCGCCTGGTGCGCCTGGCATAGCCTCGAAGACTCCCGAGTCTTCGGCGAGGCGGTCCGGGAAGCCATCGAGAAGAGCTCGAGCCGGGCGGCGGTTCTCGCGAGCGGCTCGCTCTCCCATCGTTTCAACGACAACTCGAACGCGGAAGAAAGGATGTTCGACATCAGCAACGAGTTCTTCCGTCAGGTGGACCTCCGGGTCCTCGAGCTCTGGCAAAAGGGCGAATGGAAGACCTTCACCGACATGTTCTCCGAGTACGCATCCCGGTGCGTAGGCGAGGGCGGTATGCACGATACCGCCATGCTTCTGGGCGCTCTCGGCTGGGATCGATACCAGGGGAAGGTCGACATCGTCTCGCCGTACTTTCCGAGCTCCGGCACGGGTCAGGTGAACGCGGAGTTTCCCGTAGCAGGCTAATGCCACACTTCATTCTCGAGTACTCGCGAAACCTCGAGCCGGAGCTCGACGTCGAAGCGCTCTTTCGGGCGCTGCGCTCGGCCGCCCTCGAAACGGGCATCTTCCCCCCGGGAGGGATCCGCTTCCGCGCCTACCCGTGCGAGACGTATCTCGTGGCGGACGGGAACCCTGAGAACGGCTTCGCGCATCTGACGCTGAAGCTCGGCCACGGCCGGCCGCTCGACGTGAGACGGAGCGCTGGCGAGAAGCTGTTCTCCGTGCTCACGGACCACTTGAATACAATCTACGAGAAGCGGCCGCTCGCGATCTCTTTCGAAATTCGCGAGCTCGACCCGGAGCTCAGCTTCAAGAAGAACAACCTTCACGGCACGAAATGACCCCGCCCTTTCGAGCCGAGCACATCGGGAGCCTCCTTCGCCCGCCCGAGCTTCGCGCCGCGCGGCAGAGCTCTCTCTCCGAGGAGGCACTGCAGGAGATCGAGGACCGACTCATCGACGAGGCGATCCTCGGGCAGGAGCGAGTGGGACTCGAGTCCATCACCGATGGCGAGTTCCGGCGCTCGATCTACTTCGGCCATTTCGCGCGGGCGGTCGACGGCTTCACCGAGATGGAGGCGACGTCGGTCTTCAAGGATTCCGAGGGCCGGGAGCTCTCTTACCTCACTCCCGTCGTGACCGGAAAGCTCGAGCGCAAGCGCGGCATCGCGACCGGAGAGCTCGCCTACGTCCAGAAGCGGACGAAGGGCACTCCGAAGGTGACGCTTCCGAGCCCGGAGTCGCAGCACTTCTTCCGCTTCCGCGAAGGGGTCTCCGATTCGGTCTACCCCGACCTCGATGAGTTCTTCGTGGACGTGGCGCGGGTGTATCGCGAAGAGCTCGCCGAGCTCGCGGAAAGAGGTGCGACCTACGTCCAGCTCGATTCGGTTTCTATCCCTCTCCTCTGCGACCCGACGCACCGCGACGCCTTTCGCGCCCGGGGCTACGATCCCGGCGCGTTCGTTTCTCGTTACGTCGACCTCTTCAATGAGGCGGTCCGGGGGAAGCCCGAAGCACTCACTCTCGGCGTTCATTTCTGCAGGGGGAACAACCAGGGGAAGTGGCTCGGCGAGGGCGGCTACGAGGCGGTGGCCGACGAGGTGTTCTGCCGGCTCGACGCCGACACGCTGCTCCTCGAGTACGACTCCGAGCGCGCGGGAGGATTCTCCCCACTTCAGCACGTCTCCAAGGACAAGCATGTGGTCCTCGGTCTCGTCAGCACCAAGACTTCGGTGCTCGAATCCGAGGACGAGCTGATGCGAAGAGTCGAAGACGCGAGTCGTTTCATTCCCCTCGAACGCCTCGCTCTGAGCCCTCAATGCGGCTTCGCCAGCACCGAGGCGGGAAACCCGCTCACCCCCGACGACCAGTGGAGGAAACTCGAGCTCGTCGTCCGGACGGCGGCGAAGATCTGGGGCTAGCGGCGTGCTCGCGAGCGCCCGCTCACGAACGGCTCGGCTTCTACAAGGTTCTGGTCTCCATTGGAGAAACCCCCGAGAGAGTAGTCCACGACCAGCGCTACGACTGCGCGGACTTGCGGGGAGCAGTTCTTGAAATCGATTTTCTCCAAGACTTCCGCCCCGAAGCGCTTGAGGGCCTCACCAACCAGCGCGTGCACGAAGGATTGAGTCACGTACTTGACGTTCTTGAAGTCAAGGACGATCGTGCCACTGCGTTCCAGCTCCGGAAGAATGACAGAAAGCCGGAGCTCACGCGCATAATCCTTATCCTCGGCGAACTCGCCGGTGCTCGGAGTGATTTCAACTAAAGTCTTCATGTGAACCTGATCCTTCGAGGTACAGCTTGGCGGCGAGCGTGCCCACGGATCCAATCAAAATAACCCTCAAAATCAAGGATATGCTCGGTTCGAATCTCCAGGGCAACTACAGTTCCCAACCACGGATGGCGGAACGCCCACTGATCGTGCCGCTCCAACACTGGATCCTCCATGAGGATCGACTGCTGCGCCGGGGTGTTGGCCCTCCTCAAGCGATACCCCGCTTTACCTGATACTACCAAAAAGTATCCGCCACTGCCCTTGGCGATGCATCGCGTAATGAAAAGCCCTGCTCCAGCATTGTCCGGTGTGCCGTAAATTCCCGGTCGAGCGCCGGTAATGCCCGGAAGCAAAGCCAGCCTTACGGCGTCACGATCGCTTCGCGCGGCTTTGACGTTTACGACGCCCAGGTGCTGGCGAATGCCCTGGCCGCAGTCTGCGACTGCGAGCGAGACGCGAGGATTGCGTGTCGTGTTAAAGTTGTGAGCGCAGACGAAAGCACCGTCGTCGCTGCCGGAGTGTTCGAGTACATTGCGCAGCAGCTCGCTGACGCAGTACTGGACCGCGGCGAGCGTGTCGGGCTCTTCGTCGAGGTGGAGCAGGGCCGAAATATCCCGAACTACCGAACGAATAGATCCTGAGTCTGTGACCCGCGTCACCGGTACGAATCGCCCCGCCTCTTCGTGCTCTTGGATGGAGGGAGAGAAATCCACGCCCAGATGGTCGAACAATCGCATCCGATAGGCGTAGCGTGACGCACGGGCGCCCAGCCCCTCGACGAGAACCTTGTATCCGTTGCGGCCACACCATGCCCCCCAAGCGGCCGCCATCGATAGAGCCAACGGCTCCATATGGGACCATTGCGGATGAAACCTGAGCGCGGCGGACTTGCCGCGCCTCGAGAAGAAAAAACTCGAATCGAAGAAGCTGCGAGCGGTGTGAACGCTGGCGCTGTTGGGGAAGTTGAACTGCGGCACTTGCCGATTAGATTCTACTCTTGCGCTCTGCTTCGTCAAGCGCCGGTATGGCGCTCCACGAGAGATTCAATCAGCTCCTGAAGTCGAGAATCTCCCGGAACCGCTCTTCGCACGCCGACGCCACCCCCTGGTACACCATCCGCCGGGAAAACGTATCGAGGGATCCCGGATACAAGATATGAACCGAACGCGCGCCCCGGATGGCATCGCGATAGGCGTGCATCTTGTACAGGTCCGTGCGAAGGTAGGACGTCGCTTCTTCGTCCTCTCTCTCCAAATCCACGCTTCAGAGCCGGAACTTCGCGTCCAACAGGTGCAGGCCTCGATTCGGCCCGGACGGATTCCGGCCAGAGTAGGCCCGCATACATCTCCCGATCGACGAGAGCGCGAATTCTGTCATCCTTGAGGACTACAAAGCTGCATACATAATCACGGTAATCCTCGATTACACGATGACGGAGCTCGAAAACATCCAATCCAACTCCTCCCGACTCTCTGTTTACCGTCAAAATACCACGATCCGGTTCACGAAACGAAGTTGGTGCTCTCTTCCAGTTGTTCCATGATAGTGTTAACCTATACCATTAATATAAACTCGCGGTCGATCATCGAAGATGGATATACCCTTTTCGTCGGACAAGCTCCCGGAGCTGTGTACTGACACCATGGGGCTTAAGAAGAAGTATGGCTCGAACCAGCTTAAGAAACTTCGCCGTCGCCTCGACGATCTCCAAGCGGCGGCCATTCTTGAGGATTGTCGGAGCCTTCCGGGAAGGTGCCACGAGTCAAAAGGGGACCGGGCGGGCCAGATTGCCATGGCTCTGGACGGCGGCTTTCGATTGGTCTTCGAGCCCGGTGAGAAACCCCGCGCCTCAGAAAGAGGGTGGCGGATTGGACTGGAGCCGGGTAACGTCCGTCCGCATTCTGGAAATTGAGGATTACCATGGGTAGAGGCGAAAGAAACGAGTACGCGCCTGAAACAGTCTCGCCTCCCGGAGAGGCCCTCCAGGACTTGCTGGAAGAGCGGGGCATGAGCCAAGCCGAGTTGGCTGAGCGTACGGGACGCCCGAGGAAAACGATCAACGAGATAATTCAAGGGAAGTCAGCTATCACTCCCGATACTGCGCTGCAGCTCGAACGTGTGCTCTCGGTCCCAGCACGTTTTTGGAACAATCGCGAATCGAATTATAGAGAGCACCTCGCACGAAAGGAGGACGAAACCGAGCTCGGGAAATCCATTGGGTGGCTAAGAGACCTGCCACTGTCTTTCATGATCAAGAAAGGCTGGATCGAAAAGAAAAATCGTAGGGTAGACCAGAGCAGAGCGGTTCTCGCCTTCTTTGGAGTTTCCTCCCCTGCCCATTGGAGTCAGATGTTCAAGAGCCAGAGGGCGCACTTCCGCCAGTCATCCGCTTTTGCGATCAATTCGGGAGCCGTCGCAGCCTGGCTCCGCCAAGGCGAGTTGCAGGCAAAGGACACCGTAACCGATGCGTTCGACAAGGAAACGTTTCTTCCAGTCCTGCAGGAAATCCGGCTGCTGACCAAGGAGCCGCCTGATGTCTTCGAAGAGAGACTCTCCCGCCTCTGTGCACGGGCTGGAGTGGCGGTGGTCTTCGTTCCACCCCCGCCAGGATGCCGTGCTTCTGGCGCCACGCAGTGGGTGTCTTCGACGAAGGCCCTGATCCAGCTCAGCCTCCGCTACAAGACCGACGACCAACTGTGGTTCACGTTCTTTCACGAAGCCGGGCACATTCTTAAGCACCCGAAAAAGGCAGTCTTTCTTGAAGGGCTCACTCCGCGGCAGGGACGCGTGGAAGATGAAGCTAACCGCTTCGCTTCGGAAATCCTGATCCCGCAAGCCGAGTACTTGGCATTCGTCGCGGGCGGCACCTTCAGTCGCGCTTCCATCGGTGAATTCGCCTCTGACATTGGAGTCGCTCCCGGTATCGTGGTCGGTAGACTCCAGCACGACCAGCGTCTGCCGTGGAACTCCCCGTGCAGCAGCCTGAAGAGAAGCTTTCGTTGGATTGAGGAGTCAGGATAATGGCGTCTGCAGCTCTTCTCACAGCGGTTCTCGTGGCGATCCCTCAAGAGTCCGGCATCTCGGTCCGACTCCAGGCGGTGAGCGCCGCGGGAAACGGCGTCGTTTGGGTCAGTGGCCTCGGAGGAACGTACGGCCTCTCCGTCGATTCCGGAAAGTCGTGGCGGTCGGGAGTCGTTCCCGGCGCCGAGAAGCTCGAGCTCCGCGACATCCACGCCTTTGATGAGCGCACCCTGTACGCGCTCAGCTCGGGAACCGGCGACCAGTCGCGCATCTTCAAGACGACGGACGGAGGTGCGAGCTGGAGCCTTCAGATCGTCAATCCCGACGCTCAAGGGTTCTTCGATTGCTTCTCCTTCTGGGACGCCGAGCACGGTCTGCTCTACGGCGATTCCGTCGCCGGCGAGCTCGTTCTCTTCGAAACTTCGGACGGAAAGACGTGGACGCGGCTGCCCGCGGAGCGGCTTCCCAGAGCGCGGCCGGGAGAGGGTGGCTTCGCGGCGAGCGGCACCTGCCTCGTCACCGTGGGAGAGTCGACCGCGTACGTCGGAACCGGCGCCGGGTCATCCCGGGTGCTGCGCACGAGCGATCGGGGCCGGAGCTTTCAAGCGTTCGAGACCCCGATCGTGAGCGCGGCCGCTACCGCGGGAATCACGTCTTTGAGCTTCTGGGACGAAGAGAGCGGCATCGCGGTGGGCGGCGACATCGCGGCGCCCGACGTAGTGCAAAACAACGTCGTTGTTCTCTCGGACGGAGGCCGAGGCGCCCGCCTCGCGGCACCGCCGACGTTCTCGGGCGCGATCTACGGCGTCGCCTGCGTTCCCGGAACGAGCCCGCCTATGGTCCTCGCCGTCAGCCCGAAGGGAGCGTCCTACTCGATCGATTCGGCCCGAACGTGGGTGTCGCTATCGAAGGACAGTTACTGGAGCGTTGGCTTCCATCCTTCTGGCGTCGGCTGGATGGTCGGACCCGAAGGACGGATCAGCCGCCTCGAGCTACGGCATGACCAGATCTCCTACGCGGCAAGAGAAGCCTGGAAGGAGGGGCGATTCGAGGGCGTCGTCACGAAAGAGGGTCTTCAGCAACGTTAGGCCTGCGTCCTCGCGGCGGTAAACCTCCACCTGTGGTCGTCGCCAATCGACAATCCAGTATTCTTGAACCCCGCGGCGCGAGTAGAGCTTTAGCTTGGCCTGACGGTCCCTCTGCTCATTCGACCAGCCCGGCGAAAGGACCTCGATAACGAGATCCGGAGCAGAGTGGAGCTTGCCGTCCTCACCCAACACCGTGGACAAGCGATCTCGACGAACCCAAACAACGTCCGGCGCGACGTCGTCATCTTCGGCGAAAATGAGTCCGGGCGCCAGATTGGCCCACCCCCAGACCGCTTCTTTTGCTCCACTCCCGAAGGGCACCGTAGATTTCCCCACACGCGTATTGATGGTGCCAGCTTGGCTGCTTTGAAACGTAAAGCTCTCCCTCAACCACCTCATATCGCTTTCCGTCATCGGGCATCAATACAAGGTCTGCCGAAGTAAACTTCATCCCGATGCCAGGCTTGTTGTCGTGCTCATAACTCACCCGCCCGTATTGTACAGGGAAAACCCCCTCGTAGCGGGCAGCGGAGCTACCGGAGCGGGAGCGCCGGGTCGCCAAGCAAGTGATAGATCGTCAGGAGCTCGGGAAATGCGCCCGACTCGGCGTAGACTCTCTGGGCCGCGAGCACCGCATCGCCGAGTCTCGAGTGGTTCTGGTGGAAAACGGCGTCGAGGAGCGCCTGATGGAAACGGTGCGCGGGCTCGTTCAAGCTCAGGCCGCTCGGCGCGAACGCGGCGATGGCGCCCTTGCCCTCGGTCTTGAGGAGCGCCTCCGCGAGCGAATCGAAGTAGGGAAAGTGGAAGTAGCCGTTCAGGCAGTTCATGGTGACGAGGAGCGGCTGCTGCGGCTGCGGAGACAGTGAAGCCGCATCGGAGACGTTGAGGACGTTCTCGTCGGCCCAGAGGTGAATCCCCCCGTGGCCGATGTAGCTCACGAGCGATGCCCCTTCGTCGAACGCACGAAGGATCTCGCTTCTCGCCGAGCCTCCGAGCTCCGCGATCGAGAGCCTTCGAATCGGCCGTCCGGACAGCACCCCTTGGGCGATCTCGTCCGCGTTGCCCGCGAAATCCCCCGCCCGGTCGGAGTTATCGTTGACGAGCACCAGGAGGTTCTCGAGGCTGGCGTCTCCCGTCTCATAGGCGAGGATCTTCGAGACCATCACTCGAAGCTCTTCTGTGTCTCGGGCGGGAAGCCGTCCGATGGCGACGTCGGGCAGGACGTCGTCTCCGTTGATGGCGGCGAGAGTCGGGTCCGATACCGTCCAGAGATAGGAAGTCTTCACCATCAGCGGCGGCAGGCGGTTCGTGACCCCGGTTCCCAGGTAGTCTTTGAAGTCGTACGTGGCGTCACCGAGGAGGAGGACGTAGCGAACGCGGGGCTCCTGCCAGTGATGGTATGCGTAGGAGAGGAAGTCGCGGATCGCTTCGGGCCTCGTCTCTCCGAATCCAAACTCGCTGTAGACGTCTTCGGCCGCGGCGAACTTCGTCCGGAGACCTTGCGCGCTCCGATGCTCGAGAAGCTCGGCCGCCGCCGTGGCGAACTCCCGCGGTCCGATGACGAGATAGTCGGCTCCGAGGGTATCGTTCTTGAGCTTCGATCGAGGGACGTTTCGGATGAGAGGACGGCGCACCGCATCTTTCGACGATGCGAGGTACGTTCGTCCGGATTCGGCGTGGAAGCGGAGCCTCCCCGCAGGCGAGAGGTCAGCGCCGCTGAGCCACCTCGGGGCGCCATCGGTGACGTCGAGCAAAAGCGAAGAGGAAAGCCCATCGATCGATGCCGTCCCCGATATGGGCCAAAGCCCCTCGCTCGTTCCTCTATCGGCCACCGCCGCCCGGGGATAGACGACCCGGAAGCGGTCGAGCATCACCATGGAGTACGGGGCTTCGGTGTCGCCGGCGTTTTCGATCTCGAGACGATTCTCTCCTTCCCGCAAGACGCCGGCCATGACGTGAACGTCGACCTCTTGAGC
>CAZKNR010000377.1:0-2261 GCA_964553925.1 uncultured Acidobacteriota bacterium
TCTTCTGCTCTTTCATGGTATGCGAACCTCCAGGGCTTCTCAGGCAATCACCGGCAAGCGTACTTCCTTCGTCTCGTTCGTGATTCGCGAGTACTGATCCACCGGCCCATCGTAGAAACCCATTTTTTCCGCCCGGCGATGGCCGACCTCGCAGGACCATTCGATCCGGCTCTCCATGTCTCCCTTTTCCATCTGGGACCACGCTGGACACTTCCCGCAGAGCGACACCAGGTTGCAGGAGTTGCACTGGTGGTGGGGGTTTCTCATCCTCGTATAGACCGGTGGAAACATCTCATCCCAGATCCGCCGGAAGCTCATGTGCCGAAGGCTGAACTCCGGCTCCCGGAGCAAGAGGCACATCTTCATGTTTCCGTACGGATCGACGTGAAAGGTGCGGCTTCCGGCGCCGCAGGAGAAAAGCCGACTCGACTGGTAGTCTTTTCGCGGCTCGAAGTACTTCCGGTACTCCTCGAGCCGCCCGGGAATCGAGAATTCGAGATCTATCGACTCCTCGGGGCTCATCCGCACGTTGCAGGGCACGAGAGAACTGTTGAAGTTGGGGTTGATCATGGTGTCGAACTTGAACCGCAACCCCTTGCTTTCGGCGAACTGCGCCATGTCCGCGAGCTCATGCTTGTTGGTCCGCATCGCGACGCTCTTGAGCTTGAGGGGGACACCGCGCTCCCACAAGAGCTCGACGCCCCGATAGCACTTAGCGTGCGAGCCGGGGATGCCGGTGACCGCCTCGTACGTCTCTTTCGTGAACCCGTAGAGCGAGATCTCTACGGCGTCGGGAGGGTTTTTCTGAAGCCGGTCCGCGATTCTCTCGGTGATCATCGTCCCGTTGGTGAAGAGCGTCACCAACATGCCGAGCTTGCGCGCGTGATCGTAGATCTCGAAGATATCCGGCCGGAGAAAGATCTCGCCGCCGGTAAGAAGAAGCCAGATCGTACCGGCCTCCGCAACCTGATCCAGGATGGACTTGACCTCGTCAGTCTCGAGGATGCCCTTGGGCCACTCGCCGTCGCGGTAGCAGTGGAGACAGCGGAGGTTGCAGCGCAGGTCCAGTTCCATCGAGCCGCTAAGAGGAACGCGGTTCTCGATCCACTTGTTGACGACATCGCGTCCGAACTGTTCTAGAGGAAGATCAGGAATTTGAGCGCACGCCATTTGGGTCGACCTCGATTTTCACAAAGGGATACTTCCCGGATTAAAGCAAGGCGAGTGCCAGAGTGCCGGCCGACCCTTGGGCGCGCAAGCAATTGAAAAGCTTGAGCTTATTCGTGGGCGCCGAGAGGCGCGTCACCTTCGCGCGGGGAAATCACCGCACCCCTGCTTTTTTCTGGCAGGGGTGCGGGTTCTCGAGCTCAGGGGATTGCCGCGAGGGTCCGGATGTCGATCCCGGCGCTCATGTTGCGGGGGTTGACGTTCGTCGAGAACGTCCTCCGGATGAAGTCGTCCTGCCGGTCCCCGACCATGGCCCCCTCAGAGGCGCCCTCGAGGCCCGCGGTCACCGAGCGCGCGGTGATGCTGATGCGGACGCTCGCGAGCATGTTCTCGGCGGTCAGGACCGTGGCGGGGAGGTCGTTGACCGGATCCTGCGGATTGTCCTGCACTGCCGGCACCGTGACGCCGATGACGTAGCGGATCTGGAAGTCTTCCAGGTAGCCGACGGCCTGGGGGAGGTTTATTCGGAAGTCCGTGCGCCTCTCGAGGACTTGGGGCGGTGGTCCGTTGTACTTGCCTAGCGCGTCGGGCAGGGTGGAGTACCGAACCACGGAGACGCGCGTGATCCTGGGCGTCTGCTCCGGAAGCACCCGATTGAAGGTGGTATCGGGAGTGACACCATCTGGCAGAAGGCCAGTGTTGGGCTGTCCGTTGGGCAGGTGGGAGTACGCTGCGTCGTAGGCGGCGTAGTCCAGCTGCACCGTCGCCGGATTCGAGGTAGGGGGTGCCGTCACCCTCGCGAGGACCCACTGAGGGACTCTTCCCCCCGGCGTGGGATCGACGTTCGCAGCGTTGTTGTAAAGCAGGACCATCCCTTCATCGATCAAAGCCGTCGTCAGATCGTCCATCTGTAGGTTGGTGGTGCTCGTTGAAAGCGTGACGAGATTGCCCGCCACACCGTCGACGTCCTCGGGCTCGAGAATCGTGTTTCCCGCCGACTGGAACGTCCCGATGATCTCGAGGACGTCGGTGGGCGCGGAGTCCCCGGCGCCGTTGATCCTCGAGAACGCGGGGAATTCCGGGGGAAGCCCGGC
>CAZKNR010000378.1:0-10581 GCA_964553925.1 uncultured Acidobacteriota bacterium
GGGAATGGCGCTCGGCGCGAGAGTCGCCGTCCCGAGGAGGAGGCACACCGCTGAGAGCGTCCAGGGTCGAACGGCGATACCTGAAAGAGCACGCTCGAAAGCATACGTCCGACGAAGAGGGCGCCCGCGAGGCCGAAAAAAGACCGAGGGCGAGAATCCTCCACCCATCTTTCAACGACAGCCCCAGAATCTCGTGCGGGGTTGCGCCGAGCGCCATGCGAAGAGCGTTCTCCCGCGTGGGCGCGGACGCCTGATAGCTCGCGACGCCGCTCACGGCGATGACCAGCGCCACCCGGCGAAGAACGACAGTTCGGCTTCGCTCGAGGGCCTGGCGGAGGTCGCGGATCGGATCTTCGACATGCCGATCCGCTGCGGGACTCCGACGGGCGTAGGCGGACTCGTGGACGTGGTGGCGAATCCGTCGTACGCCACGTCGGTCGGCCTCGTGCTCTACGCCCATCGAGTGCGGGCGAACAAGCTTCTTTCCTCGGGCGCATCCGCGTCGTGGTGGAAGATCTGGGATCGGTTTCGAAAGATAGGAGGGTCTGCGCGATGATTCGGTTCGACGACGAAAAGAAACCGGGAAGCGATGCCGGACGGCTCAGTTTCGGTGAAGGCGCCGAGCCCACCGCCCGCATCAAGGTCATCGGGGTCGGGGGCGGAGGGGGCAATGCCGTGAACCGCATGATCGCCTCCCGGATCGCCGGGGTGGAGTTCCTGGCGGCGAACACCGATCTGCAGGCGCTCAAAGCCTCTCACGCGCCCACGAGGATTCAGCTCGGGGCCAAGCTCACCAAGGGGCTCGGCTGCGGGGCCGACCCCGATATCGGCCGCCAGGCGGCGCTCGAGGATACCGATCGCATTCTCGAGGCGATCGAAGGCGCCGACATGGTGTTCATCACCGCCGGTCTCGGAGGCGGCACCGGAACCGGGGCTGCCCCCATCGTCGCCTCCCTCGCGTCAGAGCTCGGTGCGCTCACCGTGGCGGTGGTGACCAAGCCCTTCACCTTCGAGGGCCGCCGCCGGCAGATGCAGGCGGAAGAGGGGATGCGCGAGCTCCGGGAGCAGGTGGACACCCTGATCTCGATTCCGAACGATCGGCTCCTCCAGACGGTCGAGCGATCGACGCCGCTCGCCGACGCCTTCAGCGTCGCCGACGACGTCCTGCGCCAGGCGGTCCAGGGCATCTCCGATCTCATCACCGTGCCGGGCCTCATCAACCTGGACTTCGCCGACGTCCGGACCATCATGCGCGGCATGGGCGACGCGGTGATGGGAACCGGCATCGCCGAAGGAGACAAGCGCGCGGAGGAAGCGGCGCACAAGGCCATCAGCAGCCCGCTCCTCGAGGAAGCCTCGGTCAAGGGAGCGAGAGGCGTCATCATCAATATCACGGGGGGCGAGGATATGACCCTTGTCGAAGTGAACGACGCCTCGTCCATCATCCATGACGAAGCCGATCCCGAGGCCAACATCATCTTCGGCGCCGTGGTCGATCCGAGGATGCAAGGGCGGATAAAGATCACCGTGATCGCCACCGGGTTTCAACGGGCCGGAAGCGGGATCAAGAGGACCACGGTGACCCCGGTCGACATCGCGAACTACAAGCGGCCCGCGGAGAGCGCCGTCGGGTCCGAGGGGTTCTATCGAAAGGGATCGGACGGCTTGTCGATGGATCTCGACTTCGGCGCCATCGAGCACGAGGGCGGCGAAGACCTCGACGTCCCGACGTTCCTGAGGAAAGGGAAGGGTTAGTCCTCGGGCACGGCGAGCGTCGCATAGTCGATGAGGAGCCGGTTTCTCTTCGTGCCGGCTCCGCGATGCATCCCGACCCCCACTCTCCCCGACGCGAGGCTCGTGTCCGAGCCGCTCCAGACGAGAATATCGTTGATGTAGAAGCGCAGGCTCGAGCCGATCGCCACCACCCGCAACTCGTTCCAGGCGCTCCCCTGGTTGATGGCGGACGTCGCCGTGAAGCCCTGCAGCGCCGTGACGTTGTCCCTGTAGACGGAGTAGAAGCCGTCTCGGGTGATCTGGAACGTGTAGCCCTGCGCCCACTCGTTCAGCGCGACCAGCGCCGGATTCCCGCGGATTTTGACCTCTGTCGGGTCCGAGGCATTGCTGCCGTACCTCCGAAACCGCACCCGGAAGTCGAGATCCGTGAAGTTTTCGGGGTAGCTCGCAGAAGAGAGCGCTCCATCGATACCCACGGTGTAGAAATACCGGCGCCACAGGTTCGACCAGGCGCCGGAGTGTACCTGCCACGGCGCCGTGGATCCCTTGAACTGCGAATCGAAGCCGCTCAGGAGGATGGTGAAATTGCTGCCCGCGCTCCATGGGCCCGCTCCGTTCGGGTTGAACGCCTGGACCCAGAACGTGTGCGCTCCGAGAGTCAGCTCCGCCGCGGGGGTCACCGAGCAGACTCCGGTGCCCGCGGAACAGCCGGCAGCCGAGGCGGTGTACTCGAGATTGTGCGTGGACACCTCGGCCGCGCCTTTCCAGACCCTGAGGCGATACCCGGCGGCGTCCGGAACCGGGAGCCAGCGGAAGGAAGGTGTCCGGTCGATGATGTTTCCCGAGGGGGAGACGGTAAGAGGCGTTGCCGGAACGCTCGCGGTCGCGCGGAAGTTGGCGACGGTGGCGCGGGTGTTGTCGAGCGAGAGTCGCGCGTTCGCCGGTCCGTCGACGCTCGTGCTCGAGGCGGTCCCGGGAGCGCCCATGGGATCGCCGGCGTAGGAATTCGAGGGATCGGAAAAGTACATCAAGCGCGTGCAGCCGAATCCGGCGGCGGAGCACTCGTCGTTGTAGGCCATGACGGTTCGCCAGCGCTTGTTCTCGGGGGCGTCCGGAGCGAAGGCTGCCTGGTTCACGTACCCGTGGCTGTACGGAAAGGGAGAATTCGAAAGGTCGACGTATCGGTCGTGTTGGAGCCCCATGTTGTGGCCCAGCTCGTGAGCGAAAGACAGATTGGGCGACACGCAGTTTCGCGCCGTGGCTCCGAAGGCAAAGCTCGCGAACGAGCTCGAGATATCGTCCATCACGTAAGCGATGCCGCAGGCGTCGCCGCCGTTCACGATGAGGTGCACGAGGTCGGCGCCGTACGTGTTTCGTAGAGCGTGGACTTCGTCCATGTCCCCGTCCGCGGTGAGCCGAAGGCGGTTGAGGTCGTCGCCGACGTTTCCCGACTCGGCGTACGCGACCTCCACGGTTCCCGAAAGCCGCACCCTCTGGACGGCGCCGCTATTCAGGTAGGCCTGGTTGGTCTCGGCGATGCCCAGGTTGATGAGCGCCAGGATCGCGTCCGTGCCTCCGGCCGCCGCACGTGCCGTGGCGGTGTAGGCGACGAGCACGTCGATTTGGGTGCCGTCGTCGGCCGCGACCACGGGGCTTCCTGCTTCGGCTGTCTCGGTCGCGGCCCGCGGCTCGCCGTCGGGCGCGAGAAGACCGGGGTCGATCTCCTGCACCTCGTGAATGCCCCCTCCGGCGAAGCGGATCTGGAAGAGCTTCCCGCCGCCGCGAATGCTTCCGGCGAGGACACCGCTTTGGACCACGAGAACCAGCTCGCCTTCGTCCGTGCCTTCGAGACGGCCGAAATAAGCGGTGTGATCCCGATGAGATTCGGCTCGCTCGATCCAGGCCCGGAGCGTGCGATCGGGGAAGAGGTTCAGATCGAGAACGGCGGCGGCCGCGCTTGCCTGCCTCCTGGCCTTGGCCCACTCGACAATGTTCCGGAAGCTCACCCGGACGAAGCGGCTTCGCACGACCGCCTGGCTGGAGCCGTCGGGCTCGCCGGCAACCGCGGTGTCGAGGAAGATGGGCCGCCGCTGGGCGTGGACGGTAGCGGGCGCCCAAAGCGCAACGAGGGCAAGAGCCGTGCTGGCGCAGAGAAGGTGTGTTCTTGTCATCGATCGCGAAGGGTCAAACGGTCCAGGCACCAGCGCACGATCTCGCTTTCGAGACCCGGGTCGTGGTCGAGGAGAGCAACCCCATGAATCCTTCCCTTGTCCTCGCGCGATCCTGAAGCCGCCAGGACCCCGATCAGGACGCTCCACCCCGCCGACCACATCGAAAGCCTATAATAATGACGTCATGAGCCGGGATCTAGAAACCCGAGCCCGACGGCGCCTCGCGGCGGAGATCGGGACCATTCGCAAACCTCATGGGACTTCTCTGCGCATAGCACTCGCCTATCCCAACCGATATTACATCGGGATGTCCAACGTGGGATTCCAGGCGGTCTACAAGTTCTGGAACGAGCTCCCGGACGTCGTCTGCGAAAGGGTATTCCTGCCCGACGCCGAGGAGCTTCGCGAGTACCGCCGGACGAATCTCCCGCTCGTGACCCTCGAATCGCAGACTCCGGTCGCGGAGTTCGACGTTCTCGCGTTCTCCATCACCTTCGAGCCCGACGAGCTGAACCTCGTGCGGATGCTCGACCTCGCGCGGATTCCGCCCCTCGCCTGCGACCGTGGAGAGGGCCACCCCCGCTACCCCCTTGTCGTGGCGGGCGGGCCGATCACGTTTCTGAATCCCGAGCCCATGGCGCCGTTTCTCGACGTCGTGGCCATCGGGGAGGCCGAGGCCCTCCTTCCTCCTTTGACCGACGTTCTCCGCGGACGCCTTTCCCGCCCGGAGACGCTTCAAGCACTCGGTGCCGAGGAGGGCTTCTACGTGCCTTCGCTCGGAAACCCCGGCCGCACCGTGCGGGCGAAGATGGGAAAGCGCGCCGGGCTTCCGCCGCCGGCGACCTACGTTCTGACCAAAGACACCGAGATGTCCGGGAAGTTCCTGGTCGAGGTCTCCCGGGGGTGCCCCACACTCTGCAGCTTCTGCTGGGCGGGCTACAACTACCTTCCGAAGCGGTCGTTCGAGGTCGAGCGAATTCTGGAAGTGGCGCGAGCGGCGCGGGAGCACACCTCGGACATCGGCCTGGTCTCGACGGCGGTCGGAGCGCACAAGGAGATCGTTCCCCTTCTCGAGGCACTCAAGGAGATGCGGTTCCGTATCAGCGTGTCCTCGCTCCGCTTCGAGGATCTGAGGGCCGAGCTCCTCGAGCCCCTCTCCGCGAGCGGCGAGAGAACGCTCGCGGTCGCGCCCGAGGTCGGAACCGACCGGCTGCGCTTCGCGATCCACAAACGCATCTCGAACGAGGAGATCCTCGAAAAGACGGACCTCATCCTTTCGCGTGGCATCGAGAACCTGAAGCTCTACCTCATGGTGGGCCTCCCCACCGAAGGCGAGGAGGATCTCGACGGGATGATCGACCTCGTCGAGCGGATCCGCGCGATCCTCCTCGAGCACGGACGCGCGCGCGGCCGCCTCGGGCGGATCATTCCCAGCATCAACCCCTTCATCCCCAAGCCGGGGACGCCGTTCCAGTGGCATCCGATGGAGTCCACCTCCGACCTCCAGCGGAAGATGCGCCGGCTCGAGCGCGCCTTCGCGAAAATCCCCAACGTCGAGGCGCATTTCAAGTCTCCGCGCCAGGAAAAGCTCCAGGCCCTGCTCTCCCTCGGCGACCGTCGTTTGGCGCCGGTCATGATCCGCATGGCGCGGGGCGAGGCGGACCTGCGCCGGGCGATGAAAGAGGAGGGACTCGACCTCGACTTCTACATCCATCGCGAGCGCCCGCGAGACGAGGTTCTGCCCTGGGCGCACATCGACAACGGCATGAAGCCGGGGCTCCTCGAGAGCCAGTACGAGAAGGCGTTGAGCTCGATCGCGCCCGCTCTCAGCATCGCTTGAGCACACCTCCGTTTCGCACGACGGAGCTCGAAGGCGTCGAGCTCCTCCAGTGCGCGCCTCTCGTGGAAGAGGGCGTTCTCCATGGATTCACTCTTCGTACCGGCGCTTTTGGAGCCCGCGAGAACGGAGAGAGAGACCGCGAGCGGCTTCGACGCGCCCTCGGGTTCTCCCGGCTCTCGGGAATGCATCAAGTTCACGGGAACGACGTCCAGGTCCTTGAGGGGAGCGGCGCTCTTCGGTGCGACGGGCTCCTGACCGACGAGGACGGAGTCGGCGTTTTTGTGCAGAGCGCGGATTGCGTTCCCCTGCTTCTCTGGGCCTCGAAGGTGAAGGCGGTCGCCGCCGTCCACGCCGGCTGGCGGGGGACCCTCGCCCGGATCGCACCTCTAGCGGTCTCGAGACTCAACGAGGTCTACGGCGCCTCGGTCGAGGAGATCCATGTGGCCATCGGGCCCGCGATCCGCGTCTGTTGCTACGAGGTCGGAGACGAGGTGATCTCAGCGTTTGCCGAGGGCGGGATGGATGTCGACCGCATCTCTCGGCCGGGGCCTCGAGGGAGGCGCCATCTCGATCTGGTGGAGGAGAACCGTGCCGAGATCGTGGCATCCGGAATAGCCGCCGAGCGGGTCTACGACAGCGGTCTTTGCACCTTCTGCGAGAACGACCGCTTCTATTCCTTTCGGAGGGAGGGAAGCGGTGTCGGCCGGATCTTCGGAGCGATCGGTCTCCCGTAGACTTCGCTTCACTCTCGCTCTGGCGAATTTCAATCGGCGTCGCAGGTGTCTAATTTGCGATTGGGTGGATCGGTCGGGTCCCTCTGTGCAGAAAAGGGTACCTTCGTAAGGAAGAGACTTAGCGTGTAGACTGTAGATGAACTGGAGATTGGGAATGGAGAAGACGTGATCAGCGTGAGGATTCTCGCGACCGGGATGCTGGCTTTGACGCTGTCCTTGTCGTGCACCGACCTCAACGATCCACCGCCGGCATCCCCGACGGTCGTGCCCGTAGGGCAAACACAATACGAGATCGGAGGCCGTTGGGACGGCATTACGGAGCAGGGGCGTCCGATTCGCTTCGACGTGCGGACCCAGGAAGCCTTGGGAAACCCTCTCTACCACGCCAACGTCGTCCAAGGAATGCTTACGCTCCATCACGATTGCAGCGGCGGACGCCTCGTCTTGGAGCTCACGGGATACGACACGGAGGTCCGAGGCGACTCGTTTTCCGGCACCGCCATTTGGCGTCGCGACGAGCCGAACAAGTACTACACCGGCACACTCACCGTCGCGGGGAGATTCACGAACGGAGAGGTCGCAAACGGGGGTTTCGTCAACAGTGTTACCGACAAGTACGCGGACAACCTCGGCGTCTGTGGTCCCGCGAGCGGTAGCTGGGCAGCGCGACGGGTTCCTTGAGCTCTATCTCGCCGGAGCTGGCGAAGTGATAGTCCCCTCCGATGCTCGAGTTGCCCGTGTGATGAAGCGAACTCTTCTATTCGCCCTGATCGCCCTCGTCGTGATCGAGGTCGCCTGGCAGCTTGCTGCGCTCGCCACACGGAACATGTACGCGCGTTCCGCTGCATCCGCGCCACGCGAGGGCGCCCTCACGATCCTGTGCGTGGGCGACTCGCACACCTACGGGGCTCCGCTCCCGGAGCCCCAGAGCTACCCCTTCCAGCTCGAGCGCAGCCTCCGCAGCACGTACCAGCGTGACATCCAGGTCGTGAACCTGGGTGTGCCCGGCATGAACACCCCCATGGTCGCGAATCGCCTCGAAGGGCAGATCGCTCGACTCCACCCCGATCTCATCATCGCTTGGGCGGGAGTCAACAGCTTCTGGAACGCGACCGAAACGGAGAGCTGGGAGGGCTTCTCGAACGCGCTGCGCGGCTGGCTCTTCCGGCTCCGCACCGTCCGCTTCGTCGCTATGGCCTGGTTCAACATGACGGGCTTCGCGCATGCACGTGCCGAGCTCTTGGAGTGGGTGGGAGACCGCACCACTTGGCAGTTCGGCGAGGAGCGCGTGGTGATGGACAAGATGGATAGCGGCGAACCGGGGAAGCTCTCAGAGGAGCGCGTGCGGAACGGCTTGAGGTTCGACTACACACGCATGATCCTCTCGGCCCGCTCGTACGAGACACCCATCTTCTTCGTCACCTATCCCTACGAGGCAGGGATCTTCCGCATTGCCAACGATACGATACGAGCCGTGGCTGCCGAGCACGGCGTGGACGTGATCGTCACCGAGTCCGCCCTCGAGCGGGCTCGCTCGGACGGCTTCACCACCGACGAGCTCATCGTCAACGCGGCGGGTCCGCACCCCCGCGAGATCCTCTACCGCTACATCGTCGATCAGATGCTTCCGGAGGTCGTCAGACTCCTGGGACTGCCGCAGCCGAGCGGACGGCGTCACTCGTCGCTCGACGTCGGCGAGGCCGAATCCCCGGGGCCAGCGGCGCTCTGCAGTCGAGGCCTCGCCACGAACCAGCTCCAGATGCAGCTCGGCGCGCGCTTCTTGTTCTAAGATGACGCGGGTCGCCGGGCTCCCCGACGAGCTCGGCGCTTCTGTCCCTCCCGCTTGCCGTCCAAGGAGGATTTCTTCTATCCTTGAACCCTAAGTGAGAATGCGGAGCGACGTGCTCGAGGGACGTGCCTCGAGAACGGAGGATGCTTGCGCTTCGAACCGGCACGACGGAAGCGGAAGGGGTGAAAACGATTCCTACCCGAGGTCACTGGTGAGTCAGCTTTGAAACACGTACAACGATTGTCGGGGAACGGGGATCGCCGCGTCGGCCGGCTCGCCCATGCGAAGAATGCCCGCGACGCTCGGACCCTCTGTGCCTCGACCGGCGCGTTCGTGGATCGCTCGGTGGGTGAGCTCACGCAAGCCCATGGTGAGCGCGAGCAACGAGGGGCTGGCGAGGCGGATTCGCTCGACGAGCTCCCGCGAGAGTTAGACGCTCGAGACGAGCGCATTCGTGAGCTCTCTGGATTGCTCCGCGAACGTGAGGAGCGGATCGCCGTTCTTTCGGCGACCCTTCGCCGCCGCGAGCAGCAAATGAGCTCCCTGAGGGAGGAGCTGAAACTCCACAGCCTCCGTGTGAGCAAGTTCCAGGAAGAGGTCCAGGTGGTGGACGCCCTGCGCGAGCAAGTCCGGGTGTTCGCGAACAGCCGGTCCTGGCGCTTCACCGCTCCGCTGCGCGCCGTCGGAAAAGTGGTCCGCTGCATTCGCCACTTCCTCTCCGCCGAACGGTCGTTTTTCCTCCACAACGGCGCTCACAAGAACGAAAAGGGCGAGGCTCATGCGCCCGTTGCTCCCCTGAGCCGGCTCTTTCCCCCGAATCAGATCTACGCCACCCGCTTCGTGGCGAACGACTCCGCACCCATGGAAAGCGCCCGCGCATCCGAGGTGCGTGCCCTCGCCTTCTACCTGCCTCAGTACCATCCTATACCGGAGAACGATGCATGGTGGGGGGAGGGCTTCACCGATTGGCACAACGTGCGCAAAGCGCGCCCGCTGTTCACGAACCACGCGCAACCGCGCACCCCAACGGATCTGGGCTACTACGACTTGAGCACCCGAGAGACGATCGAACGACAGGCGTCGATGATTCGCTCGGCAGGTCTCGAGGGAGTCTGTATCTACTACTATTGGTTCAAGGGAAAGCGGCTTCTCGACGAGCCGCTGGAGCTGATTTACAGAAATCCCGAAATCGATCTCGATTACTGCCTCTGTTGGGCGAATGAGAACTGGACCCGAGCCTGGGACGGCGCTGAGAACGAGGTCCTGATCGCTCAGGAGTATTCGGAACGGGACGATCTCAACTTCATCGTCAACCTGTCCCGGTACTTTTCCGACAAGCGCTACATCCGGGTTCACGGCAAACCACTCCTGTTGATTTATCGTCTGGACATCCTTCCCGACCCCAAGGCCAGCATCGCCAGATGGAGGCAGTACTGCCTGGACGAGGGGATCGGGGACATCTTCGTCGTGACCGCCCAGTTCACCGACAACGATCCTAAGGACTATGGAGCCGACGCCGGAGTCGAGTTCCCCCCTCACGGCCTCGCAGGCCCGGCGTTCAACGGAAGCCGCGACGTTCACGGACTCTCGCCATTCTTCGACGGCGGAATGCACGACTACAATGAAATGGTGCTAAGCAGCACCGCGCGAGATCCGCACCCCAGGATCTTTCGCGCCGCCACCATGGCCTGGGACAACACCGCGCGAAGACCCGAAGGGGCGCCCACCATCTTCATCAACTGCACACCCGCCCGCTACGAACGATGGCTGAGCCGCCTGTGCCAGCAGGCGAAGTCCCGAGAAAAAGAAGAGCGCCTGGTGTTCATCAACGCCTGGAACGAATGGGCCGAGGGAGTGTACCTGGAGCCCGATAGCGAGTGCGGCTACGCGTACCTCAACGCGACGCGGCGCGCCGTCTCCCAATGCGACGAGAATATTCCGCGAATCGCGGTGGTGCTCCACCTGTTCTACTGGGATCTGGTCGACGAGCTCGCGGAATACATTTCCAACGTCCCGTTTCCCTTCGATCTCTACGTCACCGCGACCGAGGGAATCTACCCGCAGGTCTCCTCCTACCTCAACCATCGTTTCCCCCAGGTATCCGTAAACGTGGTCGAAGTCGAGAACCGGGCGCGGGACATCGGTCCTTTCCTGACGAAGTTCACGTCGCGGTACTACGACTACGATCTCGTATGCAAAGTGCACTCGAAGAAGAGCCCTCATGCCCCGAATCTGAGCGGCTGGCGCGGCTTCCTCCTCGACCGGCTCCTCGGCAGTGATGCCCAGATCCGCGAGATCGTCGGCGAGTTCGAT
>CAZKNR010000379.1:0-39695 GCA_964553925.1 uncultured Acidobacteriota bacterium
GGATAGCGATGGGTCCCCTGGCGCTCTTTCACGATACGCAGGAAGGGCTCGCCGCGATAGGCTTCGCGGTAGATCCTCCACAGATCCACCTCGGTGACCGGGCCCTTCGAGAAGACGTGGCTCGTGGCCACCGCACCGCGCACCATCTCGACGGCGGTGAGCGAGAGGTGCACCTGTACCGGTCTGCCGCTCCCGAGCTCCTGCGCGATCTCGGCGGTGTGCCGGTGTCCGGTGGGGGCAAAGGAGCGCACCGAGCCGCTGCGCTCCGGATGATGGCTCGAGGAGGTGGCTTTCCGCCCTGCTTCGCTCGAGCCGGCCTTGACCTCGATCACCGTTCGCTCCTCGTCGGCGATGCCCGCTCGAAAGAGGGGGTAGAGGCCGAGAATTGCCGCAGTGGCGTTGCAGCCGCCGCATGCGACAAAACGAGCCTCCCGGATCGCGTCCCGATGGAGCTCGGGGACTCCGTAGACGAACTTGTCCAATACCTCGGGGGCGGCGTGAGCGCGGCCGTAGTAGCGCTGGTAGACCGAGGGGTCGCGCAGCCGAAAGTCGGAGGAGAGATCGACGATGCGCTCCGCGAGGGGCGCGAGCGAGCTCCATCTCTCCGCCGCGACCCCATGGGGAAGACAGCAGAACAGGATGTCTGTGGGGGTGAGCGCCTCGAAGCCGCAGAAACGAAGGTCGGTGAGCCCCCGAAGGTGGGGGTGGGCCCGGGCAAGGGGCTTTCCCGCGAAGCTCTCGGACGTCGCCTGGTGGATCGAGACACTTCCGTGCCCGAGGAGAAGGCGGAGGAGCTCTCCACCGGCGTATCCCGAGGCGCCTACGACGCTAGCCGTCCACACGCCTCGATTCCCCCCCTCACCCGCGACAACACGTGCTCGACCATCGCTCCGGGGATATCGACCCCTGTGGTCTCGATACTATTGCGAAACTCCATTGTGTCGTTCACCTCGTTTACCAGGTAGCCGTCCCCGGTCTCGAACAGGTCGATCGCGAGCATCCCTCCTCCCACGGCGCGGGCGGCGGAAAGGCAGACGGATGCGAGTTCGTCTTTCACCGCGAGCCCTTCCGCGCGGCCGCCCCGGTGGGTGTTCGTCCGCCAGCTTGCGCTCCAACGCCTTATGGCGGCGACCACCCGCTCTCCCACGACGAAAGCGCGGACGTCGTAACCGCCCTTGTCGCCTTTGTTGATGTAGTGCTGGAGGTAATAGACGTGGTGCATGTAGCTCGGAAGCGCCGCTCGATGCTCGAGCAGGCTCTCCGCCGCGTCGCGATCGTCGGCCCGCGCCACGAGGCGGCCCCACGAGCCGACCACCGGTTTCAGCACCACCGGGAACCCCATCGCTTCCATCGCATCGAGGGCCGCCGTCTCGTCGAACGCCACGCGAAACTCGGGCTGGGGTACGGAAGCGCTCTCGAGGGCAAGGGACGTGAGGAGCTTGTCGCCGCAGATCTCCGCCACCCGGGCGCTGTTGAAACAGGGCACTCCACGGGCCTCGAAGATCCTCCGCGCGTAGAGCCCGCGGGAGAAGCTCACCGACCGCGAAAGCACGGCGTCGAAGCCGTAGACGGACGCGGGAGCGAACGCCATCTCCCGCTCGTCGAGGAGCACGAGGTCGACCTCGGCCGCGCGGCCAAAGGCCTCGATCAGGAGCTTCTCCTCCCGGCGAACGATCCCGTGGAGGATCGCGATGCGGGCGGCGCGGAAGCGCTCACTCACCCCAGTCCTCCTCTTCGAGGGGCGCTTCCCTGAGCAGGGGAGGCAAAAGCGACAGGATCTCGAGCTCGGTCGCGCAGTCGCCGCAGTCGATGAGCTCGTTAACGATAGCGTCAGTGGGAACCGCGACGGCGGCATCGCAAACGGGACAAGCAAGCATGATCACCTCCGAGAAGCGCCCGTTGTACCAGGTGACCACGCCGCCGCGAAGAAAAACGTCGGGGGAAGCAGAAAAACGTATAAAGTGTTATGTTTGTAACAACGAGGTGAAGCCTAATGAGGAAGATCGCGGACGCCATCGAGACCTTCGTCGAAGGAAATCCGGCGCTCGCTTTCGGCATTCACCACCGTCTCATGAACCTCACGAAGCTCGCGCGGTTCCTCCGCCCGAGCGTCGAAGCGCAGACCCGGAAGGAAGTGAGCGACTCGGCGGTTCTCATGAGCCTCTCCCGGCTCCAGAGGAAGTGGTCCAAAAGCCGCCCGCAGAAGACGGAGGCGCTGGTCCTCGACAAGGTCAGCATCGTCTCCGGTCTGTGCTCGGTCACGCTGGCCAAGACCCAGACGACTCACCGGGAGCTGAACCGCGTCTTCACCGCGGTTCAGGAGCAAAACGGGTTCATCACGATTACCGAGGGCCTGCGGGAGGTCACGGTGATCGTGGAGGAGGAGAACTTCGGCCGGCTCAGAAAGGCGCTGAGCTCACGGCCGAAAATCGTCCACCGCAGCGTGGCGTCGGTGGGGATGACCTTCAGCGAACGCTACCTGAGCGTGAAAGGGGTCCTGCACCAGCTCCTCGAGCAGATCGCCCTCCAGAACATCAACGTCCTCGAGGTGGCCTCGACGGCTACGGAGTTCTACATCTACGTCGAGGAAAGAGACGTGGAGGTCGCCTTCGCCGCGATCTTCCACCGCTTCGGCCGCACGAGGCGAACCTGAAAGAGGAGAAAAAGAAAAGAGCGTAAGAAGGGGAATAAGGGGATGGAGGGGATAGAGGGATTCGTCTTGGAGTTTTAACGCTTGGTGCCTTTCCGGCGTTTGACGCCGGCCGGACCCAACCGTGAGACCCCGACAGCTGCTTTCAGAATAATGCGAAGGGCTTCGTTCACGGCTTCGTCGGTGGGGAAGGCCTCGGCGACGTCGGGCTCGAGCAGCGCGAGGTTATTGCCGGCGCGGAGCCGTTCGACGTACTTGCCCCGAACCCCGCCTCTCATGGTGGCGAAGTCATATTCCGGCCGGAGGTCGTTGCGCTCATTCGGCTCGGGTCTCTCAGTCCTCTTTCTCTTCATAGAATCTTCGCACGAGTCGTGTGACCGGTCGCCTTTGCGCCTTTTGCGTTATTCCGGGGAAGGATCCGGGAAGCTTCCGACTGCCGTGTCTTCGTCTTCGAACACTTCGAAGATTGGCAGGAGCTTCGACATGGTCAGTGAGTTGTGGACGCGCTTCGAGGGATTCAGGAGCTTGAGCTTGCCGCCGAAGCGCTCGACGGTCCGGTGGCCCGATACCAGCTCGCCCATTCCAGTGCTGTCCAGGAAGGTCACGTCCCGGAAGTCGACGAGGATACGGTTTCGTCCCGAGGCGAGGAGAGTGTCGAGCGCCTCACGGAACTCCTCGCCGCCCCCGCCGCCGGTGAGTTGTCCCGAGAGAACCAGGATCGCGACACCGTCTTTTTCACGAAGATCGAGCTTCATCGAAGCAACTCCCCTCAGCCGGTGATGGTTCGGATCGCCTGCCAGTTCACGCGGACGTCGTAGCGCGCGGTGAGACTCTCGACGAAGGCGTTCCAGACCCTGAGACGCTGCTCGTTCGCCATCTGCTCGAGAAAATCGGGCTTTTGCGCCGCGAAATCGACGGGGGAGAATCCGGTCTTCTCGAGGACCCGCACCAGCACGAAACCGTTGTCGGCGGAGAGGGGCGCGGAAAGCTCCCCCGGCGAAAGCTCGAAAGCCCGGGCGTTGACCGCGGCCGAGCGGCCGGCCTCCGGGAGCTGCCCTCCTCGGAAGAAGCTCTCCGTCGACAGGAGCTCTATCCCCATCTTCTCGGGTCCTTCGGCAAGGAGCGTCTGACGGAGCGCCTCGGCCCTGGCCCGGGCGAGCTCCATCACCTTCCGGTCCCGAAGCTGCTTTCTCGCCTCTTCCTTTACTTCGTCGAAGTCCGGGATCCCGGCGGGGCGCTCCTCGAGGACTTGGAGGAAAGCGAAACCGCTGCCGAGGCGGATCGAGGAAGACACCCGGCCCACCTCGTTCTCGAAGGCGGCTTTGGTCGCTTCCGGGGAGTTCCCGAGCTGAGGCAGGTTGTCGCCGCGTCCGAAAAAAGAGGTCTCCTGCGGAACGAGGACCGGATACTCGGCGGAGAGCGTGTCGAGGTTCCCGGAGGCGCGGAGCTTCTCGGCGGCGCTGTCGGCCGCCTGCTCCATGGTCCCGCGGGCCTTCTCCTGAGTGATGGTGTTCTTAATCTCGTCGCGCACGGAGTCGAGTGGCCGGATGAAGGCCTTCTGACGGCCGTTCAGCTTGATGATGTGGAAGCCGTACGTCGAGCGGACGAGATCGCTCACCTGCCCGTCCTGGAGTGCTTCGGCCGCGGCCTCGAATTCCGGGACCATCTGCCCTTTTCCGAACAGACCGAGATCGCCTCCGTTGTCTGCCGAGGTGTCCTCGGAGTGCTCGCGCGCGAGCTCGGCGAAGTCCGCCCCGGCTTTCGCCTGGGCGAGGACCGCCTCGGCCCTCTTCCTGACCGCCTCTTCATCCGTGCCTGGCTTGCCGGCCTCAATCTTGAAGAGGATGTGGCTCGCCGCCCATTGGTCCTCGGTCTCGTAACGAGAGGAGTTCTGCTCGTAGTAGCGCTGGACCTCGCGGTCGCTGACGCTGACGGCGCCCGCGAAGAGCTGCGGGGTCAGAGTGATGAAGCGGACCTTGCGCTGAACGGGCCGCTCGAACTTCTTCTTGCTCTCATCGTAGAAGCCGCGAGCCTCCTCGTCGGTCACCTGGACCTGTGCCTCGAACTCCGCCTTGGGGACGAAGGCGTACTCGAGGTGAAGCTTCTCGTTTCGGCGCCGGTACTCCTCCTCGAGATCCGCCGCGGGGACCACGATCCCGTCGGTCACCAGGCTCTGGAGTTTTTGGCGCATGAGATCCTGCCGAAGCTGCGCTTCGAACTGCGGGGCGCTGAGCGAGTTTTGCGCGAGGAAACTCAGATAGGCGTCGCGGCCGATGAACTTTCCGCCCTCCAGGAACTGCGGAATCGAGAGGATGAAATCCGAGACCTCCTGGTCCGTCACCGAGAGTCCCTGGCGTTCGGCTTCGAGGAGCAGGATCTGGTTCTGCACGAGCTGGCGAAGAACCAGGTTGTCGAATCCGAGCTGCCGCATGAGATCCGGGGAAAACTGGGGACCCAGCTGCTGCCGGTACTGCTGCTCCTGCGCGCGATAGCTCCGCAGAAACTCCTGTGATGAGATCGGCGTTCCCTCGACCCACGCGACTTCCCCCGAGCCGGCGACTCCCGTGCCCGTCAGGAAATCGGGGATGTAGAACGCGACGAACGCGAAAATGACCAGAATGAGGAGGAACGCTCCCACGAGCCATCCCAGGCTCTTGCGGTTGCGAAAATACTTCAGCATCTAGAATCTCTTTCTCATCCGCAGAGCGGCGGATCCTCGATACGGCGACTCTGCCCGAACCCAACATGCTAGCTGAAGCGTTCGGTGCGATCAAGTTGGGTAAATTGGGCAAGCTGGGCGGGGAACACCGTTGCCGCGCCCTCGTTCGCTATGGTAAACTTTTAGAAACTCAGCGGTTACACGATGGCGAAGTACAATCAGTACCGGACCAACACCGGTATCCACATCGAGTGGTTTACCGTCAAGCGTTCGACCATCTACACGCTCGCCATCGCGATCCTCGGTCTCATCGGCGCCGGCGTCTGGCTCTATCTCCAGGTCTACGGTCCGAGAGAAGAAGTGAATGCTGTCGCGCCGCCCTTGGTCAGTGACACCAGCGCCCGCTTCCTGGATCTCGATGGCGCCGTGAAGGTGAGAAAGTCCGGTACCTACGAGTGGATCAACGCCACCATGGGCATGACGCTCAGCCGCGACGACACCATTCGCACCGTGGGGGACTCGCAGGCGCGGGTCAGTCTCTTCGACGGCACCGAGTACCTCGTGAAGCCGGATTCGATTCTGGTGATCGAAGAGGCATCGGAAGACCCCGAGACCAAGGCGAAGAAGTCCGTGGTGAAGCTGACGGCGGGGCAGGTGAATCTGAAGACCCCGAGCGGCAACGCCGCGGGCTCCCGCTCCGACCTGTCGACACCGACGACCGCGGCGACCTTCGACCGCGACACCAGCGCCGACGTCAGCTTCGATTCGTCGTCCGGCGTATCGGGGTTCACCGTGTTCACCGGTCGGACCGACCTCACGTCCGGCGACTCTACCGTCACTCTCGGCTCCTCCCAGTCTGTCGACGTCAGCGCCAACAACACCTTTTCCAATATCATCGAGCTTCCCGGAGTCCCGCTTCTCGTCTCTCCCGCGAACCTCTCTGTCGTGCCCGTGACCCCCACTACTGAGTTTCGGTGGAGAGAGGTCGAAGGAGCTCGGAGGTATCACGTCCTCCTCGATCGATCGCCCTATTTCCGCGACCCCATCCTCGAGAGCACCGTTCCCAACGTGTCCATCCTCCACAGGGGCCTCGCGGCCGGGACGTACTACTGGCAGGTGACCGCCATCGATGCGGACAGCCGCCGGGGGGCGCCGAGCCAGTTCGCGAAGTTCACGACGACCTCTCGCGCCGTCTCAACCGACTCCACCCCGCCGGAGCTCACGGTGTTCAAGCCCACGGTATCTCCCGACGGACTGGTCACCGTAACCGGCAGGACCGATGCCGGAGCGTTCGTCACGGTCGATCGGGGCCTCGGAGACGACCGTATCCAGGTGAAGGGCGACGGCTCGTTCACCTATTATTTTCAGGTGCGGGAGACCGGCCGGCACCCGGTGCTGGTCAAAGCGCGCAAACGCGACGGCGGCGGAGTCGCCGAGAAGACGGTATACGCGGAGATAGGGATCGAGGAAGGTGACTGAGCTCCCGGTTGCCGGGCATCGACGAGTGAAGACGCTTCCTCACGAGCCATCACCGAGACGGGCACCGAGCGACGCGTTCTTAGCGGCGAGCGCGTCGAACGCATCCGGCGCGGGCGCCTCCGCTCGGACCCGCCGACGGATGCGGGAAAGCCTTGCTAAGCCTCGGAGGCGCCGGAGTCTCAAGGTCGCGCTCGTCGCGCAGTCCTCTCAACTGTTCAGCTCCTTCGCCTCTCTTGGGGCCGCCGAAGACCTGAGAGTCGTCCACCTCGACCCCCGGACGCTCTTTCAAAAGACCCCAAAAACCTCAAAGGCCCGGGAAGCTGACAGCGCCTGGTCGCGTTTCGACGCGGTGATTCTCGATGCGCGCTCGCGCAACTCCGGGAGCGGACTCGTGCGGGCCATCAAGAAGGCGATTCCCGACGTGCCCCTCATCTCATTGGGAGGGCGTCCTGGGAACGACGTCCGGTCGTTCTTCGCCCTGCATCTCAACGACGTCCCGCCCTCGGGGAGGCTCCGGTCCCTGATTCAGGACGCGCGGCAGCAGGTTCTTTTGAACCGCAAGGCCGCCAATCTGTCGCGGCGCCTTCGCGAGACTTCCCGCCGGCTGCAGGTTCTCGGCGAGATCGTGGCCACGGCGAACTCCATCCTCGAGCCGCGGCGGGTGATCAACGTCATCATGTCGCAGATTCAGGAGCTCATCCCCTCCGAGGCCTGGTCGATCCTTCTCGTGGACGAAGATACGGGCGAGCTGGCATTCGAGATGGCGCTCGGGGAGAAGAGCTCGGACCTCAACGACACGCGGATCAAGCTCGGCGAGGGAGTGGCGGGCTGGGTGGCCCAGACGGGTGAGCCGGCCATTGTGAACGATGTCCGCCGCGACCGGCGGTTCCAGGCGAAGTTCGACGAGCTCACCCGGTTTCGAACCCGCTCCATCCTCTGCGCTCCTCTGATCTCCCGCGGGAGGACCATCGGCGTCGTCGAGATCATGAACCGGGCCGCGGGCTCCCGGTTCACCAAGAGGGACATGAACCTCCTGCTGACGCTGGTCGAACCCGCCGCCATCGCCCTCGAGAACGCGTTCCTGTTCCAGAAAACGGAGCAGCTCGCCGTCACCGACGACCTGACCAAGCTCTACAACTCGCGATACATCAATAGCTACCTGGAGGGGGCGATCGGGCGCGCCCGGGAAGCCTCGGGGAGCCTCGCGGTGATGTTTCTGGACCTCGACGGGTTCAAGTCGATCAACGACCGCCATGGCCACTTCTACGGAAGCCGGAGTCTCCGGGAGGTGGGAAACTTGATCCGCTCCGCCGTGAGGGAAGAGGACGTCGTGAGCCGCTACGGAGGGGATGAGTTCGTGATCGTCCTCCCCGATACCGACGCCGAGGGAGCGGTCGCGGTCGCGGAGCGCATTCGAACCGCGCTCAAGAGCCATCGGTTCCTCGCCGAGTTCGGACTCGAAGCGAGGCTTTCGGCGAGCCTGGGCCTGAGCCTCTACCCGGATCATGGCAAGGATCCGCAAGAACTTATGCAAAAAGCCGATCAGGCAATGTATAGTGTGAAGGAGCGCGGAAAGGACGCGGTTTGCGTCGCGAAGTGATGGAGCCGCACAGACAATCTGACAACATTCGTTCGCAGGAATCGCCCGTAACTAACAATAGTTGATTTCGCATTTCACCGACTCGAGCTCGAAGCGCATGTATCTCCGCTCCGTCTTCAGCCTGTTCTCCAACGAGTTGGCCATCGACCTCGGAACCGCCAATACCCTGGTCTACGCGAAGGGCAAAGGCATCGTGGTATCCGAGCCCTCCATCGTTGCCATCAACGACGTCACCGCCAAAGTCGAGGCCGTGGGCAAAGAGGCGAAGGAAATGCTGGGGCGAACCCCCGGAAACATCACCGCCATCCGTCCCATGAAGGACGGCGTCATCGCCGACTTCGAGGTGACGGAGAAGATGCTCGCCTACTTCATCCAGAAGGCCCACAACCGGAAGGTATGGGTCGCCCCGCGGATCGTCATCGGAATCCCCTCGGAGATTACCCAGGTGGAGAAGAGGGCGGTGAGGGACAGCGCGCTCCGGGCGAAGGCGAGCGAGGTGTTTCTGGTGGACCAGGCGATGGCGGCCGCCATCGGCGCCGGGCTTCCGGTCACCGAGCCCTCCGGCAACATGGTGGTCGACATCGGCGGCGGGACGACCGACGTCGCCGTCATCTCGATGGCGGGAATCGTCTACTCGGCCTCGGTGCGGGTCGCCGGCAACGAAATGGACGAGGCGATCATCAAGTACCTCCGGAAGAAGTACAACCTTCTGATCGGGGAGCGCACTGCGGAACAGGTAAAGATGGAGATCGGCTCCGCCTATCCGCTGGACAAACCGATGACCATGGAGATCAAGGGCCGGAACCTGATCGAGGGCATCCCCAAGACCCTGGTGGTGACGGACGAGGAGATCCGGGAAGCCCTGGAAGAGACGGTCGCGATCCTGGTAAACGCGGTGCGGCTGGCCCTCGAGCGAACGCCGCCGGAGCTCTCGGCGGACATCGTCGACCGCGGCATCGTTCTGACCGGCGGAGGCGCGCTTCTGAAGAACTTCGACAAGCGCCTTCGCGAAGAGACGGGACTTCCTGTCTCCATGAGCGAAGACCCGCTCTCCTCGGTGGTGCTGGGAGCGGGCCGAATGCTCGAAGATGTCAAGCTGCTGCGGAAGGTGTGCTTGGAGTGATCTCGCCTCTATTTGGGGCGCTTCTACCGGCTGAGCTCTGATTCATGGCGACCACGACATCAGCCCCCCTGGGTTCCAGGGGCGGGCACCTCGTCTTCTTTCTCGTGCTCGTGGGGCAAGCCCTCCTTCTCTCTTCGCAGGTGACGACCGAGAGGGGGCATTCGGCGCTTCGCGCGCTCCTCATCGGCCTGTTCTCGCCGATCCAGCGGGGCGCCGACGCCGCTCTCAACACCGCTTCCTCCGTGTGGTACGGCTACGTCGACCTCCGGGGGGTCCGTGACGAGAACGGCCGCCTCAAAGAGGACGTCGCCCGGCTCGAGCAAGCGCTCTGGATGGAGCGCGACGTGGTCGCGAGCTATCGCCGTCTGAGCTCCGTCCTCGAGCTCGCGGAGCGCATTCCCGGAGATCCGATCGTGGCCGAGGTGGTCGGGCTCGACGCTAGCGCCTGGTTCCGGACCATCACCGTGAACCGGGGGACGGCCCATGGAGTGGAGTTGAACGCGCCAGTGATCGCCGCGGGCGGGCTCGTAGGAAGGGTGATCTCGATCGGGAGCGACGTCGCTCAGATTCAGCTCCTTACCGACAGGGATTGCTCGGTGGGGGCTCTGCTGGCGCGGACCCGCGCGCGTGGAGTCGTGGCGGGAAGCGGCGAGCAGGCGAGCCCGACCGGCCTCACCCTCAACTACGTGAGCAACCTCGAGGAGGTCGTCGAGAGCGATCTGATCGTGACCTCGGGGATGGACGGAATCTACCCCAAGGGAATCGCCATCGGGCGAGTGGCCTCGGTGAGGAACGGCCCCCGGCTCTTCAAGCTCGTCACCGTGGAGCCGGCGGCGAACCTCGACCGTCTCGAAGAGGTCTTCATCCTGAAAGCCGCCTCGGTCAGCGAGATCACCGAGCGCGTCGAGTGAGGGTCTTCGATATCGCTGTCGCCCTCCTCGTGGCTTTCGTTTTTCAAACGGTTCTCGGCCGCTACCTCCCGTTCATCGGCCCCTACCTGGACCTTTTCGCGGTGGTGGCCGCGGGCTTCGGCTTGGCGCGGGGGCGAATGGCGGGGCTTCTGAGCGGTGCGTCTGCCGGTCTTCTTCAGGATGCCTTCTCCGGAGGCCTCCTCGGGTTCAACGGCATCTCCAAAACCACTGTGGGGTATCTCTCGGGCATCGCCGGCCGGCACTTGATCATCCGCGGCTGGTCGACCCGGATCCTGTTCTTCGCCCTCGCGACCCTTCTGGACCTTGCGATCCTTGCCGTTGTGGGCTATGCCGCGGAGCTTCCGCGGGTGGTCGGCGAGGGGTTTACGCCATTTTATCTCTGTATCGGAAACGCCTTCGCTGGTATCCTTTTAGTGAGGGTCCTGGAGCGTCGGCCGCCTTCTGAGCTCTAGGCCAGAGAAGGCAAGTTCCTGCCCCCATAAAGACTTCGACGAAAATCGCTTGCAATGAACGTCTACGAGGATCTGCGACCCCTAAGGTCGCGTCTCGCCTGGTGGCGTGCCCTCGTGGTCCTTCTTTTCGCCGGACTGGTTCTTCGCTTCTGGCAGCTCCAGGTCGTGCGATCGACCGCCTACGACGAGCTCGCCCGGGCCAACCACGTTCGCCCGATCCCGGAAAGCGCTCCGCGCGGTCTCATCCTGGACCGCCACGGGAGCATCATCGCGGAGAACCGCCCGTCATTCAATCTCACCCTCGAAGAGGAGCGCCCCGGCACTCTCGTGGCTCTCAAGGAACTGGTTCCCTTTGAAGATTCGGACTTCGACGTCGAGAAGTACCTGCGGGAGGCGAGGCTCGACGCCGCAATCCTCAAGGAGGACATCCCCCTCGAGGAGGTCGCGAGGGTCGAGGCGCGCCAGCTCGAGCTCCCGGGGGCTCACATACAGTTCGTTCCCCGCCGCTACTACCCGGCGGGGACAAGAGCCGCCCACATCGTCGGTTACGTCGGACGAATGACCGAGGAGCAGCTTCAGGAGAAAGATTTCGCGGGTGCTTCGCGAAACGACTACGTTGGCCAGTCGGGGGTCGAGCGCATCTACAACGAGCTCCTCATGGGCAGAAACGGCGTCCAGAGGGTCGTGGTGAACAGCCTCGGGCGGCGGGAGAGGGTTCTGGATCAGGTCCCGCCGGTCTCGGGAGAGTCGGTGCAGCTTTCGATCGACCTCGAGCTCCAGCTTACCGCGGAGGAGGCCTTCGAAGGCCTCGCCGGGTCGGTCGTGGCTCTGGACCCAAGAAACGGCGAAGTCCTGGTGATGGGAAGCTTCCCCGCCTACGACCCCAACTTCTTTTCCGGCCGATTCGAAAGAAAGAAATGGCTCGATCTGGTGAACGACTCGGCTCACCCGCTTTCGAATCGCGCCATCCAGGGCCGCTACGCACCCGGCTCGACGTTCAAGCTTGTGGTGGCCGCTGCCGCCCTGGAGCAGGAGATCGTGACGCCAGACACCGAAATGTACTGCCGGGGGTCGGTCCGGATGTACGGCAACGTCTTTAATTGCAGCAAGGCCGGAGGACACGGCCGGCTGAACCTTGTCGATGCCATCGCGCAGTCGTGCAATAGCTACTTCTTCGAGCTTGGCGCCAAGCTGCAGATCGAGGCCATCGCCCGCTACGGGCGTCTCTTCGGCCTCGGTGCTCCCACGGGAGTCGACCTCCCGCACGAGGTCTCGGGGCTCATTCCCGATCCCGAATGGAAGAAATCGGCCCGGAACGAGCCCTGGTACGCGGGAGAAACGATCTCGGTCGCGGTGGGGCAGGGTTCGGTTCTCGTGACCACGATGCAGATGGCGAGGCTCGCGGCCACCGTGGGGACGTCGGGCGATATCCATCGCCCCAAGCTTTTCTTGCGAACGCTGCCGGTGGGCGCGGTTCCCGAGCCCTATACCGAGACGGGCCTTCAAGAGCCCATCCGTCACGCGAGCCTTCGAGAGGAGACCTGGCGAGCGCTCCAAGAGGGAATGTCCCGGGCGGTCAATCACGGGACGGCGCGGCGAGCCCGGCTCGAGGGGATCTCGGTCGCGGGAAAGACCGGCACTGCCCAGGTGGCGTCGCGACAGCGAATCAGCGCGACCGACGACCAGAACCGACCCGAGCACCTTCGCAACCACGCGTGGTTCGTCGGCTTCGCGCCCCGGGTCAACCCCGAGATCGCGATAGCCGTGCTCGTGGAACATGGAGGCGGCGGCGGCGCTGCCGCGGCGCCCATCGCGCAGAAGATCTTCCAGGCCTACTTCGACGGACAACGGGAGGCGCGAGTCAGGAATGGTCCTCGACAGACGACAATGGCACTCCATTGATTGGCTGACCGTCCTGGGGGTGGTCGTCGCCTCGGCCTTCGGCCTCCTGGTGATCTACAGCGCTACTCAGGCGGGCCCCACTCCGACCCTCTACAAGGCCCAGGTCGCCCGGCTCTTTGTCGGGATGGCCCTTCTCGGCCTGGTCATGGTCTTCGATTACCACAGCATCGTCGATCGCGCCGAGGTCATCTATGTGAGCGTCCTTGTCGTCCTCTTATATCTGGTCGTCTTCGGGGGGCTGCGGGCGGGCACCAACCGCTGGCTCGAGCTCGGGTTCGGGACGTTCCAGCCGGGAGAACTGGCCAAGATCGGGGTGGTCGTCTTTCTCGCGAAGTACTACTCCGCGGTCCGGAAGAACCATCTGGGCTCTTCGGAGGTGCTGATAACGGGCCTTTTCGCCGGACTCCCTGTCGTTCTCATCGCTCTCCAGCCGGACCTCGGCACCGCCGCGACCATCGGCTTCGTGTACATCTCGATGGCCCTCCTCGCGGGAGTCCGGACCCGGCTCCTGGTCGCGGGGGTCATCGCCATAGCGCTCGCGCTTCCGCTCGGCTGGAGCTTCGTTCTCAAGGACTACCAGAAAGAGCGGGTCTACACGTTTCTCGACCCCGCCCGTGATCCGAGAGGCTCGGGCTACCAAAGCATCCAGTCGACCATTGCCGTCGGCTCCGGAGGCTTCGCGGGGAAAGGGTGGCTCAACGGGACTCAGAGTCAGCTCCAGTTCCTGCCGGCTCCGCACACTGACTTCGTGTTCGCCGTCATGGCCGAAGAGTTCGGCTTCGTCGGAGTCTCGACGGTGATCATCTTGTACCTCGTCATCATCCTGAGGTGTCTCGACACCGCCCGCCGCTCGAGGGATCGCCTCGGTCTCTACCTGGTCTTCGGCGTCTTGTCGATGTTCGTCTTCCAGACGCTCTACAACCTCGCGATGGTCGCGGGACTCGTGCCGATCAAGGGCTTTCCCCTTCCTTTGATGAGCTACGGGGGATCCTCGATGCTCGCGACCATGCTCGGGTTCGGTCTCATCTTGAACGTACGAATGAGACGGTTCGTGAACTGACACTTTTTGTGGTATATCTAAACCGAGTAAACCCCTCCATTTGGAGGGGCCGGGCGTCTCTCGGCCCTTGAGCGAGTAGCAAAAGCCGGGAAGAGCCGCCGTCTAGAAACGAGTTTAACGAGTTTATTGAATGGCATGCCAGGCCCGGATACCGGGCAGGCAGTGAGGGAATCAAGCTCCCGATCGAACCGTGAGCTCCAAAGCTCCGGGAGGCGCCGCGTCTCGAGTCGACGCGAGTAATCGGGATAGTTTTCGAGGAAGCAAACAAGTTGGATCGTCGAAACATCGGCAAGAGCCATAGACCCGCGTCGGGTCGAAGCGCCCGGGAGCCCGGGAGCCCGGCGCAGTCAGAAGGCTCGTCCAGCCCGTCCGAATCCCTCGATCTCTAACACTCCCTCCTTCCTGCTCGCCGCGGCCCGTCCGTGCCTGCCGAGGCGAAACATGTCGAAGGAAATGATCGTGAGTCACAGCCCGCTTCAGACGAGGCTGGCCATTATCGAGAACGGCGTCGTGTCCGAGGTAGCGTTCGAGCGCGAGCGTAGCCGCGGCGTCGTGGGCAATATCTACAAGGGGAGGGTCAACCGGGTCCTCCCGGGAATGCAGTCGGCGTTCGTCGACATCGGTCTCGAGCGGGACGCGTTCCTTTACGTCTCCGACGTCCTCGAGGACGAGGATTTTCTTACTGAGGAGGAGGAGAAGATCGTCCAGACGGAGCGAGAGATCCGGGCCGCCGCCGGGCCGCCCCAGTCGATCGACCAGCTCCTGAAGCAGGGCCAGGAGGTGCTGGTCCAGGTGGTGAAAGAGCCCCTGGGAACCAAGGGCGCCCGGATCACTTCTTATGTGAGCCTTCCGGGGCGGCTCCTGGTCTACATGCCGACCGTCGACCACGTCGGCGTCTCCCGCAAAATCGAGTCCGCGGATGAACGCGCGCAGCTGCGGAAGCTCATCCAGGGATCCCGCCAGCGCGGCGGGGGATACATCGTGCGCACCGCGGCTGCGGGAAAGGACGAAGAGGCGATCGTGGCGGACCTCCGGTACCTCGAGCAGAAGTGGCAGGAGATCGGTCACCGTTCGGAGCAGGTCAAAGCACCGGCTCTCATCCACCGCGACCTGGGCCTGGTGTTCAAGTACATCCGCGACGTGCTGTCGCCGGAATACTCCGACATCCGGATCAGCTCCGAGGAGCTCTTCGACCAGGTTTTGAATTACGTCCGCCAGATCCAGCCCCAGATGCTCCACCGGGTGAAGTACTACTCGAGGAACTATCCGATCTTCGAGGAGTACGGCGTCCAGGCGGAGATCGACAAGGCGCTCCGCAGCAAGGTCTGGCTGAAGTCCGGGGGCTATATCGTCATCAACCAGACGGAAGCGCTGGTCGCGATCGACATCAACACCGGCCGCTACACCGGCGACCGGCGGCTCGAGGACACCATCACCAGAATCAACCTGGAGGCGGTCGAGGAGATCGTCCACCAGATTCGCCTTCGGGACCTCGGGGGCATCATCGTCATCGACTTCATCGACATGGAGGAGCGACGCAACCAGCAGAAAGTGTTCGTGGCCCTCGAAGGAGCCTTGAGGAGCGACCGTTCGCCCACAAAGAGCGTCCAGATCAACGAATTCGGTCTCATCGTCCTGACGCGCAAGCGGGTGAAGCGCTCGCTCGAACGGGTGCTCTGCCGCCCGTGCCCCCACTGCCAGGGAAGCTCCTGGGTGAAGTCGCCGACGACGGTCGCTTTCGAGATCGTGGATCAGGTGCGGAAGACTTTGAACGAATTTCCCAAGGGGCTGACGGTGCGGGTCCATCCGGAAGTCGCCCGCGCGCTGAAGGGAAAGGAAGCTCCCGTCATCGAGGAGCTGAAGTCCATGGTCAAGCAGGAAGTCGACGTCCGCGCCGACGCCAGCATGTACGAGGAGCAGTACGAGCTGGTAGCCCGGAAGTAGGGCAGGAGCTAGGTCGGCTCCTGGGTCCGTGGCTGATAGATCGTCCGGGGATCGAAGGCGGGATCCGCCTGGAAAGCGCGGCCGAACGCGTCCACGGCCTCCGAGTACTCACGGAGCATCAGATGACCGTAGCCGAGGAGATACAGCGCATCGGCCCGCGCAGGATCGAGCTCGATGGTCCTCGCGAGCTCGGTTACGGCCGCCCGGTAGTCGCGCCCCCGGTAGTGCCTCTTCGCCTGCTCCATCGACGCCTGGGAATCTTCTTGTGCCGCAGCGAGGCAGGCGGTCGCTAGAATGGCCGAGAAAGTCAGGGCAAGTGCTCGCGTCCACTTCATGGGAACCTCTCCTGGTTTGAACGGATGCTCGGCGCTGGCAGTAGTCTACCATCGATCTCGGGCCGGTGCATCCTCGCCGTCCGGGCGGGCGCCCTCGGCGACACGCTCCTCGCTCTCCCTGCAATCGAGGCGCTTCGGCGGCTAGTGGGGCCCGAGGGTGAGGTCGATTTCGTCGGCACCGAGCCCGCGGTCCGGCTGGCTTCCGGCCCCAGGCTCGCGACCCGCGTCCATTCGATGGACAGGGCGCGGTTTCGCCCGCTCTTCCAGGAGTCCGCGGATGACACCGACCTGCTGACGTTCCTTCGGGGATTCGCGCTGGTGCTGGCCTGGTCCAACCTCCCACTCCTCGCGGAGAAGCTCTCGAGGCTCGGGATCCCGCTCCTCCATGCGAGCCCGCACCCTCCGCCGGACGTTCACGCAAGCGACTATTTCTATCGTACTCTCTCCCCCCTCGGGGTCCTCGGCACTGCGCCGCCGCCCGAGATCGACCTCGGCGAGGAGAGCCTTCTTTCCGCTCTCGACTTTCTCTCCCGGAAGGGGCTCTCCCCGTTCGATTTCATCGCCCTCCATCCCTCGAGCGGGAGCCCGCGAAAGAACTGGCCGGAGCAGCGATTCCAGGAACTATCCCGTCGCCTGCGCGAGGAGAATCGGCCTTTCCTCTGGATCGAGGGCGAGGCCGACGGGAAGCTCGTGGCTTCGCTTTCGAGGCTCGTCGATGCTCCGGTGGCGCGCAACCTCCCCTTGCCGGTTCTTGCCGCGCTTCTTTCGCTGTGCCGAGGATTCGTGGGAAATGACTCCGGGGTCACCCACCTCGCTGCCGCAGTCAAGGCCCGCACCATCGCTCTTTTCGGTCCTACGGACCCGCGGATCTGGGCTCCTCGTGGTCCTTCCATTTTTGTAACACCCAGAGAAGAGAGCGCCGAGACCGTGTGGGAGATCGCCCGCTCTAGGTTCTTTCCCCCTTAGTCCTTGCCCGTCTTGGGGTTGCCTTCCAAGAGGGGAGAAGCCTCCGGAACGACGTGGGGGATTCCCAACGTTCGGCCTGACAAGTGTGTTGCGGTTTTCAATGCTTTCTCCATGGGATCCGCAACCACCACGATAAATAGGGGCGTTCGCGCGAGGAGACCCATGATTCTGTAGTGCCCGCTCAGGAGCCCCGGGCACGAATCTTGCTTTTGCGGTGGGGCATAACCACGAACATTAACTCTGAAGAAGCACCCGAAATGCCCGGGGGCTTCTAAAAAGGAGTCAGCGAAAATGGCGACGGCATTGCTCGATACGCAGGAGTTCGGCATCGGCATCTACCGCGGTTCGGAGCGCGTAGGAAGAATCCGCTTCCACATTGGAATCCGTGCCGCCGAAGGCGAAGTCTCGTACTCCGCCGCCGACCCGGAGCTTCGGAGGTCTCTCCGAGGGCTCATGGGCCGGAAGCGCAGCTGGAAATGGCAGGATTTGACGCGCAGGCTCATCGACAGTCTCTCGCTGTCTACTGGAGGGCGCTTCGTTCTGCGGTTCGGCACGACACCTTCTGAGGAAGGACGTGGCGAAGGAGAGCACGGCCTGCGCCGAGCGATCAACCGCGCTGTCAACGAATGATTTCCCCCACAAAAAAGTAAAGTCCCACCGGACACGAAGCCCTCGGGTGCTGGTCCCCGCATGCTGCTGGCACCCGAGGGCTTTATTATTTTTTTCAACAGCGAGAGCTGGTGTAAGAAGGGGATGTGGAGATATGTATTTTCTTCTTATCTTCCCAGTGCCAATCGGTCGGCTAAGGGGGCTGGGAGGCCCGCCGCGCGGATCTTCGCCTGGGTTTTCTCGTACGGGTAGGCCACCCGGTGGATGGTCATCGTCATCCGCGCGCTGTCGAGGATTCCGAAGCTCGCGCGGTTGTCGCCGTCGCGCGGCTGGCCGATGGAGCCGGGGTTGATGAGGTACCGGGTACCCTTCTTGAGCTTTACCTTGAAGCCTCGGCCGTTCGTGCTTTCCCGCGACGGAACGTAGGTCGTGAGCGCTTGCTCGTCGAGCCCGAAGACCACGGGGAAGTGGCTGTGGCCGAAAAAGCAGATGGGGGTCACGAAGTACGGGAACATGTTGAGGGCTTCGATCTCCCCGAAAATATAGGCATCCTCGTCGAGGGGCGTGCCGTGGGAGATCGAGAATAGCTCGTCCACGCGCACCGGCCCCTTGGGAAGCGCTCGGAGCCACGTGCGGTGGCGTGGGAGGAGCTTCTTCTCGGTCCAGCGAGCCGACTCGAGCGCTACCTTGTTGAACATCTCGCCGAGCTCGAGGCCGCTGCACACCTTGTCGTGATTGCCGCGAATGATGATGGCCCGCTTGAGCTTCCGCACCTTGTCGACGGTGGGATTGGGATCCGCTCCGTAGCCCACGAGGTCGCCGAGGACCACGACCCGGTCGAAGCGCTTTCTCTGCACGCGGCGGAGGACCGCGGTGAGCGCCTCCAGATTCGAATGGATATCGCTGAGGATGAGATACTTCATGAGACCCTTCGACAGCCGAGGAGCAGTCGGTGAAGGCGCGCGGCCGCCTCGCTCGGCCCGGCGCCGTCGAGAGCGAGCCGGTGGTGCGCTTTTCGATAGGACCCCTGTCTGCGCTCGTGCAATGCCCGGACCTCCTCGGGGGTCTTCCACAGGGGTCTTTCGAAGCTTTCGATTCGTTCAATTCGGGCCAGGATTTCGCCGATGGGGACGTCGAGCCACACGACGACCCCCGCTGATTTCATCAGGAGGCGGTTGGCTTCCACGGTGAAAGCACCGCCTCCGGTCGCGACCACGACGGGCTCCGGTTTTTCGATGAGCTCTTCGAGCGTCTGGGATTCACGGCGGCGGAACCCGTCCTCTCCCTCCCGCGCGAAAATCTCGGAGACGCCCATCCCGCTCGTTTGCTCGATGCGCTCGTCGAGATCGACGAACGAAAGCCCCATCCGTTCCGCCACCTGACGTCCGACGGTGGTCTTGCCCGTTCCCATGAATCCCACGAGGAAGAAGCGCTCGGTCGCCGTTGCCACGGTCAGCACACCAGTCGCTCCAGCGTCTGCCAGAAGCGGGGGTAAGAGATCTTCACTTGATCCAGGTGGTCTATGCCGCACTCCCCATCGACTCCTAGGGCGGCGACGGCCCAGGCCATCACCATCCGGTGGTCTCCGAAGCTCCGGAGCCGCGCGGGCCGAAGCGCTTTTCGAAAGCCGGCGCCTCGAATCTCGAATCCGTCCCCGGACTCGCTCACGTCGGCGCCGAGTGCGCGAAGGCCCTCGACGATGGCCGAGAGGCGATCGCTCTCCTTGACTCGAAGCTCGGACGCGCCTTCGACGCGGGTGGTGCCGGAGGCGAAGGCGGCGACGACGGCGAGGATCGGGAGCTCATCGATGAGCGCCGGGACCTTTTCGCGCGGAATCTCGACGCCCTGGAGCTCTCGCCCGCGGACGACGACCCTTCCTTTGGGCTCGGCCCCGCTCGAAGGGCTCGGTGAGGGCTCCACCTCGATGTCGGCGCCCATCGCTTTCAGCGCCTCGAGGAACGCGGCTCGCGTCGGGTTCAGTCCTACGTTCTCGACCACGAGCTCCGAGCCCGCGAGAAACGCCGCGGCCCCGATGAAGAACGCGGCCGACGAAAAGTCCCCGGGAATTCTGAACCTGCCCCCCGACAGGGAGGACCCGCCCCGGATCTCGATTTCTCCCGGGCGAATGACGGGCGAAGCTCCGTACGCCAGAAGCGCCAGCTCCGTGTGGTTTCGCGACGGGATGGACTCCTTCACCCGGGTGATGCCGCTCGCGTACAGGCCCGCGAACAGCACCGCGGTCTTCACCTGAGCGCTCGCGATCGGAAGCTCGTAGTCGATGCCCCGGAGCTTCTGCCCGCCCGCGATGGTCACCGGGAGAAAGCCCTGAGTCGTTTCGATCGCGGCCCCCATGCTCGTCAACGGGACAACCACCCGGTCCAGGGGGCGCCGGGAAAGACTCTCGTCTCCCGAAAGGCGGCTCGTGAACGGCTGCCCCGCGAGGATTCCGCAGGCCATGCGGGCCGTCGAGCCGGAGTTCCCGCAGTCGAGTACCGTCTCGGGCGGCTCGAGGCCGTCGAGCCCGCGTCCCTCGATCTCGACCGCGTCCTCGTCCCAGGAAATCTTGGCCGAAAGAGCGCGAATAACGCCCAGTGTCGAAGCACAATCCTGACCCGGAGGGAAACCCTCGAGCCGGGACCGGCCGGAGGCGATCGCGGAGAGGAGCGCGAGCCTGTGGCCGATGGACTTGTCGCCCGGCGGCTCGAAGCGGCCAGAGAGGCGCGCGCGCAGCTCGGATTTCATTCAGGGAATGGTAACACGCTCGCTCGCGGGCGAGCGAACCCGTGGCCGTCTTACGTCCTTCTAACCTGACAACCGGCTCGGCGATCTTGTGTTGGGCTCTTGATTCCTGTAGCCTACCGCCTCGGAGCGGTAGATTTGGAGACGAGTCAGGCGAAACCAGGAAACGTGCAGATCGATATCCAGAGCAGTTTCGAGATGGTCGATCTGGTCCAGGTGGTATTCGAGTCTCTGTCGTCGCAGGTGGGCTTCGATTCTGACTCCGCCCACTGGATGAGCGTCGCCATCCGCGAGTCGGTCACCAATGCCGTCCGGCACGGAAACAAGCTCGATCCGACGAAGAGGGTGATCGTCTGTTTCGAGTACCGGGCGCCGGAGTTCACCGTGATCGTCGAGGACGAGGGGGAGGGTTTCAGCCCCGAGAAAGTCCCCGATCCGCTGGCCGAAGAGAACCTCCTCCGCGCGAGCGGACGAGGAATCTTCTTCATGAAGAACTTCATGGACGAGGTGAGCTACCGCTTCGAGCCGAACCGGGGAACGCGGGTCACGATGATGAAACGCGTGAACGGCGCGCCCTCCGCCAGTTGAAACCGCTCGCGGTCCTCGTCGAAGCCGCTCTCGCCGGGGGGAGCGTTCTCGAGGGTTACTTCGGCTCTGACTTTCGCATCTCCTACAAGGGGGCGCTGAACCTGGTCACCGACGCCGACCTCGCCTCGGAGAAGGAAGTTGTCGGGATCCTCAAGCGTCGGTTTCCTGGAGCCGCGATTCTCGCCGAAGAGGGGGGCGAGGAGAGCGGTCAGTCCGGCGTCCGTTTCATCATCGACCCCCTCGACGGAACGACCAATTTCGCGCACGGCTACCCGGTCTTCGCGGTGTCGATTGCGTTCGAGGAATCTCTTTCGGTCACGGCGGGCGCTGTGTACGACCCCGCCCGGAAGGAGCTCTTTACCGCGGCCAAGGGCAAGGGAGCGTTTCTGAACGGCCGGAGGCTCGGAGTCTCTTCCACGAAGAGGCTTCAGGAAGCCCTTCTGGTCACGGGCTTCCCGTACGACCTGCATGAGGATCTGACGCGAAACCTGAGGCTCTTCAACCGCTTCATGGGCGCCTCGCGCGCCATCCGCCGGGACGGCTCCGCCGCCCTCGACCTTTGTTACGTCGCGGCCGGCCGCTTCGACGGATTCTGGGAGGAGAAGCTCGGACCGTGGGACACCGCCGCGGGTGCTCTCATCGTGGAAGAGGCGGGCGGGCGCGTCTCCGACCTCGCCGGGGGACCGTTCCACTACCGGAAGGGCGCGATTGTCGCCTCCAACGCCGCCCTCCACGATCCGATGCTTGCGCTTACCCTCTGAGTCGTTCGCGCGCCTTGCTATAATGAGGTTGCTTTTCCAGGAAGAAACTCGCGGTTGGAGAAATCCCGTTTGGAGAAATCCCGTTTGGAGAAATCAATGACCATGAACTCGAATCGTTCGGGCGACGCGAAGCGGCCGGGGCCCGCCTTCGCCAAGGCTACGGCGGGCAGGCCTCTGCGCCCGCTGGCCTTCGCCGCGGGAATCGCCGCGCTCTTCACGGCGCTCGTCGTCGCCGTGGGGCCGACCACGTCCGGATGGCAGTCGAGCCAGGAGGAAACGCCGCGAGCACCTTCGTCCCGTTTATCGAGCTCGCGTCCCGCCGAGACCCCGAAGGCGCCCGCGCGCGAAACCGAGCTTCCGGACGTCGACGCTCTGTCCCGGACGTTCGCAACGGTTGCGGAGGCATTGAAGCCGGCTGTTGTGAACGTCTTTACCGAACAGAAAGCCAGCGGGACGATCGAGAGGCAACAACCGCCGACCGGTGGCCAGTTCGACGAGTTCTTCGAGCGGTTCTTCCGGGATCCGCCGGACCAGCGGCGCCGAAGCCTCGGCTCCGGAGTCATCATCGACCCGCGAGGCTACGTCGTCACCAACAACCACGTCGTCGAGAACGCGGACGACATCGAGATCCAGTTCTCGGACGAGCGCCGCTTCAAGGCGGAGGTCGTCGGCAACGATCCCGCGACCGATCTCTCGGTTCTCAAGATCAAAACGGACGCGAACGAGACCTTCCACCACGTCGACTTCGGGGATTCGGACGCTCTGGTGGTCGGCGAGTGGGTGCTGGCGATGGGGAACCCGTTCGGGTTCGGCCATACGGTGACTGCCGGGATCGTGAGCGCGAAGGGCCGGGTGATCGGGCAGGGCACCTACGACGATTTCGTGCAGACCGATGCCGCCATCAACCCCGGAAACTCCGGCGGACCGCTCGTCAACATGAAGGGCCAGGTCATCGGCATCAACTCCAACATCATCTCCAACTCCGGGGGCAGCATGGGGATTGGCTTCGCCATCCCTTCCAACATGACGCGGAAGATCTACGACCAGCTCGTTTCCGAGGGGACGGTGACCCGCGGCTGGCTCGGAGTCTCGATCCAGCCCCTCAGCGCCGAGCTCGCGCGGAGCTTCGGGCTCGAGGGGAAGCGGGGGGCTCTGATCTCCGACGTCCTCGGCGAGGACACGCCTGCGGCGAAGGCGGGCCTCAAGGCTGGAGACATCATCGTCGAGCTGAACGGCGTCCCCGTCGACTCGAATACCCATTTGGTGCATCTCGTGGCGGATATTCGCCCGGGAGACACCGTGGATCTGAAGTACTATCGCGACGGCAAGGTCGCCTCGACGAAAGTCACCGTCGCCAAGCGAACGGTCGAAGAAGCGTTCGCCGCTCCGCCCCGGGACCGGGAGGGTGAGAAGGGACGCCTCGGCATCAGCGGGCAGAATCTGACTCCCCAGCTCGCGGGCGAGCTCAGCGCCACCTCCAAGTCGGGAGTCGTCCTCGTGGAAGTGGATCCCGACGGTCCGGCAGAGGATGCCGGACTCAGGAGAGGGGATATCCTCATCGAAGCCAATCGGGAGCCAATCCGCTCTGTCGACGATCTGCAGAGGATCCTCGCCGAGGTGCCGCAGGGCGGAAACGTTTTGCTTCGCATCGAACGGGTGATCGGAGGACGTTCGACCTTCACCTGGGTTCCCGTGACTCTCGACTGAGGCTGACCTCTCCCTCGCGATGGAGAGCCTCGCCGAGACCCTCGACGCATTCGTGCGCGGGCTTTCGAGCGGGACGGCGGGGCTCGGCCTCTTCGGGATTGCGTTCTTCGATTCGTCCCTCCTGTCGCTCCCGGAGATCAACGACGCCCTTCTGCTTTATTTCGGGGCCCGGTTCCCCGATAGAGCCTTCTACTATGCCCTGATGACCACGCTGGGCTCGGTCACCGGCGCGAGCCTCCTGTACGGGCTAGCTCGATGGCAGGGATTCTCGTTCCTCGAGAAGCGGTTTCCCAAAGGCAGGATCCAGTCGGCCTTCGGCCTGGTTCGGCGCTACGGCGCTTTCGCGGTGATGCTGCCTTCGATCTTGCCGCCGCCGTTTCCGTTCAAGATCTTCGTCGTCTCCTCGGGAGCCCTGGGCCTCTCGCTCCCCCGGTTCGTCGCTGCCATCACGCTGGGCCGGACGGTGCGATACTTCGGCGAAGCGTGGCTCGCCGTGCAGTACGGAGACCAGGCCCTCGGCTACCTGCACGCGAGCTCGGCGAACGTTGTCATCGGGGTGTTAGTGGTGGCCGTCGGCGCCGTTTTGTTTCAACTCTTGAGGCGGCGACGGAGCGGCCTGAAGGAGAGCTGAGTGGGAAGTCAGGACGTCCGCCGGTCTCCCTTCGCCGGCACCTGGTATCCCGGCGATCCATCTGAGCTAGCTTCCATGGTCTCCCGCCTTATCGCCTCCGCCCCAAGAAGCGAGCCTCCCGGAAAGCTCGTCGCCCTGATATCGCCCCATGCTGGCCTCACGTACTCGGGCCCGGTCGCCGCGGCCGGCTACCGCCTGCTCGAGAGGCAAGCGTTCGAGACCGTCGTCATTCTCGGTCCCTCGCACCGTGCCGCCTTCGACGCGCTCGCGACCTACCCCGAGGGAGCCTTCGCCACACCGCTCGGCCTCGCTGCCATCGACTCCGAGCTCTGCCGATCGTTTGCGAACGCGACGCCAAGAGCCCGCCCGATGCCCGAAGTCCATCGAGGCGAGCACTCCCTCGAGATGCAGGTCCCTTTTCTGCAGCACCTCCTGCCGGACACGCGCATCGTGCCGGTCATGATGGGAACCCAGAGCTCGCGGAACATCGAGGCCGCCGTCTTCGCGATGGTGCGCGTGGTCTCGGAATCGGCCTATCCGGTTCTCCTCATCGCCAGCTCCGACCTCTCCCACTACCAAACCCGCGACCGAGCGCGCGAGCTCGACTCCGAAGTGCTCGACTGCATCGAGCGGTTTGATCCGCGCGCTCTCGAGGACCTCCTCGCGCAAGAGAGGGGACACGCCTGCGGCGGCGGCCCGATGGTCGCGGTGATGATGGCCGCCCGAGAGCTCGGCGCCGTCGAATCGCGAATTCTCGCCTATGGCGACTCCGGTGACGCCAGCGGCGAGACCGACGCCGTCGTGGGATACCTCTCCGCAGCTTTGTACGGGGCGGCATGAGCGCGGACGAGGGCGGGAGGAAGCTCCTCGCCGCCGCGAGGCGCGAGCTCTATGCCCACTTTGGACTCGATCCGGTGGCGGAAGTCGAGATGGACTTCGAGTGGACTCTCCCGCTCGGCGGCGTGTTCGCTACCCTCGAGCTCGAAAGCGAGCTCCGCGGATGCATCGGCTACTTCCGTCGTGACGAGGACGTCCTCTCTCTGACCCGGCGAGCCGTCGTCGCCGCCGCGCTCGACGATCCCCGTTTCGGCCGCGTCTCGCGGGAGGAGGTTCCGAGGCTTGCCATCAGCATCACGGTCCTCGCGCCGCCGGTCGCGGTCGCGGACCCCTCAGAGGTGGTCATCGGACGAGACGGCCTCCTGATAGAGCGCGGCGTCGCCCGAGGCCTCCTGCTGCCCCAAGTCGCGGTAAGACGAAGCTGGAATAGCGAGGCCTTTCTCGAAGAAACCTGCCGCAAGGCGGGCCTCCCCAAGGACGCCTGGCGAGACGGTGTGACGATAGTGCGGCGCTTCGAAGCGGTCCACTTCGAAGAAAGCAGAACCTAAAACCCAATACAAGGGGGATAAGGGGACAGGAGGGGACAGGGGGATAAGAAATTTTCGTTTTGTTTTATCTCCACATCTCCTCCCATCTCCACATCCCCCTTCTTGCACCAGAAACTAGCCTCTGCCGGTGACGCGGATTACTTCCGACACTGTGGTCAGGCCGCTCACGAGTTTCACAATCGCGGATTCTCTGAGGGTCCGCATACCTTCCTCTCTCGCCGTCTGCACGATGTCCGGCGCCCCGGTCTTTCCGATGATCATCTTCCGGATTTTCCGCGAGATGGGCATGACCTCGTAGATGCCCGTCCGCCCGTGGTAGCCGGTCTGGCGGCAGTGGATGCAGCCTTTTCCCCGCCGGAAGGTGTGCTCGCGGATTTTGTCGAAGGGCGCGTTCAGCGCCATAGCATCTTCCTCGCTGGGGCGGTAGTCCTCGGCGCACTTCAGGCAGATGCTTCGAACCAGCCGCTGCGCCAGAACGCCGAGAAGGGTCGAGGTGATGAGAAACGGCGGGCATTCGAGGTCGAGGAGCCGGGTGATCGCCGAGGGGGCGTCGTTGGTATGAAGGGTCGAGAAAACGAGGTGACCGGTCAAGGCCGCCTGGATCGCCATTTCCGCGGTCGCGGTGTCGCGGATCTCGCCCACCATGATGATGTCGGGGTCCTGGCGCAAAACGGTGCGGATGGTATTGGCGAAGGTGACGTCGATCTCGGTGCGGATCTGGACCTGGTTGAAGTCGTCGTACACCAGCTCCACCGGGTCCTCGATGGTGACGATGTTCACTTCGGGCCCCGAAAGATGCTTGAGAAGGGAGTAAAGGGTGGTGGTCTTGCCGCTCCCGGTCGGTCCGGTGATGAGGATGATTCCCTCCCGGTGCTCGAGAAACGGCGTGAAGCGCGGAAGCTCGCTTTCCGAGAACCCGAGCTCGGCGATCGTCTTCAAGAGGATGTCGGGGTCGAAGATGCGCAGCACCGCCTTTTCTCCGAACACCGTGGGCATGGTGGAGACCCGGATCTCGATCTCCTTGCCGCCCTCGCTCCTCTTGATGCGGCCGTCCTGGGGCCGCCTCTTCTCGGCGATGTTGAGACCGGCGAGCATCTTCACCCGGCTCACCACAGCCTGGTAGACGATCTTGGGAATCACGTGGACGTCGTGCAGCACCCCGTCGATGCGAAGGCGCACGAGCGCGATGTTCCGCTTCGGCTCCATGTGAATGTCCGACGCCCGCTGGTCGAAGGCGTGGGTGAGCATGTTGTCGAGGGCGGTGACGACGGGCTGCATCGTCGGGTCCATCTCGACGGTCGGGCCCGAGAGGAACTCCTGGTTTCCGATGTCGATCGCCGAGACCCGTCCCTCGGTGAGCTGGGTTTCCGCCGCCTTGAGCGAGCTCTTGAGGTCGTAGAAGCCCTTGTTCACCATCTCGATGTCGGACCGAGACGCGACCACGAGCTTGACCTCGAGCCCCGCGAACTGCTGGAGATCCCGGAGGGGGGACCGGTTGAAGGGATTGGCGATCGCGAGGGTCACGGTATTGCCGTGCTTGGAGACCGCGCACATCGTGTGCTTCCGGGCAAAAGGAGCGGGAAGGGCGCTGGTAACCACGTCGAGGTCGAGATCCAGAGGGTTGATCTTCAGGTAGGGAAGTTTCGCGTGGCGGGCGACGGCCTGCGTGATCTCATCCTCGCCGTGCTTTCCCAGGCGCCGGAGCGCCGCCTCCTCGGAGAGCTGCTGCACCTTCATCAGCCGGAGGAGCTGTTCCTCCTCGTCACCGGCGAGGAGCCCCTGATGCTTCAAAATCGCGATCAGATTGGGGATGGAGGCCGACTCGACAGTCGGGGAGGGGCGCCGCGGGGTCGTTGCCATCGTTTCGAGAGCGATTCGCCGGATTTTCAACATTATGTCTCTTCTGCTCTCCTTCCGTCAATGACGAGAAACGGAGGCCCTGCCCTCCCTGTGGCCGTATCTCCCTGTGAAATTTGTATTTGTTGCCTTGACACGGCGGGGACGCGCTGCTACTATTCGTGCGGATCGGAGTCGATAGGCGCGTAGCTCAGGGGGAGAGCGCTACCTTGACACGGTAGAAGTCGGCGGTTCAAATCCGCCCGCGCCTACCATCTCGGACCATCTCGGATTTTGTCCGCGCAGGATCGATTCGCGCGGACTCAATTTTTTTGGGAGTTTGTTTAGGAGTTTTTTTCGGAGAATGACCACAGAGAACGTGACGATCACTCTCCCGGACGGGAGCTCGCGAGAGTACCCCGCGGGGGTGACGCCGCGGAAGATCGCCGAGGACATCGGCGCCGGGCTCGCGCGACAGGCCATCGCCGCCGTGGTGAACGGCGAGCCCTTCGACCTCTCTCGAGGGATCGATGAGAACGCCTCGCTCCGCATCCTCACACCCCGCGACGAGGAGACGCTCGAGATCTTCCGGCACAGCTCGGCGCATTTGATGGCGGCGGCCGTTACCGAGCTCTTTCCCGACGCGAAGTACGGCATCGGCCCTCCGATCGAAGGCGGGTTCTTCTACGATTTCGCCGTCTCCCGCCCGTTCACTCCCGAGGACCTCGAGAAGATCGAGGAGAAGATGAAGGAGCTCGCGTCGAAGAACATCCCCTTCGAGCGCGAGGAGGTGGGAAAGTCGGACGCGGTGGCGCGGTTCGGAGAGCTCGGCCAGCCCTTCAAGCAGGAGCTCGTCGGCGAGAAGGGCGGGGACGTCGTCTCTTGTTATCGGCTGGGCAAGTTCTACGATTTTTGCGAGGGCCCGCACGTTCCCGCGAGCGGCGTCATCAAGGCGATCAAGGTCCTCGGGAGCTCTGCCGCCTACTGGAAGGGCGACGAGTCGAACGCCCCGATGCAGCGGATCTACGCCACCACGTTCTACGATCAGAAGAGCCTCGCCGAGCATTTGACTCGCCTCGAGGAGGCGAAGAAGCGCGATCACCGAAAGCTCGGGCGCGAGCTCGACCTGTTCCTCATCCGTCAGGAGGCGCCCGGCCAGGTGTTCTGGCTTCCGAGCGGTCTTCGCGTCGTCAACGGCCTCGTCGATTACATGAGGGAGAAGCTCGACCGGCGCGGCTACCAGGAGATCAAGACACCCTTGATCATGAATACTGACGTATGGCGCCGGAGCGGGCACCTCGACCACTACCGGGAGAACATGTATTTCGTCGAGTCCGACGAGGCGGAGTTCGGCATCAAGCCGATGAACTGCCCGGGGGCGGCGATGGTCTACGAGTCGTCGCTGCGCTCGTACCGCGAGCTTCCGCTCCGCCTCTCCGAGTTCGGTCACTGCCATCGCTACGAGCGCTCGGGGGTGCTCTCGGGCCTCACCCGCGTGCGGTCCTTCGTTCAGGACGACGCCCACATCTACTGCACACCGGCGCAGATCGAAAGTGAAGTCTCGGATCTGATCCATCTCGCGCGCGAGGTGTACGAGGACTTCGGCTTCCAGGGCTTCCGGATCGATCTGGCGACCAGGCCAAAGAGCTCTATCGGAACCGACGAACAGTGGCAGCAGGCGGAAGCGGCTCTGGTGTCCGCTCTGGAGAAGACCTCGACCCGATACAAGGTGAACCCGGGCGACGGCGCCTTCTACGGACCCAAGATCGATTTCCAGGTCGAGGACGCCATCGGCCGCACCCATCAATGCGCGACCATCCAGGCCGACTTCTTCCAGGCGGAGAGGTTCGATCTCTACTACGCCGCCGAGGATCAGACGAGGAAGCGTCCGGTGTTGATCCATCGCGCCATCCTGGGCTCGCTCGAGCGCTTCATGGCCGTCCTCATCGAGCACACGGGCGGCGCCTTTCCCCTGTGGCTTGCTCCGCTTCAAGTTCTGGTCCTCCCGATCACCGACAAACACCACGCGCACGCCGAGGGGGTCGCCGCGACCCTGCGGGGGCGCGGCTTCCGCGTCGGGGTGGACAGCCGGAGCGAAAAGGTCGGCTACAAGATCCGCGAAGCCCAGCTCCGCAAGGTCCCGTTCATGCTGGTCGTCGGCGACAAGGAGATGGAGTCGGGCGCCGTCGCCGTTCGCAATCGCAAAAAGGGCGACCTCGGTCCGTCCTCGGTCGAGGATCTCGCCGCAACCCTCGAGCGGCTGGTCCGCGAGAGATCCCTTGCCGAGTAGCGCGCCTGGTGGCAATCGCCGGCCCGCCAAAGGCATAATATCCCCCAGGGTGAGTTTCGCCTTGGGGTACGTAATCCAGGAGGTGCCACATCGATAGATCGACCCGAGTGAACGAACGGATCCGCGCGCGAGAAATACGACTCATCGACGAGAAGGGCGAACAGGTGGGCATCGTGAGGCCCGAAGACGCGCTCCGAATGGCCCGAGAACGAGAGCTCGACCTGGTGGAGATCGTCGCCAAAGCGAACCCGCCGGTTTGCCGGATCATGAACTATGGCAAGTACCTCTACCAGAAGAACAAGCGCGCGCATGAGGCGAAGAAGCATCAGAAGCAGATCCAGGTCAAGGAAATCAAGTTCCGGGTCAAGATCGATGAGCACGACTACAACTTCAAGAAGAACCACGTGGAGCGCTTCCTGCTGGAGGGAAACAAGGTAAAGACCACCATCATGTTCCGGGGAAGAGAGCGCTCTCACGGCCAGCTGGGCGTCCGGATCCTCGATCGATTGGCGACGGAGCTCAAGGAGATCGCGCTCATCGAGAACCGATCGGGGATGGAAGGCAATCAGATGTATCAGATCGTTTCGCCGAAGAAGTCGATCGTGGAGAAGCTGAAATCCTCCCGGGACGGCGGCAGCGCCGTGCGAGTGGCGGCGGCGACGAACGGCGGCGACATCAAGGGACTGGAGTAACCGTTGAAAAAGAAACTGAAGACCCACCGGGGGGCGGCGAAGCGCTTCAGAAGGACGGCCTCGGGCAAACTGAAGCGGAGCCACGCCTTCGCCAAACACATTGCGACCAAGAAGACGAGACATCGAAAGCGGAAGCTCAGGAAGTCAGCCCTGGTTTCCAAAGCCGACCATTCTTTCATTTCGCCGCTTCTTCCGTACTCCTGATGGCCTGAGGGCCTGAGGGCCTGAAGGGGAAGACCCCTGGAAGAAGTGGCTCGGAGATTTTCGACCGATGCCTAGAGTAAAAAGAGGTACCAACCGCCGCGACCGGCGCCGCAAGGTGCTGAAGCTCGCGAAAGGTTTCTTCGCCACCAAGAGCAAGCTCTATCGCGCCGCCAAGCAGGCGGTCGATAAGGCCCTGGTCTCCGCCTACCGCGGCCGGAGGGAGAAGAAGCGCGACTTCCGCAGCCTGTGGATCGTTCGCATTGGCGCGGCCGCGCGCGCGAGCGGGATGTCGTACAGCACGTTCATTGCCGGCCTCTCGAAGGCGAGCGTGGATCTGAACCGCAAGCAGCTCGCGGAGCTCGCCATCCACGACGACAAGGCGTTCTCGGAACTGGTGACGGTCGCGCGCCAGGCGCTCACCGCGAACTGAGGACGTAGGTCAGAGGGCGATCGAGTCGAAGCGGTGGGTGAGAAAAAGCCGGGCGCCGACGACGCCCAAGGCCGTCTCTCCGAGCTCAAAGATCGGGTCGAGCGCGCAACGAAGCTCATCGCCGAGCTACGAGAGGTGAACTACTCTTTGACCGGCGAGGTCGCGGAGCTTCACCGAAAGCTCGGGTCGCTTCCATCATCGCCTCCCCTTCAGCCCGCGAGCGCCCCGGCCGCGTCTTCAGGCCCATCCGTGGCTTCCGTTGAAGTCCACGAGGAGCTCCAGCTTCTGCGCGACGAGCGCAAGATCATCCGCGCGAAGGTCCAGAATCTGCTCGAACGAATCGAGCGAATCGATTTCTGACGACTTTCATGGCACTCGACGTTCGCTTAGAATGACGGGATTATGAGCGACACGCGGAAGCGGGGCACGAAAAACGACAGCGCCAAGTCGGACGGCAGCCTGGTGTCCGTGACGATCTTCGGACAGAGCTATAGCCTCAGAGCCGAGGAAGACGGCACCTACGTCGAGGGTCTCGCGCGGTACGTGGATACCAAGATGAGAACTCTCTCCGAGTCGACCGGCGCCACCGAACCGCTCCGGGTGGCGGTTCTGGCGGCCCTCAATATCACCGACGAGTTCTTCAAGCTGCAAGACCAGCATCGTTCGGGCGAGGTGCTTTTCGAGACGACGGCGCGCGAGCTTCTTACCGCGCTCGAGGAATCGCTGCGCGAGCCGACCCAGACCTCGCCGGCGCTTCCGTAGGCAGGACGCGAGTCGAGCGTGCCCTGCCGTTTGCGTGAAGAGGATATTTAGAGGCGAGCCCTCCAAGGATGCTGCTATCGGAGCTCGGAGAAGACGCCTTTCTCCGGGAGCTCCCCAAGAGATTCCCGGCGACGGGCGAGACTGCGGTCCTCGGCATCGGGGACGACGCCGCAATCCTCGACCCGCCCGCGGGTGAGCACCTCCTGCTCACGACCGACTCCCTCGTCGAGGGCGTGCACTTCGCCAGGCGGTGGATGCCGCCGAGGTTTCTCGGCCGCAAGGCGGTCGCCGCGAGCGCGAGCGATATCGCTGCCATGGGCGGAGAGCCGCTCGCTGTCCTGTTGTCACTCGGAGTACCTCCCGAAATCGAGGTCGAGGCGCTGTGGCAGCTCGTCGAGGGCGTCCACGAGCGCGCGCGCGAGCTTGGCATGAACCTCGTCGGCGGAAACCTCGCGTTGTCCCCCGGGGGGATTCTCATCGTCGATGTTACCGTCGCCGGGGCCACGGTGCGAAAGCGCGCCCTTCGACGTTCAGGCGCCCGGCCGGGCAACGGCATCTATCTCTCGGGGAGGATCGGCGCCGCATCCACCGGGTTGAAGCTCCTGGAGCGTGGAGCGGTCCTCGCGCCCGGGGGAGGGCTCATCGTGTCCGAGAGCCTGCGGGGCGGGCCGATCGCCCTCGCGGAGGCCTGCATCCGCGCTCATATCGACCCCGAGCCCCGGGTGGCCCTCGGCCGCGAGCTGAACCAAAGGCGGCTCGCGACCGCCTGCATCGACGTTTCCGACGGCCTCGCCCTCGACCTTCATCGCCTGTGCCGCGCGAGCGGCGTCGGGGCCCGCATCGAGGAGACGTCGCTTCCGCTGTCCCCGGGTCTTCTGGCGTGGGAGCGAGCGTGGAAGCGCGAGCCCACGCTCTCCGCTGTCAGCGGAGGCGAAGACTACGAGCTCCTGTTCACGAGCGGCAGCGAGGCGAAGCTCGATCGATTCCGCGAACGGCTCGACCTCGTCGTGACCCGCATCGGCGAAACGACCGCGGAGGAGAACGTCGAGCTCGTGGGACGAGACGGCGTCGTCCGTCCTTTGTCCGCGAAGGGCTGGGACCATTTCGGGAAGCAGGCGTCATGGTGATAGGGTAGCGGCCACATGAACGGGTGACTATGTCGGAAAAAAAGCTAGGCCTCGCGATGGTGACCGCCCTGGTCGTCGGAAACATGATCGGGTCCGGTATCTTCCTTCTTCCCGCCTCTCTCGGACCCTTCGGCGGCATCAGCATCGTCGGATGGCTGGTCTCGGCCGCCGGCGCGACGCTCGTAGCCCTCGTCTTCGCGCGATTGAGCCGGCTGGTGAAAAAATCCGGCGGTCCCTACGCCTTCACCCGGGAGGGATTCGGGGATTTCCCCGGGTTTCTCATCGCCTGGGGATACTGGATCTCCATCTGGACGACGAACGCGGCCATCGCCGTCGCCTTCGTGAGCTACCTGTCGTTCTTTTGGACGGGCCTCAAGGAGAACAGCATTCTCGCGGCGGGCGTGGGACTCGCGACGATCTGGATCCTGACCTGGGTCAACGTCATCGGGGTTCACGCCGCGGGAATGGTCCAGCTCGTGACCACCGTCCTCAAGCTCCTGCCGCTGCTGCTCCTTGCTACCGTCGGTCTCCTCTACGTCGACAGCTCGAACTTCGTGCCCTTCAACGCCACGGATAAGTCAGCATTCGGGGCCATTACCTCGACCGTGGCGCTGACCCTCTGGGCCTTCCTGGGCCTCGAGTCCGGGACGACCCCGGCGGAGCACGTCCACGACCCCGAGCGCACCATCCCCCGGGCCACCATTCTGGGAACGCTTCTGGCGGCGACGGTCTACATCCTCGGCACGGTCGCGGTGATGGGAGTCATGCCCTCGGCAGAGCTCGGAAACTCGAACGCGCCCTTCGCCGATGCTGCCGTCAAGATGTGGGGACCCTGGGCGGGAACCTTCGTCGCCCTCGGGGCCGTGGTGTCGTGCTTCGGCGCTCTGAACGGGTGGCTCCTCCTCCAGGGCCAGATCCCTCTCGCCGCGGCGAGGGATTCACTCTTCCCCGCGTTCTTCGGGAAGGTGTCGAAATTCAACACCCCCGCCAACGCTCTGGTGTTCTCGAGCGTCCTCGCAAGTATTCTCCTGATGATGAACTACAACAAGGGCCTCGTGGACCAGTTCACGTTCATCATCCTCCTCGCGACCCTCAATACCCTGGTTCCCTATGTCTTCTGCACGATGTCCGAGGCCATGATCTACATCAAGGACAAGGCCCGCTTCTCGGGAAAGCGCCTGGGAGGAGGGCTCGCGATCTCTATCCTGGCCTTCGTGTACTCACTCTGGGCGATCGCTGGAGCCGGTCAGGAGATCGTGTACTGGGGTTTCTTGTTCTTGATGGCCGGTGTCCCGGTGTACGTCTGGATCCGGTGGCGTAGCGCGCCAGCCTAGTTTAATCCGCCATCGGCGGACGTTTGTCGTGAAAGTCCGTCGCCGACTGAAACGCGTGGGCTAGCCTCAGGATCGTCGCCTCGTCGAAGTGCCTTCCTATGAGCTGAACCCCAATCGGTAGACCCTTGGAGTCGAAGCCCGCGGGGAAGCTCAGCGCCGGAGTGCCCGCGAGGTTCGCGGTGACGGTGAACACGTCCGCGAGATACATCGAGAGGGGGTCGTCGGACTTCGCGCCTATCGGAAACGCAGTCTCGGGGCACGTCGGGAGGAGGACGGCGTCGACGTTTTCGAAGGCGCGCGCGAAGTCGCGCAGAACGAGGCTTCTGACTTTCTGGGCCTTCTCGTAGTAGGCGTCGTAGTAGCCCGCGGAGAGCACGAAGGTCCCGAGCAGGATCCGGCGCTTGACCTCGCGGCCGAATCCCGCGCCCCGGGTGGCGCTCATCATCTTATGGAGGTCGTTGAAGTCGGGATGCGGCGTCCTGAGCCCATAGCGGACACCGTCGTAACGAGCGAGGTTCGAGCTCGCTTCCGCGGTGACGAGAAGGTAGTAGCAGGCGATCGCGTGCTTCGCCGCGGGAAGCGACACTTCCTCGAGCGCCACCCCGAGCTTCTCGAGCGTTCGAGCCGCCCGGTCGAAGGCTTCGAGAACGCTCGCGTGGACGCCCTCTCCGAGGACTTCGCGCGGGATGCCGACGCGCAGAGAGCGGACGTCCCCGCCGATCTCCTCCGAATAGCGAGGGACGGGACGGGTCGAGCAGGTGGAATCTTTCGGATCGGCGCCGGCGATGATCTCGAGAACCAGCCCCGCGTCCTCCGCGGTCCTCGCGATTGGACCGATTTGATCGAAAGACGACGCGAATGCCACGAGGCCGTAGCGCGAAACGCGGCCGTAGGTCGGCTTCAACCCGACGACGCCGCAAAGCGCGGCGGGCTGGCGGACGGAGCCCCCGGTGTCAGTTCCGAGCGCTACGGGCGCGAGCCCAGCGGCGACCGCGGCGGCCGAACCTCCGCTCGATCCTCCGGGCACGCGGTCCGGGCTCCACGGATTCCTCGTCGTGTGGAACGCCGAGTTCTCGGTGGAGGAGCCCATCGCGAATTCGTCGAGATTCGTCTTTCCCAGGATCACCGCGCCCGCGTCCACGAGTCGTTCGATCGCGGTCGCGCTGTAGGGAGAAACGTAGCCTTCCAGGACTCGCGAGCCCGCGGTCGTCGGGCTTCCCTCGACGGAGAGGATGTCCTTGACGGCGATGGGGACCCCGTGGAGCGGACCGCGTTCACTCCGGGGGAGGCGGTCGAGCGTTCGCGCGCGCTCGAGCGCCGAATCGGCCAGGGGGAGGAGGAACGCTCCGATGCCGCCGTCTTTCGCCTCGATCCGGTCCAGGAACTCCTTCACGGTCTCTTCCGCCGTGAGCTCTCCTTCGGCAAGGCGATCGCGAAGCGCGCGGACGGAGAGCTCCCAAAGGCTCACGGGAGTACCCGGGGAACCTTGAAGAGCCCGTCCCCGCCGTCGGGGGCTCCCTCGAGCAGGCGCTCGTGGTCGAGGCCCGGGCGCGGCTCGTCCGCCCGCAGGCTCGCCTCACCTTCGAGTCCCTTCTCGAGGAGCGCGTGGGAAGTGGGCTCGACGTTTTCTGTATCGAGTGCCTGGAGGCTCTCGGCGTACTCCAGGATTCGTTCGAGGTCCTGGGTAAAGCCGGCGCACTCCTCGTCGGTGAGGGAAAGGTGGGCGAGCGCCGCAAGCTTCCGCACTTGATCGAGGGTCACTTTAGGAATGGTGGGCATGGGGCCGGAGTCCGGGCGGTAGTATATACTTCCGCCGATGGCCTCCGAGACCGAAACGCGATCCGTTCGCGAGCGGTCCCAACAAGCACTCTCTCTCGAGCCCGAGCTTTCCATCGTCGTTCCCGTCTTCAACGAGGAAGGCAACCTCGCGGCGCTTCATCAGGAGCTCACCGCCGCTCTCGAGCCCTTCGGAAAGCGCTACGAGATCCTGTTCATCGACGATGGGTCGACCGACGCCAGCTTCGCGCTCCTCAAGTCCATTCACCACCGGGACGAGCACGTGCGGGTCGTGCGGTTCCGCAAGAACTTCGGCCAGACGGCGGCGCTCGCCGCGGGCTTCGCCGAAGCGAGAGCTCCGGTCATCGCAACCCTCGACGCGGATCTGCAGAACGACCCCAAGGACATCGCGCGTTTGGTCGAGCGGCTCGAGGCCGGATTCGACATCGTGTGCGGCTGGCGGAAGGATCGCAAGGACGCTTTTTTTGCCCGGAAGCTTCCCTCGCAGATAGCGAACTGGCTCATCTCCGTCACCACCGGAGTCCATCTCCACGACTACGGATGTACGCTCAAGGCGTTTCGCTCGGAAGTAGTGAAGAGCCTCCATCTCTACGGCGAGATGCACCGCTTCATTCCCGCGGTCGCGAGCGGCTTCGGAGTCGCGATCGACGAGATGGTCGTGGGCCACCGCCCCCGGCGTGCGGGAGAGTCCAAGTACGGGATCTCGCGAACCGTGCGGGTCATCCTCGACCTCATCACGGTGAAGTTTCTCCTCGATTTTTCGCACCGCCCGCTGCAACTCTTCGGCCTCCCGGGTCTCTCGATGGGAGCGGTTGGGTTCGCCCTCGGCGTTTATCTGACGTGGGTGAAGTTCGGCCTGGGGCAGCCAATCGCTGGAAGACCGCTCCTTCTCCTCGCGGTGCTCTTCATGGTCTTCGGGGTGCAGCTCGTGAGTCTCGGTCTCATCGGCGAGCTTCAAGCCCGCACCTACCACGAGAACCGCAGCGCTCCGCCCTACGCGATCCGGGAAAAACTCGGCCGCGACTGAGGCGGAGGGGGCCGCGAAGCGCCGGGTTCCGCTCTGCCGGAGAACCTGATGCAAATCCACCAGATGGTCGCATCCCTCACTTTCGGAGATGCGATCGGAAACCAAGCCATTTACGTTCAGTCCCTGCTCCGCGGGCGCGGCTTCGATTCGGAGATCTTCGCCGAGGCGGCCGATTCGATCCTGTCAGGGCGGGCACGGGACCTCGAGGAGTACGAGTCGTTCTCCTCGCCCGAGAACGTTCTCATCCTTCACTTCTCGATCGGCTCGAAAGCCGCTTCCCTCGCGGAGCGGCTCGCGGACAAGCTGATGCTCGTCTATCACAACATTACGCCGGCACACTTTTTCACACCCTACAGCCGTAAGATTGCGGTGCAGTGCCTCAGAGGCAGACGGGAGCTCGCCCGGCTCAGGGAACGCGCAAGCCTCGCCGTCGGCGTGTCCGAGTACAATCGGCAGGAGCTCGAAGACCTCGGCTTCGAGTCCACGGCGGTTCTCCCGTTCCTCTTCGACCCCGAACGCCTCACCGCCTCCGCCAATCCCGTCATCACCAGGATGTACGACGACGACATGGCGAATTTCCTCTTCGTGGGACGGGTCACGCCCAACAAGCGCTTCGAAGACCTCATGAAGATCGTCAAGGTCTATCAGCGCTCGATCGACAGGAAATGCCGTCTCCTTTGCGTAGGCCAGTTTCGGGACGTCGAGCGCTACTACGAGCGCCTCATTCGTCTGGCGGACGATCTCGAGCTCCCCCGGGTGGAGTTTCCCGGCCAGGTGAGCACTGAGGATCTGGTGGCTTTCTACCGCGTCGCCGACGTCTTCTTGTGCATGAGCGAGCACGAGGGTTTCTGTGTCCCCCTGCTCGAGGCGTTTCAGATGGGAGTTCCCGTGGTCGCCTACGATGCGGGGGCTGTTGCCGAAACCCTCGGGGGTGCGGGCATTCTCGTCCACGAGAAGAAATTCGACGAGATTGCCGAGCTCGCCAGCCTGCTGGTGACGGATGATGGGCTTCGCCGGCGCGTCGTCGGCGCGCAGTATCGAGCGCTCGACGAGGTGCTCGCCCGCGACGACGGCGAGCTCCTCATGCGATTCGTCGGAGAGATCTCCGCAAGCTGACAAGAATAAGAAAGGGGGATGGGGAGATGGGAGGAGATGGGGAAATGAATCAGGACCAATTGGACCAATTTATCTCCCTATCTCCTCCTGTCCCCCTATCCCCCTTGCATTTTGGGTTTCCTACTAAGTTAGCGAGTTCCGATCGCGACGTTCGAGTAGATCGCGCCCTCCGGTGTTTCCGCTCGCCCCGCGGCCCCGAGCTCGATCCGATGGATCACGGGGATGTAGGGTCTCGCGTACCCGAAGAAGAAGATTTGGTTGCCGTCGATGAACAGGCGGGCGACCTCCCCCGAACCCTCGAGGCCCCACTCGAAACGGATTCGGAACGTCCTCGTCGGCTCCCAACCCCGGAATGGACTTCCCACGTCGACCTGACGCCCCTGAGAAATGTGACGCATCCGCAGCCACCGATCGTTGATAGAGCTCCGGCCGTCGAGCTTCTGGAGGCTTGCCCGGAAGCGGTTGCTGGTCATGTCGCTTCCCAGGCTCGGGTCCCACATGAAGAAGAGATGCCTGGAGTCGCGCGTGGGGTTGCGGATATCGAGTCCCTTGACGTCGAACTCGAGAAACCCCTTCTCGATAGTCGGCATGTCGTAGACGATGAAGTTCGAGGAGGCCTCGACGAGCCATCCGTCGGCAGTCAGCTGGCCGCCGCCGCGGTCGCCCTCTGTGGTGCCGTTGGTGAGGCGGTCGTAGACAAGCACCACGTCGGTAGCGCCGCCCGTCGTAACCCCGCCGCGGAACTGCACCCGGCCCGCGCTCGAAAATGGACCCTGGGTTGACCCGACGGTCGCTCTGGCGCGCCAGAAGAACTCGCCGACCGCGAGCTCCGATCCCACGGTCCAGGACGTTTGGCCTCCCGTCCCCTCGGGGATATCGCTCGCCTGTGCGGCGATACTGGCGAACCCCGAATCGGTCGCGATCTGGAACGTGTAGCGCGCCGGCCCGGTTCCGCCACTGACCGAGGCATTGGAAACGGTAAGGGTGACCTGTCCCGTGACTTGAGCCCCGTCCGCGGGGCTCACGATTCCCGGAGCTGAAACCGAAATCGTCGGGGCGGTCGGGCTTTCGTCGCCGCAGGAGGACAGAAGAAGACCGAGGAGGAGTGTCGCGAGAGCTGCCGAGTGTCGTTTCATCGTTGTCACCTTCGCACCACCAAAAAATTTCGGTAAATGGCGTCGATCACCGACTCATGCCGCTCCTGGACTCCTAGCTCGATCCATTGGGTGTCGAGCTGATACGCATAAACATAACGAAGCGACATGATCTCTACACCGTCGAGAAGCACTTTCGCGGTGTGCGCCCCTCCGGACGGACCCCAGTCGACTCTCCAGGTATAGACCGCGGCCGGATTCCAGTTCGTGAAGTTGAAGCCCGCCTCTTCCTCGCGTCCCTGGGAGATCCACCGGAAGCGGAGGAAGGGGGGATTGTGCGGAGGATTCCAGAGCTTCTGGACGTGAACCCGGAACGCGTTCTGCCGGAATGCGCCTGCCGTCGGGTCCCACATCCCGAACAGCATGTGCGAAGCCTCGTTCGCGCCGCGCGGGGTGAGCCCGAC
>CAZKNR010000380.1:0-9390 GCA_964553925.1 uncultured Acidobacteriota bacterium
GTTCCGCTGGGGGAGGGCGGGATCAAGCATCGTTCGATGGTGAACCTGGCTCAGGTCCTGACCGTGGACAAAGAGCGCTTCGAAAAACGCCTCGGCAACCTGAGCCGACCTACCATGGAGCGGGTCAACGAGGCCATCCGCGTGAGCATGGACGTCTAAGGTCGCCTAGCTGGTAGCCACCGCGTTGATCCACTACAATGTCTTTGTAGTACAATGTCTTTGTAGTACACTGAGTGCGTGAACCTCGACCCGCTCCTGGATCGTGACGAGGAGCTTTCTCGTCTCGAGGACGCCTGGAGCGTGGCCTCGAAGGGCCGGCCCCAGCCGGTGATGCTTTGGGGGCGAAGGCGTGTAGGAAAGACTTTCCTGCTCTCCCACTTCCTAGAGGACAAGAGAGGCGTTCTTTTCAGCGCTACCCAACAGTCCGAACGGATCGAGATCGGGAGACTCTTCGACGCGGTTGGTCGCGACCTGGGCACAGAAGTTGCCGACGCCTCTGGCGGGGGCTTCGCCAGCTGGGAAGCGGCGCTGAAATTCCTGGCCAGCCATGCGGTGACGGAACCGCTGGTACTGGCGCTGGACGAAGCTCCTTATCTGCTGGAGGGCACCCCGGCACTTCCCAGCATCGTGCAGAGCGTTTGGGATCATCTCAGACCTGGGACGAAGCTCCTTCTCATCCTCACGGGCTCCGCGATCGGCGTGGTGGAGGGATGGATGGCGGCGGGCGCGCCCTTGCGCGGACGGCCCACACTGCGCGTGCGGCTCGATCCGATGGATCCATGGGCGGCGCGCGCCTTCCTTCCTAGGCTCGCTCCGGTGCAATTCGTCGAGGCCTATGCCGCCTGCGGCGGGTACCCAATCCATCTTCTCGCCTGGGACCCGAAGGCGACGACGAACGAGAACCTGCTTCGGCTCGCGGGGAGCCCGGGAGGCATTCTCCTGGAAGATGCCGCCGGCATCCTGAGGGAGGAGCTTCCTTCCATCGGCGGCTACTCCCGGGTAATGGCGGCCGTCGGGCGAGGGTTGACGCGATTTTCCGAGATCGCGAGCGCGGCGGATCAGCGGATCGAGCGCCCTCTCGAGGTCCTGGCGGAATCGGGCTTCGTCCAGAAGGCGCTCCCCATCGGCGCGCCGAAGGGCGCTCGGCCTGATTACGAAATCGTGGACCCTTATATCCGTTTCTGGTTCAGCGTCCTCTACGCCGACCGAGGACTCATCGAGGGCGGCCAGGGGGCTGCGGTAATGGAGCGAGCCCGGCCTCGGTTCGAGACGCACGTGGGTCGGGTCTTTGAAGAGATGGCGCGCGGCCACGCGCGGCGACTGATCGCGCGGGGCGAGCTGTCCAAGGATATGGTCGTCGGGCGCTGGTGGGCGAGCTCTGGAGCTCCATGCGAGGTCGACGTGCTCGGACTCAGAGGATCGCACACCCAGCTCCTAGGAGAAGCGCGTTGGCAGAAAGCTCCCGTCGGGGCGAGGGAGCTCGAAGCGCTCATCCGTAAGAGCGAGAGAGCGCCGTCCCTCGCGGAAGAGCCGATCTTCGCGTTTTGGAGCCGGTCCGGAGGAGCGAAGGTGCTCGAGAGAACCTCAACCCGGATCTACGACGTGAAAGCGATGCTGGCCATGCGGGAATGAATCGCTCAGTGCCCATCCCTCCGTTGAGCTCGATGTCCGCGACGTCACGCGAGGTCCAAACGTCATCTCTGCGTATTCCGACTTGAACCCGCAGAGGTAGCCCAGTCCGGCCTCCGCCGAGAATCGGTAAGATTCCCCAAGTTTGAAGGGGCAGTCGTCGATAACGAGCTGATTCGTCAGCATTTCCTCTTTTCGGCCTACCCTTGTCGCACCTCGAACATGTACTCTGGATCGCCGAGATAGAATTGCGCGCCCGATTCAAGGGAGCGCATGGAGCCCTTGTCCAGTCTTTTTCCGCCCTCCAGGTATGTGCCGGAAGTTGAACGCAAGTCCTCGAGGACGAAGGTGGCTGCGCGAGTGTCGAATCTGATTCTGGCATGGACTTTGGAGACGCTGGTAGCCTCGGGCGGAAAGACAAGCTGCGCGACACGGGGGTTACGTCCGATGACGATGCCCCCTTCGTTGAGGTCGAACGTTTCATTAGCGAAAGGACCCGCGAGTCCATAGAGTCTCGCTCCTGTTTGGGAGTGCGGCTGGGGCGACGGCGACCCGCGACGCATGGGTTCGGGGGATCCGCGGCGTATAGCACGAGAGGTGATTTTGCGGCTATACGTTGCAGCGTCCTTCACGATCACGCGCCCTCGGCGTGTTTTCGCAAGCACCACGGCCACGACGCCAAGTAGAAGCGCACCTGCCACAGCGACCGTCGTCACAGAATCTCGCTTGCGACTCTGCGTCTGGACCTCCGCCAAATGAGTATCGACAGAATCCATGCGTGCGAGGGCAGCTGCGAGCGCACTCTTCGTCTCCCCAGCTTCCCGTTCAGCGTTCTCGGCCCGTGCAGTCGTATCGTGGAGACGACCCTCCAACTCCGTCGCCCGGCGAGCCATCTCCTCAGCAAGGGCTGTACTCTGTGCGCTGCCGGACTCACAGGGACCATGCGCTAGTGTGTGCGGAATACCCAAAGTGCGTAGATAGGGAACTAACTCGTCCACGCGAATCGACCAGCCGACCCCCTCGCCTGCAGGAACGCGAACCGCAACGCCCTCGGTGTTGACAATCTCGGTGAGGGACTTTTCAACATTGATGCCTACGACCTCACCGCATTCGTTGAACAGTGGCCCCCCTGAGTTGCCGGGATTGATAGCGGCGTCGGTCTGGTAAAGCTTTCGCCCGGACGGATCGATGACAAAAGCACTGATGATCCCTTTTGTGATCTTGACCTCATAGGCTGATCCTACGTCTCGTGCCGCCGCCCCGGGAAACCCCATCGCATAGACATTTTGAACTTTCCGGACGTTGCGTTCGGTCGAGAGGGTGACGGCGGGTCGGCCCATCGGACGGCTCATGGCGAGCACCGCCAGGTCGATTTCCTCGGAGCTCCAAAGTAGCGAGCCTTCGATGATGTCGTCTTTTGACAGAGCCACCGCGTACACGATGCCTTGGACCCGAGCCTGCAGGAGCTGCACGGCGTCTTCACGGCTGAGTTCAGGATTTGCTTGCTGAATAGTCGGGATGAAACGTTCAATTACCGCGTCTCTTGAGGTGGCTACGTGGCTATTGGTAACTACGTGATCATTCTGCAGAACAAAGCCGGAACCCGTGCCCACATGGTGAAACTCTCCGTCTGCTGTCGATACCAGGATCACTACCTGCAGAGTGCTCCGCTCCATTTGCTCAATCCTGTCCGTCACCTGTGCGCCCGCTGGGAGCACGGCGAAACACGCCGGCAGCATGGATGCGATTAGGTACTGCGGCAATGCAGATCCCAGTGGTCGATGAGCGATACAGCCTGCGCCTGGCGAACGCTTACGTGCCTTGGTTACTACGCTCATGTCCGCTTCACCTAACGATTTTGGGAGTGCGAAGGAAACAACGCAAGGAACCAGAGACCTATCCGCTCGATTTTCGGAGAGAACCTCACGCCGGTAACACATGGGCTTTCGACCCCAGCGCACAATATCAGAGAACAATGTGCACTTCCAGATGACAAAATGCGCATGGTGGCTTACGACAAAGGACCTCACGCCGCCTGACACTCGAAGATGGCTTCGTCGATGAGCCCGGCCTTTCGCGCGGCCACCGCGGCCTGGAAGTCCTCCGCGTCATCGAGAACCTCCGCGAGCTCCGTCCGCACAAGGGTGAACCGGGGGTCGCTTGCTCGAGAACCTACCGGGCTTCAGCGAGGTCGCCGGCGCGCTCGGCGAGCGCTTTCACGTAATGCGCGGGGGCGAGGTCGGGGTAGGCCTCGAGCGCACTCGGGCCGTTGCTTCCAAATCGCGCCCGGGTTGAGGCCGTACCAGAGCGCATGGAGGAAGTGGAAAAGGTACCGCTCCTGAGTACGCAACACGACGGTACGCGGGTGGTCGCAGGACGTCAACGTCGAGCGGTTCGGTCGACGACAATCTGGTGCACGCAAGCGTTGGAGTTGGAGGGGTCCGCGAACGCAAACGACAGCCGGCCCCAGGGCTGGGTGAACCGGTACGTCGTTGTCGGTGGGCTCCCGGCGTGGGACACGTCGATCTCGGGACCCTCGTATCGGCTGAGGACCTCGCCCGTGGAAACGCACGGAACGGCGCGGACCTGAAGGATCACCATGTCTTCGCTCGTCGAGCCCTCCTCCGATCGTCGCAGCTCTACCTGTTGAACCACGCCCTGTGTTAACAGCGCGGAACGGTACACCCGCAACGGACCCTGAGACAAATCATCCTGGTCGAGCCGACTACCGCTCACGATCCGCTCCATCGCCTGTGTGCCGATGGGTCGAGGTTCGGCAATGATGCTGTTGATCACCGCGAAGACATCGTTCGTCTTGCTTGTCGTCGTCGCAGGCGATTGTCATGACTGCTCCGAGGATTGCTCTGCTAATCGATCTAGGACAAATCAACGCGGGCGGCTCCTTATCTTCTCGCCTACCGGCGGCGAAACGATTGTTCCATACGCGCCCAAAATTGTTCTAATGGGCCCACGTGATGGGCCCGCTCTAAGGTGATGATGCCAATAGCCCGCTGCCGGCCAATCTCATTGAGGCCCCGCACTGCCCCGGCTATTCCGTCCCAGTCCGCGCGGGCCAGCTCGAGAGCGTCGACGGCGTCGTCGGCGACGGCTGCCGCCCTCGACCGTGGATTCGCGGGGGTAAAGAAGTCCGCGAACGGCGCAACCACCATTATGGCTCCGGCAAGACGGAAGCACTCCAGGGTCCCATCGATGTTGCGGAGTGCTTGGCCACAGCATGGAGGGAGCCTGAGCCTGCGGAGTGTAGGCGGTCGTCTCGCGAAGTGCGCTGACCGGTGCTGTCGCTGTATCGCCCAAGCCCTTGGATTGCTGCTGTCATCCAACAGGACACGCCCCCCGGCCTGATCACGCCGCGCGCCGTCGACGGCAAACGAGGAGCGGCCCATGGTGTAATCAGACAGCCGTAGAACGTAGCGACTAGGGTCGACTGGACGAACGACGACCTTGATCGAGTGAATGACCCCCGCCCGTCCCCTCACCCCGATCAGTTGCATGTCGATATCCTCTTCCCGGTCGGTCTCCCAACGCTTCCACACGCGCTGGACGACGGGGGCCACGATGCGGTTGCTAGAATTCGGGTCGAACCGGCAGTTCGCGACGGCGTGGTGGGCCACGTTGTAAGCGAGCCAACGGGCCACGGCATCCGTCTCGCTGGATCCCGAGTAGCTCGGTTGCGGCACGGACCAGTCTCCGGCGAATCCGCGGATGAGCTGGCTCAAGTACTCCTCGTGTGTCATGGCTCCTGTGTCCTACGCGAACGGCTAGGAGATCAGATCGTAATCGAAGCCAGTGCCGAAAGGACCCGGAAGTCTCCCTCAGATGAGACCGATAACGAGTGTCATTCCAAAGATGTGTGCTAATGCAAGACCTGACCCCATTGCCCCCGAGGGGACCGACAAAACAAGTAACCGCTGTCAACCACTAAGGAACGACATTGTGTTGACGTAAGTACCGCCACATCCAAGCGCGAACCGCCGCCATATATCTAGCCTCCAAGGCTGGTGTAATTGCCGTAGATGACAACACCCACGATTCCGCGCCTTCAACTATGAACTGTCCAGGTGCGCCCCTAGGACCCCATGGTGTGCCGCCCATTCCACCGTGCGTTGTATAGAACCGCTCAGAGAATAGCATCCCGGGGGATTCAATCGAGGTCGCGCAATTGCCGAAAGTTCGTCGACTCCCGCCCTCGACACGACGCATGGCGTGGTAGCACGTGCGCACGTTACTGGAGACTTGGGCAGCTTCAAGGACTACACTGCGATCGACGGCGTCGAAAAGGAACATCGCTTCAATGCCCCATCCGCGTCTTGCAAGGATTCGCGCCGCGTTCACGACTATCGCTCCTCCGCGACTGTATCCAACCATGTATACTTTAAATTGCCTCTCATCGCTCCACGCGAATCTCGCTTGGCCCGAAGGTCGATGCATTGAGGCGCGCGCGGTTGCGTGCATCGCGCGCAAGCCAGTATGCCGTTCAACTAGCACGCGTGAGAGTTGTAATCGACGCTCGACTTTTCGAGCCACGTACTCTGGCGAGACATAGGTGCTACCTCCGAGCAAGCCGAAAAAGCCTTGCCCCACCGTGTCTCCAGGCCCACGGTGGTAAAACTTGTGCAGGTGACTGGAGCTGTTGTATATCTCCGTTACAAAGCTGCGAGAAAAAGCAGACTGGTATTCGGCGGAGTCTGTTGGCCCGGTTCCATCAACGCATGCAAGCATAATTGTCATCTTCCATGAGTGCCGACCATGTTCGGCACACAACGCGCCATCGTTTCTCGCCCATGTAATGGGTGTTGTTGCCAGCTTACTATTGTCCTCAGCATCAGCACCTGCTTGATGGACGAATCGATGCGATGAGATCGTAGTCTTCTGGTCTTGGTTCCGCAATCGTTTGGACCCGTCCGACCACTCGTTTGTTCATTTTCCATCGACGTGAGGGACGCGAGAGAGCCGGTATTGTAGCCTCTCGACGGCGCCTATGCGACTGTCGCATGAAGATATCGCCGAGGACGTTGAGAAGGCTCGTACTTGGCAGGGCGGGTCCGCGCGGCGTCCTCGAGGAAACGAGTGGCATTCGCGAGCTCACCTTGGAGAATAGTAGGAAAGACAGAGCCCGGACAATTTCTCATTGGTCTCCGAAATCGGGCTCGAGTGGCGGAGAAGTGCGAGCGCCTAGAGGTTTGCGACGGCCGCCCCCAAAGGCCACGGCGCGTCCGCGGCTCCCTCGTGCCGACTAAAGCCGACCCCTAAGCCGGCAGGGATCGCCGCCGGGGAGACTGTCACTGAAGACATCGCCACTCTCCGCTTCTCCCAGAACACTCGGACTGTCCTGTGTCCAGGACTGGTCGTTGGGGCTGCCCACCCCGGTGGCCTGCAGACCGGTCGCTGAACCATAGAGCACGTTTACGGCGCCGGCGTCGGTGATGCCGCCAAGATCTTCACCCGCTACGCCGACAGCCAGATCGCTATGACCATCGTTATTGAAGTCCCCCGTGGTTAGCGCGCGACCGAAAAGGTCGTCGTTCTCGGCAACACCGAGGACACCAAGAATGTCCTGGTGCCAGAGTTGATCGCTGAGACCTCCAACGCCCGTGGCTTGCAAACCCACTCCCGAGCCATAGATCACGTGGACGACGCCGTTATCGAAAGTGCCGGAGACGAGGGCTTCGTGCTCCACGCCGACGGCCAAGTCGGCGAAGCCGGCGAAGCCGTCATTGTTGAAGTCGCCCGTGACCAGCGTGCACCCGAACCTATCGAAGGGCTCTGCGGTCTCCGCGAGGCCACCTGCACCCTGATTCCAGAGCTGGTCGGTGGGTCCGCCTGCACCCGACGCCTGAAGACCAGCTGCGGAACCGTAGATCACGTTCACAGCCCCCGCTGCCGTCACCGCTCCGAGGCTTTCCTCAGGGACGCCTACCACGAGGTCGTCGAAGCCGTCGCCGTCGAAATCACCGACAGCCAGTGATGCTCCGAGTGCCTCCGACTCCTCTGCTACGCCGTCCACACCCGCGGTATTCTGATTCCAGAGCTGGTCGTCAGGGCCTCCGACGCCCCTGGCTTGCAGCCCTGCAGCTGACCCGTAGATGAGGTTCACCGAGCCATCGTTAATGCTGGCGAACCACTCATAGGGGCAGCCGAAAGCGAGGTCGGCGAAGCCATCGCCATTGAAATGACCGGTCACCAGCGCCGAACCGCACGAGTCCGAGATCTCGGCCACACCAAGCACGCCGGGCCCATCCTGGTGCCAGAGCTGATCGTTTGGACCTCCAAATCCCGTGGCCTGCAGCCCTGTGGCTGAACCGTAGATGACGTTCATGGCTCCGGCTCCGGCTTCTCCAACTGCCGCGATACTTTCTCCAGGGACGCCGATCGCCAGGTCGTCGAAGCCGTCGTTGTTGAAGTCTCCCACGGCTATAGCCTCACCAAACCGGTCGAAGCTCTCGGCGATATCTAAGACGACTACGATGTTCTGATTCCAGAACTGGTTATTCGGACCTTTCGCGCCACTCGCCCGCAGGCCCGTGGCTGACCCGTAGATCACGCTGACGGCTCCGGCATTCACGAGCGATCCGATATCCTCACCAGGGATGCCGATTGCCAGGTCATCAAAGCCGTCGTTGTTGAAGTCCCCCACCGCAAGAGCCTCCCCGAACTTGTCGCCCGCTTCGGCGGAATCCAGCACGCCGACGCTGTCCTGATGCCATATCTGATCGTCGCGTCCGCTCACTCCAGTTGCTTGTAGTCCGGAGGCCAAGCCGTAGATTACGTTCACAGCTCCGGCGTACGTAACCGCCCCGATACTTTCTCCAGGAACGCCGATCGCCAGGTCATCGAAGCCGTCGCCGTTGAAATCGCCGGAGAGATGCTGCGCGTTCCCACGCGTTGAGAAAAAGATCATCCACCCCAAGGCTAACAGGACGGCACTCCGTCTTTTGGAAGGTAGGTGACCCCGTAGTAACCAACCACTCATCGCACACCTCCTTTTCTGCGAACTTTCTCGTCTCGTTTAGTGTCCCACTCGGGGATGGTTGAAACCCCTCGCCTTTAGGCGAAGCCTTCAGGAGGCTTGCGGTACGATGTTGGGGTGCAAGGCTATCGTAAATCGTCGCACACGACGTACCAGTGTCACTACCACTTTGTATTCATCCCGAAGTACCGCAAGCCGGCATTGAGAGGAGAAATTGCGGTACGGCTGCGAGACATGATACGGGAGATCTGTGCGCGGAACGGGATAGAAATACTGAAGGGTCATGTGAGGCCTGAGCACGTGCATTTGTTGCTGAGCGTGCCGCCGCAGCTGTCGCCGAGCCGCGTGATGCAGTTGATAAAGGGGAGGACGTCGAATCGATTGATGCAGGAGTATCGGGTCATCCGGAAGGAGTTCTGGGGTCGGCACCTTTGGGCAAGAGGGTTCTTCGTGGCGACGACGGGGAACGTGACGGATGAGGTGGTAGCGAAGTACATAGAGTTGCAAGGTGCCGTGCCCCAGGACGACGATTCGTTCCGAGTCAGCGGGTAGTTGAACGAGGCAACAATTATGCCGACTTTAGTCGGCGGGCGAACCCCTCGCCTTTAGGCGAGGGAGAGGCGCGCTCAGTTGCAAACGCAGGCGGCTATCCATTGTGTGGCCTGCCCGCCGAAGCCTTGGCGAAGGCGGGAGCCAAACGTGCTGCGATTTTCTCCGAGTTGCTCCAGCACAAGATTCTCGCCGACGTTCCTCACCCCCAATGGGTTTTTCGA
>CAZKNR010000381.1:0-83242 GCA_964553925.1 uncultured Acidobacteriota bacterium
GTTCAAGGTCTACCAGCTCAACTCGCTCTTCGACATCACCCGCGAGCTCAACCGGAGCCCCGACGTTCACCGGGTCCGGGACGTTTTGGTCACGAACGCCATGGGGCAGGTGCTGACGACGAAGGCCATCCTGCTGCACGAGGGTGCGGTCGTCGCCAAGCGCGGCGCTCCTCTGAGCTCCGAAGACCGCGCGGCGCTCGAGGCCGCGAGCGCAACCCTTCAAGAGACGGGTGACGAGCGAAGGGTGCCGGAGATCGCCGATGCGGGGATTCGCGAGCGGCTGTCCCGCCTCGGAATCGAGCTCGTGGTCCCGCTGCGATCGGGGGAGAGCGTCCATGGCGCGCTCCTTCTCGGGCCCCGGGCCTCGGGGGTGGCGCTTTCGGAAGAGGACCGCGACTTTCTGCGATCGCTCGCGGCGCAGGCGGCGGCGGCCTTCGACCACATCCGCCTGTCGCGGGAGTGGGTCGAAAAACAGAAGATCGAAAAAGAGATGGCGCTCGCCCGTGAGATCCAAAGAGCGCTCCTGCCCGACGGCGCGCCCTCGATCGCCGGGTGGGACCTCGCGGGCATCAACATCCCCTGTCTCACCGTGGGAGGAGACTACTTCGACTACCTCGAGCGAGGTGAAGGCAAGCACTGGGTGGTCATCGCCGACGTCTCGGGAAAGGGAACCGGCCCCGCGATTCTCATGGCCTCGATCCAGGCGGCGCTCCGGGCGCTCGGGGGTCTCGGCGCGATCTCGCTTCAGGATCTGGCGGAGCGCCTGAACGCGATCGTCTATCGCTCGACCGAGCTCAACCGCTACGTGACCATGTTCTTCTCCTGCCTCGACTGCGCGACGGGGGAGTTGGAGTACGTGAACGCCGGCCACTGTTATCCCATCCTGATGCACCGCACGGGTGAGGTCGAGCGCCTCGTAGAGGGAGGGTCGGTCATCGGGCTTTTCCCCGATCTGCAGGTGACCGCGGGACGGACGACGATCGAGAGGGGAGACCTCCTGGTGATGTACACCGACGGTCTGTCGGAGACCCGCAGCCCCGAGGGCGAGGAGTTCGAGGACGAGCGCATTCTCGAGGCGATGCGGGGAATGATCGGCCGGCCCTCGCAGGAGATCGTAGCCCGGCTCGTCGCCGGAGTCCGGGTTTTTGCGGCAGACGCCGGCTTGTCGGATGATTTGACCCTCGTGGTCGTGCAGAGGCTCTGATCATGTCCCAGCTCCGACTCACCAACACCCTCGGCGGAAAGCTCGAGGCCTTCGAGCCTCTCGAAGCCGGGCACGTTCGCATGTACACCTGCGGGCTCACGGTCTATAACCGGGGCCACATCGGGAACTTCCGCACCTTCGTCTCCCAGGATGTCCTTCGCCGCTACCTGAAGTACAAGGGCTACCGCGTCACCCAGGTGACGAACTTCACCGACGTCGACGACAAGACCATCGACGGCGCCCGGGCGGCCGGAATGGGCCTTCGCGAGTACACCCAGAAGTTCATCGACTACTTCTACGAAGACTGCGCCACCCTGAACCTCGAACGGGCCGAGCATTATCCTCGCGCGACCGACCCCGAGTACATCGAGGCCATGGTCGAGCTCGTGCGGAAACTCGAGGAGCGGGGACACACCTACCGCAGCGACGGGTCGATCTATTTCAAAGTCGACTCGTTTCCCGAGTACGGGAAGCTCTCGCGGATCGACGTCACTGGCATGAAGGCCGGCGCCCGGGTGGACTCCGACGAGTACACCAAGGAGAACGTCCGGGACTTCGTCCTGTGGAAGGGGCCCAAAGACGGCGAGCCCTCCTGGGACACCGCCATCGGCCCGGGGCGGCCTGGCTGGCACCTCGAGTGCTCGGCGATGGGAATGAAGCTTCTGGGCGAGACCTTCGACCTCCATTCGGGAGGAGTCGATCTCATCTTCCCCCACCACGAGAACGAGATCGCCCAGAGCGAGGGTGCTTCGGGAAAACCGTTCGTGCGGCATTGGATGCATACCGAGTTCCTCCTCGTCGAGGGGGAGAAGATGTCGAAGTCCAAGGGAAACCAGTTCACGGTGAAAGACCTCGTGGACGAAGGCTACTCCCCGATGGCGATGCGGTATCTGCTCCTCTCGGTCTACTACCGGCAGCAGCTCAACTTCACCCGCGAGGGGCTGCGGCAAGCGGAGACCGCGATCCGTCGGGTCGACGATCTCCTCGACCGGCTCTCGGAAGTGAGCCGCGAAGGGGAGGCCTCCGAGGCGTCAAGGGAAACCGCGAGCCGGGCTCTTTCCCGCTTCGAAGAGGCGATGGACGGCGACCTGAATACCTCGGCCGCTCTCGCCGCCCTTTTCGACCTGATGAAGGAAGGAAACACCGCCCTTTCCTCGTCTTCCATAACGAAGGGGGACGCGCGGGCCTTCCAGGAGGCCATCGAGCGGATGAACCAGGTGTTCGCGGTGTTCGGCAAAGGCGAGAAGCTCTCTCTGGACAAGGAGGTCGAAAGCCTCATCGAGGAGCGCATCCAGGCGCGAGGGCGCCGGGATTACCAGAGGGCGGACGCCATCCGGAAGGAGCTCGAAGACCGCGGCATCGTGCTCGAGGATTCCCCCGCGGGAACCAGGTGGCGACGAAAGTAAGACTTCCGAGTCTGCTGTCTTGGGTCGATTGGGCGCGAGACCTCTTTTCCGCCGACGACCTCGGCCGGCGGGGCGAGGCTCTCGCTGCGCGGGAGCTCCGGCGCCGCGGCTACGTCATCCTCGAGCGCCGCTGGCGCTGCCGGGTCGGAGAGATCGATATCGTCGCCCGGGACGGAGAGGTCCTTGTGGTGGTCGAGGTCAAAGCCCGCTCCCGAAGCGATTACGGCCCCCCCATCGACGCCGTCGACCGCGACAAGCGCCGGAAGCTCGAAAAGCTCGCACGGGCCTACCTCCAGGCGAAGAGGCTCCAGAACGTTTCCCTCCGGTTCGACCTGGTCGGGGTGACGTTTTCTCCGGCAGAAAGGCCTCGCATCGAGGTATTTCCAGATGCGCTCCGGTTTTGACAACCCCGGGGGTCTTTGCTACAAATAGCGATTGCCCGTCTAGTTGAGCGGGAATAACTCAGTGGTAGAGTGCAACCTTGCCAAGGTTGAAGTCGCGGGTTCGAATCCCGTTTCCCGCTCCATCTAGTTTTTCAATCGCCTCGACTCACCGGTCGAGATCGATTCCGGCGGCGTAGCCAAGTGGCTAAGGCGGAGGTCTGCAAAACCTCTATTCCCCGGTTCGAATCCGGGCGCCGCCTCCAATCGCCTCCAATCGGAAGATCGGCTACTTCCGGGGGAGAGAGTGTCCGCTTTTCTGAAACCTACAAGAAATCGGGTAGACTGGGAATTGATGCGGAATCCCGAGAAACACGCAATGCCGCCTGAGACCCTGTCTGAGATCATCCGGCGCGTTGTTGAAGTGGCCCAGCCCGAGAAAATCATCCTTTTCGGCTCCGCGGCCAAGGGTGAGATGGGACCCAACAGCGACGTCGATCTGCTCGTCGTCAAATCAGGTGCTCACCGGCTCGATCTCACTGGGCGCATTTACATGAATCTCCGTGGCGTGGGGGTTGCCGTGGACGTCGTCGTGGTGACATCCGAAGACGTTGAGAAATACCGAAACAGCCATGCGCTGGTCATTGCACCTGCTCTCCAAGAGGGAAAGCTCGTTTATGCCGCCTGAGCGTTCCTCCGCCGACGAGCCCCGGGAATGGCTGAACCGCGCTCGCAGTAACCTGGCCCTGGCCAAAGCACGTCCTTCGGAAACGTACCTCGCGGACTTAGCTTTGGTGTGATGCTTGTCGGCGCGCCGTGAGGCTCGCCCATCGCCGGGGTGGCGGAAAGGTAGACGCGGGGGACTTAAAATCCCCTGTCTTCGGACGTCCGGGTTCGATTCCCGGCCCCGGTACCAAAGTGAAGTGGCTGACCTACTTCAAGCGATGGTAATCTGCGAGGAATTGTAGAGGTGCGTCCATGATTGTAAATGACGCGGAGTTGAAGACGAGATTGGAAAGAATCGATACGTTTCGACGCCAAGTCGCAGAGTTGCGCCAGAAAGAAACGAACCCAGAAAACTATCGACTCGCAGTGTCCGGCTATCTGGCAGAAATCGACCGCATGAATCTGGAGGTAAGAGAGTTTTTGTCACTTCTGCCCGAGGAGCTGAAGACGACCTCTCGGTGAGTGGTGTGTCTATGAGGACGAACGGCGACATCCACAACTTCGTGCTCGTTCTCTCAGGTGCCACTGAGCCGGACGGCGAGCTCGAGGACGCGCTCTTCGAAGCGGGCTGCGATGACGCCACCCTGGTGTTTCGGAATGGCGTGCCGTACCTCCAGTTCGATCGACGGGCGCCGAGTCTTGACGTCGCAATTCGTTCGGCTGTCCGAGACGTGCGGCGCGCAGATCTTCCGCTCACCGTTGTCTCTGTTGAGGCTGGCCACTCGTCAATCTCAGCGATCGAATTCAGGACATCGTTGAAGTCCGGGATGGGTCCGATGATCATGTCAGTCATCGCGTCGTAATCCCGACGCAACCCAGGCAGCATCTTCTCGCCCGGCCGGAGAGCGAACTGGCCAGCAACCGCAGTCTCGAGACCGAAGTCCGGCCGGTTGAAGAACAGTCGCGCGTGACGGACGCAATCGTTTCCAAGCGCTCGATCCGCGAGCGCTTTTTCGCCCGTGTCTCGACGAAACGTAGAGTGCAGATCGTAGTAATGCCGTGAAATCCATTGACCTTCCTGGCGGAGCTCGGCGCGCGTCTCGAACCTCAGGCCCGTAGCCCGTGGAGGATCACGACCTTGTCCCAAAATGTGCGCTCGGCTGAGTGGTCGTGATATCGGCGACTGCCAAATCAACGTCAGGTACGTCATCGGATACATACGGGCGAACTGCTGCCTGCGCGTGCGGATCGACTGCCGACTTGGCGCCGCGTTCGATACGCACGGCCGGTCGGACGTAGGCGTCCGCGGTCAAGACGCTGGGATACTGGAGAAGGAGCGTTTGGCCATCGGGGTCGGTGAGTCGCTCAGATCATAGAAATCGCGATATAGACTCAAGTGCTCGAGCAGGACCTCCCGCACAGGCGGCTCGGTTTCTCCGGCATCTTGAAGCAGCTGCCACACTACTTTGTCGATGTCTCGGAGCGTGGCCCTCTGTGGCGTCGTCCACTAACGTCGTGCTCCGCGTTCCTATCCCTCGGTTCGGAGAAATTTCATGAACTCATCCAACGCTATTTTCTCGTCACTCGTCAGCGTCGCAAAGCTATCGGACTGGGCGGCGAAGCGAGACGCTTGATCACGGAAGTTCTGCGGCACCTCCTTCACTGCGCCCGATAGCACTAGGAACCGGCTTTCCGGAATCCTGTAAAAGCGGCTGAGCTTGAAGAGCGTTCTCGGGCTCGGCCGGTATCCGATGTTCCTTTCCATCGCAACGATTTCTGCTCGATCTATGTCCGCTCGTCTGGCTAGTTCGTCAACAGTCAGTTTGTGATTTCTCCGGAGGAGCTGCACAAACAACCGAAACGCGTCCCGGATTGCCCCTTTTCCAGGGTCGTCGGGTATGGAGACCACCGCGAGTTTCTGTTTTGTCGCTGCTGCAATGCGGCGGAGCGTCGACAGCGAATGGCCGTCATAGTCGGCGTCCTCGAGACGACTGATGACGGATTGGGTTGTTCCTACCAGTTTGGCCAGCTCACGCTGGCTCAGCCCTGCTTGCTTTCGGAGCTCGTAAACCAGGCTAGCGATTTCCGCATTGCTCCTTTCCTGGTCGAGGAGCTCCTTTCGCGCGGGGTCATCCTTCACGTACCGCCTGTGGAGGATGTTTACGGCGTCATCACTCCTCGCCTTCTTTTCCATCTCTTCCTCACTCCTGATAGGTGTGCTTAAGGGGCTCACTCTCGAAGAGAACCTTCCTTCTCAGTGCACGCTCGATTTCGACGTCTGGTACGACATCTTCCTTGGTCAAACCATGCGAAAGCACAGCTTGCCCTCCAGTGAAGAAATACAGCATCCGATAATTCACGTGGCCATGCTTGACGCGTAGCTCGTGGATTCCGTCCCGAAGGAGATCGGCTTCCGGTCGCCTCAGCTCGTGCCCAATGGCCTTCAATCTTTCGATCCGCGAGATGCATTTCATCTGTACCTTCTCGGGCAAGCCGTCCAACCACGTTAACAAGGGCGCTGATTCATCCGACTCCGCAAAGAGCACCACCTTGGTTTCCGGCAATCGGCATCTACCTCTAAGAAAAACTATCGCAACAATGCGATGTTGTCAATCGTAATTTTGCTATAGTGTTTTGACAGGTTGTCGCCGCGTGAATGGGCGTTAAGCGCGTCTAAGTACCAATTGCCCGAGTAAGATCCGCGCGCAGCTGGATCCCAAGGCTGTGGCACGAGTGGAAGCACGACCCCTGGCCGTACGTCGGTTACATTCTATTTCTATTCATTCTCAACGAAGCTTATCGTGAGCTCGCGCGATTCTATCCGCGGTCCGGGAGGTGGAGACCGCGGACCCTCGAATCCGAGTCGTTCGAGTCGAGCCGGGCGATCTGGTGAATGCGTCGGAAATCGGAAGGCGCGCCCAGTTGACCCGCGAATACATCCGTCTCTTGGCGCAGGGCGAGCGAGGGGACGGAGGCTTCCCGGCGCCGCAGTCCGGCATAACGGGGAAAACGCTGGTCTGGAGCTGGGCCGAGGTGGTTCGTTGGTTGTCCCAGCACGATATGCTCGACGACACTTCCCTGGTCGATGCTGCGCTTACGATCCGCGACCTGAACGACGCGCTCGGCGTGCGAAACGAGCCGGCGGTCCTGGAGCGTCGAATGAAGTTCCTTCGCCGTCTGCGAGGAAGAAGGGCGACAAGTCGCTAATCCGAGAGGCTTTCCGCCCTCAGTTCGTCGCGAAGCAATAGAACAACCCGTCGCCGCCGGTGCCCTGCAGGTTCTCCTGGCTGCAGCCGCGGCTTGCGTGCGCGGCGTTCCACGAGGTCGGGTTGTCGCCGCCGCCGATGCGGTCATGATGTCCCACCTGGGCGCTGCCTTCGCCGCTCGAGGCCCAGTTGCTACAGGTGTGGTCAGTGCCCGCGGAGAAGGCGGTTCCGTCCGGGTTCGAGCCCGTGAGAACGTCGTGACGGTTCGGGGTGTCGCCTCGGCCGTTGGTAACCTGGCCCTTCTCGTTGAGGACCGTCTCTTTCGTGAGGTTGTTCTTGTCGCTGTGGAGGTCGGCGACGTTCTGCGCGACCGCGACGCCCTTCGCGTTGTGCCAGGGTCCCTGTCCGATGCGGTCCTTGGCGTTGACCGCGGCCCCTCCGCCCGAAGCGCTCGTGCTCAGATAGGCGCGCCAGGTGCGGCTTCCGGCTCCCGCGGTCTGCGCCAGCTTCTGGCAGTGCTGGTCCGCGCCCGTGAGGCCGCCCAGGTTCGCGCCGTTTCCGGGTCCGGCGCTCGTCAGGAAGAAGCTCATGTTGTCGGCCGCGTTTTGCGCGAAGATCGGGAACGCGGCCATCACCGACGCTACGACCATTGCGTTGAATCGCGCGATCCTCATTTCGTCTCTCCCTTACTCGTCACCTTGACGGCGACGTAGGCGTTGGTCCAGCAGCACTGGAACCCGGTCCCGCCTTCACCGGAAACGTCGTTCGCCTGCAGTCGAAGGATGTAGTCGCCGGGGGTATCGAAGGTCGCGGTCGCGGTCGCTTTGCCGTCCGCGGGGTCGACGTCGGGGTTGGCCTTCTCGAAGGTGACGACGCCCGGTCCGCGGAACTTGCTCCATTTCACCGTCAACTGCGGACCTTTGTGGTCGGTTCGGTCGGGGTCGATGACGGCGTCGTCCGTCGCCCAGACGACCAGAGTCGCGGGCTCTGAAAGCGCCGCCTCGACCGAGGCGCTGATTCCCAAAGGAGGTCCCTGCTGCGCGGGACCGTCCGGCGCGAATCGAACGACGGGCGGGGTGTTCCCCTGAGCGGCGTCCTTATACGGCTCGACCTCCCACAAAGGGTCGAGGCGCATGGGAATCTGCGTTTCCTTCCCGTGCGCGACGAGGACCCACGTGAGCTTCTTTCCCGGGAAGTCCGCGGGGACCTGGATGGTAAAGACACCCCACTGTCGCCTTGGGAGAAAGTGCGTCGGCTGCCCGCGGTCGGGCTCGCCCGGCTCGATGCGGTTGCCGGGACCGACCGGGATGTCGAGGGTCTCCTTGAGATTTCGGTTGAAGTAGCCGACGAGAAGGCTATACGTTCCGTCCGGGTTCTTGAACCAGCCCTCGTACGCCGCGGTCACGTTCCGGCCCGAGTCCCGCTCGGGCTCGAGAGGGAGCTGCAGGAAAGCCCAGATCGTAAGAACGACCGCTGACATCACGGGTGCTGCTGGTCGGTCGAAGGCGAGCCCTCTTTCGCCTTTCTCAACTCGACCTCGGCCTGGTAGTCCTCGTCCTCCATGTAAGTAATGTTGACCCAGGCGTGCGCCATCTCGTCCACGGTGCGATCACCCCATCCCACCCACTGCGTGGGATCGGGGTTGGACTTGTTGGCCGCGGTGTTGTCGTGCCACGACGTGAACCGAAGCATCGTGCCTTTGGGGAGGAGAGGCGCCGCATCCGCGGTGTAGACGTAGTTGACGTGCCAGTTGAACTCGAAGTTGTCGACGTGGTTCAAGAGCTGGGCCTTGCCGTCAGGGAGGATCGCCTCCATCGACATCGCTTTTCCGCGAAGGTGCATGTGCGGCTGGTAGTTCTCGATCCGGCCTGCCTTCTTCATTACGTGGAATCCCTGGTGCACGCTTACCGCGTTCGGCGGGATGTCGAGCCCTTTCGGTCCGCCCTGGATGGCGTGGAAGATCCCCAGCACCTGCCGGTGCTTCGGCTCCTCACCCTTGGGGTACAGATAGATCGCGAGCTCGGCCGAGGTCTCGATGTCCTCGCCCACCGAGTGATAGTGGATGTCCCAGATGATCTTGGAGCCGGGGAGCAGAAGCTTTCCGCTTCCGGGGCGCATCAGCTCGCCCTGCTTTCCCACCGCCCACTCCATGAAGAGGCCGGCGCCTATGGCCGCTTCCTCGTCCACAGAGGGCGCGTTGGTGCGATCCGCGTCCGGCTCTTCCTGTTCGAGCCTCGCGAGCGCGTGATGGATGACCCTCCGGCCCTCGATGGTGTTCGGCCGGATCTCGATCGCGCGCACCCAGCGGGGCTCGGTCAGGCCCGTCTCGACCACCGGCTTGTACCAGGCGTCCTGCGCCTGAGCTGGCACCGTGTACGCCGGCGATTTGAGGATCAAATCGGGCTCGCCGAACTTCTCCGCGAACGTCCAGACCTGTTCGTTCGGCCACTCGAGAGGGGGTGGCATGTCGCTCGGATCGCCCTTTTGGGCGCCCTCGTCCACCCAGCGCACGAGGGTCGCGATCTGCTCTTCGGTGAGCGAGCGATCGTTCTCGAAGTCGTGGATGCCGACGGTCTTGTCGATGTGCCAGGGCGGCATCCGACGCGCGGCGACTTCCTCCTTGATCGACATCGCCCAGGGCCGAATTTCCTCGTAGCTTACGAGAGACATCGGCGCCATGGACCCTTCGCGGTGGCACGCTTCGCACTTCTGCTGAAGGATCCGGGCGACGTCCTTGGTGAACGTCACCGGGGCGTCGCTCGGCCGCGCCCAAGTCGCCAAGGCGAGAAACGCCGCGATCAGGATCGAAAGTCTTCGTCGGGACGCTGAGTGGTTCATGGCGAGCTCCCTCCGGAATCTTACCTGGAACGATAACCGATGCGAATGCCCAAAAACAAACGGCTAAGGCTGGCTTCGGGGGACCGCGTCCATCAGAAGCGCGAGCGCCCTCCCAAGTGCCTCGTCTCCCGGGGACGCTCCCTTGTAGTGCCCGAGGCGAACCACGACGAGATCGTGCGAGGGGATGATAATCGTGGACTGCCCTCCCGCGCCCGACATGTAGTACGCCTCTTTGGGAATCGGAAACGTCTCGTTCCCGTTGATCCAGAAGAACCCGCCGTAAACCGGCCTTCCGTCCGCGGCCCAGGCGGGCGCCACCGTGCTCACGAAATCCTTGTAGCCCTCGGGAAGGATCCTCTCGCCGTTCCAGACGCCGTCCTTCAGGTAGAGATTGCCGAGCCGCGCCCAGTCTCGTCCCGAGCCGAGCTCGTACCCCTGGAGCAGGAAGTTCCCGTAGGGGTCGGCCTCCACGACCATATTTCGGATTCCGATCTTGTCGAAGAGCGCGCGCCTCGGAAACGAGAGGTACTCCTCGCCCCTTCCTTCGACCCCGAGCCGGACGAGGTAGTTGATGAGAACGGGATCGCAGTTGCGGTAACGGCCCACGGTGTTCGGGGGCCACTCCTGCGGTCGGGTCGCGGCCCATTGGAACGAGTTGGCACCGCCGGTATAGAGGTAGAGGTGATCGAGGTAACCGAGAGTGGGGTCGAGGCCGGGCTCCCCGGGCGCGCGGCATCTCAAGCCGCTCGACATCCGGAGGATGTCGGAGATACGGATCTGTGCTCGAGGATCGCCTTCCTCCTGCCACTCGGGCACGGGCGCGGGCTGATCGAGCTGATACACCCCCTGCTGGATCATGATGCCCATGAGAGTCGCGGTGAGACTCTTTCCCATCGACCAGCTCTCGAGCGAGGAGTGCATGCCGATGCCGTCCGCGTACTTCTCCCCGATGATGCGGCCCTTCCAAGTGGCGACGAACGCCGCGGTCATGCCGGAGGCAGGCTCGAAGGCGGCGTTCACCGCGGCGGCCACTTTCTCAGCGTTGAGCTCCGCCGGAAGCGGCTCTTCGGGAAGCGCGTCCCCCATGGGCCACGGGGTCGTCGCGGCGTCGGGGAGATTGCTCTTCAGCGCCACCGGCGAGTAGTGGACGGAGTCCGCCCCGACGGGAAGGGCGACGCAGCCCTGGTCGCCGAGGTACTTCGCGGTGCGAACGACGCCGCTCGCGAGCGTCAGGTGCACCGCCTTGTTCTCGAGGTCGATGCGCTTTTCGGTCACGTGCTTGCGCTCTTCGTACGGGCCCGTGAAGTAGCCGACGTTCTCCGCGGCGAAGTCGGGATCGAGGCCGGTGATGAAGACCGCTGAGCAGAGCGTCTTGGCGAAGCCCGCGGTGTGGTGCTCGAGGGCGTCCCCCGGAGGGGGCAGGTACTCCGTCTTCAGCTCGAGCGGCTTCGCTCGAGCCACGAGTGCCTCGTCGGAACCGGGCTCGGGAGCCACCGGCTTGGCGGGCGGAGCGCTGCCGCAGGCGACGAAAAGGAGGGCCACGATTCCTGGGAAAGCTTGGCGCGTCATATCGACCTCCGGGTTAGCATTCTATAGACTACGATTCCCCGATGCGACTGCCGAGCGTCCTCGCCGCCGTCATCCTCTTCGCGGCGACGAGCTCCCGCGCGAGCGACAACGTCATTCTCGTCACCCTCGACGGCGTTCGGATTCAGGAGCTCTTCTCCGGATTCGACCCGTTTCTGCTCGACCGGCCGGAGGATTCCGGGATCTACGACCCGGAGCTGACGCGCCGGCGCTACTGGCGGGAGAGTCCCGAGAAAAGTCGTGAAGCTCTCCTGCCGTTTTTCTGGAAGACGCTCGCGCCGATGGGGGTGGTGCTGGGAAACAAAGCGAAAGGAAGCCGCGTCACCGTCCGCAACCAGCATTGGTTTTCCTATCCTGGCTACAGCGAGATCCTGACGGGACGGCCGCAGCCCGACGTCACCACCAACGACATCGTCCGCTACCCCCACGTCACCGTCCTCGAGCACGCGCGGCAAAAGCTCGGGCTCGAGATGAAGGACGTCGCCCAGTTCGGCTCGTGGGACGGTTTCGAGGCGGCGGCGGCGAGCCGCGACGATGCCTTCTTCATGAACGGCGCCTACGACTTCGTGAGCCCGGAGCTTACGACGCCGGAGATGGATCGAATCGCGGGACTGCGCAAGCGCGTCATGGAGCTCTGGGAGGAGAGCAGCAACGACGTCCTCACCTTCGAGCTTGCCCGCGCTTACCTGAAGGAGCACCGTCCGCGGGTGATGTGGCTCGGGCTCAGCCAGTCCGACGACTGGGCTCATGCCCGGAGGTACGATCGGCTCCTCGATTATCTCCACCTCGCCGACGAGCTCCTGAAGGACTTGTGGGAGACCGTTCAGTCGCTCGAGACCCATCGCGATCGGACGACCCTGATTCTCACCACCGATCACGGCCGCGGCCTCACCCCGCGCGATTGGGTGGAGCACGACTTCGGCATCGAAGGATGTCAAGACATCTGGATCGCGATCGCCGGTCCCGGGACGCCGGACCGCGGCGAGATGGCGGAGACGGCCGAGGTTCATCAGAGCGACGTCGCTGCCACGATCCTGAAGCTCCTCGGGCTCGACTACCGGGAGCTCGATCCAGAACCAGGTCCTCCGATCGGGGTCGCCTTCAGGGATTCAGAGGGGCTAACGAAGTGAACACCTCGTCCGGAAGCGAATCGGTGACGAGGATGTCCTCGAAGAGGATCCGCTCTCCGTTCACTCCGAGGCGCTCGGTGGCGAGAAGGATCCGGCCAAATCGCTCCCAGCCCGTCCATCGATAGTCGCCTTCGGTTCCGCCCTGGAGTCGGAAGCGCCACCGATCGAGAAGGCGCGTCTTGCGATTGACGTATAGCCAGAACTGGTCTCCCGGCGTAAGCCCCACGTTTTCGAAGCGCAGGTGGAGGCGGTCCTGGATCGTGCCTCCCACGGTCTCCTCGCCCTCGTAGGTCAAAACCGCTCCCGGATCGCGGAGCTTGTAAGGAGCGAGAAGCCAATAGGTCTCGCCCGCCCAGATCCGCGAGGCGAGGGTCAGGTACTCGGAGAGCTCCGCCCCGTCGAGAGGCCGGCCCTCCACCGCCGCCCTTCCCTGACGGGTTACGAGGTTCATCACCACCACGTAGGGAACGCCGGAGTCGTTCACCGCTTCGAGACGGTAGCGGCCGCTCTCGCGATCCCAGGTGAGGTTCAGGCGCCGGCCCTGGCGCACGAAGGTGAAGCGGAGGAATCGGGCTTTCTCCCAGCTCTCGCTTCCGCCGAGAGCCTGCATCATCTCAGTGGCGATGGCATTCGCCTTCTCGTCGAAGGCCGTCGCCGGAACGGCGCCGAGGAGGAGCGCGACGAGGAGAGCGTATCCCACGGCCGGCATTATAACGATGTTGCGGCACCGGAAGCGGTTCCCCGACGGACATGAGCGAGAAGGGCGAGATCCCGCGGCTCCTCGACGCCTGCGCCGGAGGCAGCCGGGCCGGTTTCGACGGAGCTCGAAAAGGCCGGCAAGCTCTTGATCCACGGAGCCGAAAAGCGGTAGATTATCACCTGGGTTTTGGGGGGGGTCTTTGATCTCAGCCGCGCCGGCCGAGCAACGAAATTTCACGCGTGTTCGTCCGCGTAGCGTCGTGTCGCTCGCGATGTATCAGGGCGAGCTCATCCCTCCCGCCTACGGAATCGTCAGCGACATCTCCGAGACGGGCGCCTGCATACACTCCGATCGAATCCACTACCGGGGGCAAAAGCTACAGCTTCGAATCCAGTTCGTCGCCCAGCCGGAGCTTTTCGAGACCCAAGGAAGGGTCCGGTGGATTCGGCCCGCACTCGCCGGTGAGAACGGGGTGAGGGGAGGCGCCCTCGCCGGAGTCGAGTTCCATCTCCCTTCGACGACGTCGATGTCGAAGCTCCGCCGGCTTCTCCTCTCTCCTGATTTCGAGTTTCCCGATTCGGGCGGCCGCCAGTTCGAGGAGTTCCTGCGGGCGCTGCAGCCTTTCCTCCTGAAGCTCGGGACGCTTCTCGACGAGCTCTCCGTGCTCCCGAAGCACTAACTTAACTGGCGAGGCTGCGCCTCGACCAGACCCAATCTTCCCGCGGAAGACCACGTAGACGTAGTCATTCGCGCGCCTCCTATTCGCTCGGAACGCGTTGATATAATGAAAGTCCTCCCGTCTCATCCCGCGGAGCAGGAACGAGGAAACGAAGAGAGACGATGACCGAAAACGCGATTGGAACCGAAGCGAACCCCCTGAGAGTGGCGATCGTGGGCTCGGGCCCGACGGGCTTCTATACTGCCGAGCACCTTTTCAAGCAGAAGGCCCACGTTGTCGAAGTCGATCTCTACGAAAGGCTCCCTACGCCCTTCGGTCTCGTGCGCGGGGGCGTCGCTCCGGACCATCAAAAGATCAAATCGGTCACCAAGGCGTACGACCGCATCGCCGCGCACCCGCGCTTCCGTTACTACGGCAACGTCGAGCTCGGAGCGGACGTGAGCCTCGAGGACCTGTGTCGGCATTACCATCAGATCGTTTTCACCGTGGGCGCCCAGATCGATCGAAGCATGGACATCCCGGGCGAGGACCTGAGACGCAGCCACGCGGCGACGGAGTTCGTGGCCTGGTACAACGGTCACCCCGACTACCGGAACCGGGAGTTCGATCTCTCCCAGGAGTCGGTCGCGGTGGTGGGTGTCGGAAACGTCGCCGTCGACGTTTGCCGCATCTTGTGCCGCAGCCGGGAAGAGCTCGAGAAGACGGACATCGCAGACTATGCTCTGGAGCAGATCGCGGCTTCGAGAGTGAGAACGGTCTACATGCTCGGTAGAAGAGGTCCGGCGCAGGCCGCCTTCACCAACCCCGAGATCAAGGAGCTCGGGGAAATGGAGGTCGCCGACATCCAGGTTCCGGAGGAGGAGGCGGCGATCGACGAAGCCACACGGAAGTTCATGGAAGCCAACCCCGATCCCTCCACGGACCGCAAGGTCGAGATCCTTCAGCGGTACGCCGGGGAGAAACGTTCGGGAAAGTCGAAGAGGCTCGTGCTGAGATTCCTCGTCTCGCCCGTCGAGCTTCTCGGCGGGGCCGACGGCGGCGTCCGGGCGGTGAAGCTGGTGAAAAACGAGCTCTTCCTCGACCAGAAGGGCGGAATCAAACCGAAGGCGACATCGGCCTTCGAGGAGCTTCCCGCGGGGCTCGCGTTTCGGTCCGTCGGCTACAAGGGGGTCGCGCTTGCCGGAATCCCGTTCCGCGAAGACTGGGGCGTGATCCCGAACGAGAAGGGCCGGGTCCTCGAATCCGGCGGAGCGGTGAAGGGGCTTTACTGCGCCGGCTGGATCAAGCGGGGACCGACCGGGGTCATCGGCACCAACAAGCCGGATGCCCTCGAGACGGTTACGGCGATGCTCGAGGACGTCGGCAAGGGACTTTACCTCGCGCCCGAGGCCCCTGCTGTCACGGCGGCGGAAGCGATGGTCCGGAGCCGCAAGCCGAGCTTCGTCTCCTATGACGACTGGAAGAAGCTCGATGCCCTCGAGGTCGAGAGAGCGAAAGGAACCGAGCGGCCGAGGGTCAAGTTCTGTTCGGTCGAGGAAATGCTCTCGGCGCTCGGAAAGGGATCGTGAGTTGAAGCTTTCTCGGCAGCCTCTTGCTGCGTTCGCCGCCCTCTGCGCTCTCGCCGCCGCCTGCTCCCGGACGCCTACTCCCGTTCCCGGGTTCCGAGAGCTCGTCTCGGAGCTTTCGGAGGAGGGCGGCTACTTCGACACCGACAACCTGATCTCGAACGAGACCGCGTACCTTCAGGTGATCCCTCATCTGACGCCTTCGGGCGGCGTCTACATCGGAGTCGGACCGGAACAGAACTTCCACTACATCGGACGCCTCCGGTCCGAATGGGCCTTCATCCTCGACGTTCGCCGCGACAATCTCCTCCACCATCTGCTCTTGAACGCTCTTCTTTCCGAGTCGGAGACGCCCATGGAGTACCTCTGCCGGCTCTTTTCCCGCCGGTGTCCCGAGGGCCGCCCGGAGGGCGGCTTCAAGGAAATGCTCGCCGCGGTCGAGGGGTCGGAACGAGGCGAGGATCTCTTCGAGAGAAACCTCGGCGCCGTCTTCGAGCACATCGCGACCCGGCTCGACTTTTCGCTCGACGCGAAAGACCGCGAGGTGCTCGAGTTCACGTATCGCTCCTTTTTCGACGAGCAGCTGGATCTCCGGTTCAAGAGCCACGGCCGGCCCCCGATGCCCTATCATCCGACCTACCGCACGCTCCTGCTGGCGAAGGGACTCGATTCTGAGCCTTCCCATTTTCTCGCCCGCCCGGGAGACTACAACCACGTCCGGCGCCTCGCGCGGGAAGGACGGCTCGTTCCCGTCGTCGGGGATTTCGCCGGTCCCCACGCCTTGAAGGCGGTCGGGAATTTCGCCCGCGAGCAGGGCGAGACCGTCACCGCCTTCTACGTCTCGAACGTCGAGTTCTACCTTCTGCGAAGCGGCGTCTTCCCGGCGTACGTCGACAACGTCCGGGCGCTTCCGCTCTCGGATACGAGCCAGTTCATCCGGGCGTACTTCAGCTACGGGTATCCCCACCCCGCGGCGGTTGCCGGCCATCGCAGCACGCTCGTTCGCCAGAGGGTCGGCCGGTTCCTCGAGTTGTTCGACCGGGGGGCTTACGAGGACTATTGGGACGTGAGCACCCTCGACTACGAGCGATGAGCGATCTCGAGAGGCGGCGGATCCGGGTCGACTGGGAGGAGCTCGAGGACGCGTTCGCCGACAGCTCCGCTGATCACCGGTACTATCTCGACCGGGAGACCGGCGCGGTCCACTTCTTCTCCTCCTATCTCGACAACGAAGACGAGGAGGATGATGAGCGCGCCATCACCGCCGAGGAGCGCTACGTTCTCATCCCGCACGCGCGCCGTCTGGTTCCGTCGCACGAGCTTCTAGAGTTCGCGGCATCGCTCTCTCCGCGGGACGCGCGGCGGGAGGTCGAGTCTTTCTTGCAAGGCTTGCAGGGCTTGCAGGCGCCCGAGGGCTACCGCCGGTTCGAAGAGGTCGTCGCCGAAAATCCCCAGGCGCTCTACGAGTGGCGACGGTTCGTGAAGGAGCGCATGGCCCCGCGGATCAAGAGCTGGCTCGCGGACGTGGCGGTAGAGCCCCTCGACTGAGCTCGAGAAGAGCGCACTCGATCTCGTCTCTCACCAGGGGGTCGCTCTCGCCGCCGAGCTGCGATTCGAGAGGCGCTCGCGCGCGGCAGTCCCCGATGACCCCGAGAGCCCAGGCGGCATGGCCGCGGACGAGGGGCTCCTCGTGCCGGAGGGCCGCGGCGAGCGCCGGAACCCCCCGCGGATCCCGCGTGTTTCCGAGGGCTATGGCCGCGTTTCGCAGGAAACCCTCATAGCGCGCGCGGCGAATGGCGCTCCCGCGCGTCGCCTCGAGGAACTCCTCCCGGCTCATCCGCAAAATTCCCGCGAGATCCATCGTGGCCAGGGGTTCCTTGGGAAGGAAGGCCGGGACCTCGCTCTTCACCGCGAAGCGGTTCCAGGGGCATACGTCCTGGCAGTCGTCGCATCCGTAGATGCGGTTTCCGATGAGCGCCCGAAGCTCGCGGGGAACGAACCCCCGGAGCTCGATCGTGAGGTAAGAGATGCAAAGACGGCTGTCGACGACGTACGGCTCGACGATGGCGCCCGTGGGACAGGCCGCGATGCAGCGGGTGCAGGTGCCGCAGCGGTTCGGCTCGGGCGCGGGCGCGGGGGAGGGGACGAGCGGAAGCGGGACGAGGATCTCCCCGAGAAAGAACCAGGAGCTTCCCTCGCGCGAGAGAAGATTCGAATGCTTGCCGAGCCAGCCCAGACCGGCGGCGACGGCGTAGCTCTTCTCGAGGAGGGGACCGGTATCGACGTAGATTCTCGTCGGGACCGAGGCGCGAGACTCGATGAACGCCGCCACCTCTTTCAGCTTGTCCTCGAGGACCCGGTGATAGTCCTCGCCCTGCGCGTAGCTCGAGATGACCCCGAACCCCGAGGGGGCTTCGACCGGCGCCCCCCGGTAGTAGCTCAATCCGCAGCAAACGAGGGTGAGCGCCCCTTCGAGGCTCCGGGAGGCGTCGGTTCGCCGCTCGGCCGCGCGCGCCATCCACGACATTTCCCCGTGGTAGCCCCGCTCGAGCCACTCCTTCAGGGAATCGTCCGATTCGGGAATCCGAGCGGGCGCGAAGCCGACCTTGTCGAAACCGACGGCCCGCGCCTTCTCGGCAATCGCCGCCCGGAGCTCCTCAAGATTCATGGTCATCGCCAAAGATATAGAATAGCCGCGGACGTGCGATCGTGGAGACCCTGGACAGCGTCATCGCCACACTGAATCACCTCGGGGTGGGGGCGCTCGACAAGATCGAGGCGGACCTTCGGTCCGTAAGGGCCGAGCTCGAGCGGCGGGAGCTTCTGGAGCTGGTTTCGAAGCTCGACGCCTGCCACCTTGCGCTCACTCGGGGAGAGCTCCAGGAGTTTCGCCGTTTGCGGGAGACGATCGTGAGCCGTTTGGGCCACATTCGCGTCAAGACGGACTGAAGTACTATCAATTAGAGTCCTCTCATGAAGCCCCTTCCTCCCGATTCCGGAGCCTCGCTGCTGCGCGCGGCCTCGGGCGAGGCTCGGTTCGCGACGGCGGGAGAGCTACTTCGAAAGGGACTTCTCTGCCAGCCGCTCATGGAGCGGCTCAACAACGGCCGGGACCAGGCCGCGTTCGAGTTCCTCTCCCGGGAGACCTCGCTCGAGGTCTTGAACGAGTGCATCCGCCGCATCCCCGATCAGCAGATGACCGAGAACCTGGTCGAGCAGTTGTTCATGAAGGGAGCCCTCCTCTCCTCGGAGGCCTTCACCGGGATCGAGGAGATCCGGCGGGAGCTGAAGCTCTTTTCGAGCGGCACCCGCGAGGAAGAGGCGGCCGTGGCCCGGCTCCGCTACGACCGGCAGGTGGAGAAGCTCGGCCAGCACGTCTTCGCTCTCGGGCGGCGCCTCCATCAGCTCGAGCAGTTCATGGCGAGCTGCCCGCTCACCGGCAGCGGCGAGCAGCTTCGCGGGCGATACGGACAGCGGGTGCGCGATCTCGCGGGCGACGTGCGGTTCATGAGGCAGGAGCTCTCTCGCTGGGTGCGCCGGTTCGTGCCGCTCAAGCCGCATGGCCGCTCCCAGGACGCGGTCGATCGGGAGTTTCTCGAGGGCCGGATCGACGCCGTGGTGGATGAGCTCGGCCTCCGGATCCGCGAGATTCAAGAGACCCTCTCGGCTTCGCTCTTCGAGCAGCTCGTGATCTTCGATCCGGCCCTCACCCGGCAGCGGCTCTTCCAGCGAGATCTGGAGAACGTCCTCGACATCGGACAGCTCCTCGACGTGCTCGCGAACCTCTTCGACCGGGTCAAGGAGTTCGACGAAGGACGCCGCGCCGACCAGCTCGAGCGGGTGAAGACCCTTCTGCGGGACTTTCGACCGGAGCAGTTCCTCTCGTTCTCTGGCGTCCGTGAGTCGGACCAGGCGCTGTTCCTGCACTCGGTCGGAGCGCTTCTGGCCTACGAGCCGCCGGTGGGCCGCGCTCGCGCCGCGACAAGCGAAGACGATCCGATCAAAGTCTTCCTCCTCCTCACTGGCGACCTCATCGCGAGCCTGAGGCGGCAGCAGCGCTCCAGGGATCAAAAGGCCTGAGTCAATGTTCGAGCAAGCTCGAGAGCACTACCGTTCGACACTGAAGGAGATCGAAGAGGCGGGTCTCTACAAGGGCGAGCGGATCGTTCGTTCGCCTCAGGGCGCTCGCATCGCCGTCGCGACGGGAGAGGTGCTGAACTTCTGCGCCAACAACTACCTCGGCCTTTCGAGCGCGCCCGAGATCCTGGAGGCCGCCCACCAGGGACTCGACGCCCGCGGGTTCGGCCTGTCCTCGGTGCGCTTCATCTGCGGGACCCAGGACATCCACAAGGAGCTCGAGGGGAAGATTTCGCGGTTTCTGGGAACCGAGGACACCATCCTCTACGGGTCCTGCTTCGACGCCAACGGCGGGCTCTTCGAGACGCTCCTCTCGGAAGAGGACGCGGTGGTGAGCGACGCCCTCAACCACGCGAGCATCATCGACGGGGTCCGGCTCTCGAAGGCGAAGAGGTTCCGCTATCAGAACCGCGATCTCGAGGATCTGGAGAGGCAGCTCCAGGAGGCGGCGACCTGCCGCATTCGGCTCATCGCTACCGACGGTGTCTTCAGCATGGACGGGACCTATGCGCCTCTCGATGGGATCTGCGAGCTCGCGGACCGCTACCAGGCGATGGTGATGGTGGACGACTCCCACGCGACCGGGTTCGTGGGGGAGAAGGGACGAGGCACTCCCGAGCTCTTCTCGGTTCAGGACCGGGTGGACGTCGTGACTTCGACCATGGGGAAGGCCCTCGGCGGCGCGGCAGGAGGCTTCACATCCGGTCGAAGCGAGATCGTCGAATTATTGAGGCAGCGCTCACGGCCCTACCTCTTCTCCAACTCCCTCGCGCCTTCGATCGTCTCCGCCGCGAACCGGGTCTTCGATCTCCTCGAGACGACGTCCGAGCACCGGCACCGGCTCCTCGAGACGACCGCCTACTTCCGCAAGGAGATGACCTCGAGAGGGTTCCAGATCGTCGAGGGAACCCACCCCATCGTTCCCGTCATGCTCGGTGACGCGAGGCTCGCGCAGAACGTCGCGAAGGACATGTTGGAAGAAGGGATCTACGTCGTCGGCTTCAGCTATCCCGTGGTGCCGAAAGGTCAGGCCCGGATCCGGGTGCAGCTCTCCGCGGCCCATACCCGCGACCAGGTAGACCGAGCCATCGAGGCCTTCACCCGGGTCGGGAAGAAGCACTCGGTGATTTAGAGTCTGGAACGCTCAGTTGACTTCGGTGTACTCCGCGTCCACCACGTCCTCCGCCTCCTTGTTTTGGGTGGGGGCGGCTCCGCTTCCGGACGGCTTTTCGCCGCCCGCCTTCTTCTGGTACAGCACTTCCGCCATGCGGTGAGCCGCTTTGGTGAGCGTGTCGGAAGCGCTTCTCAAGCTCGCCGCGTCTCCGCTCTCGAGCGTCCGCTTCGCCTGCGCGAGAGCGTCCTCGACGTCGCGGGCCAGCGAGCCATCGAGCTCGGCGCGGTTCTCGTTCAACGTGCGCTCCGTGGTGAACACCACGCTACCGAGCTGGTTTCTCGCCTCGATCTCCTCGCGGTTCTTCCGATCGGAATCACGGTTCGACTCGGCTTCCTTCACCATGCGGTCGATCTCCGATTTGCTGAGGCCGCTCGAGCTGGTGATGGTGATCTTCTGCTCTTTGCCCGTCGCGAGATCCTTGGCCGAGACGTTCACGATGCCGTTGGCGTCGATGTCGAACGTGACCTCGATTTGAGGAACTCCCCGGGGGGCCGGCGGAATGCCCACCAGCTGAAACTCTCCGAGGGTCCGGTTGTCTTTGGCCATCTCCCGCTCGCCCTGGAGCACGTGGACAGCGACGGTCGTCTGGCTGTCGGCGGCCGTCGAGAACACTTCGCTCTTCCTCACGGGAATCGTGGTATTGCGCTCGATGAGCCGCGTCGCGACCCCGCCGAGCGTCTCGATTCCGAGAGAGAGCGGGGTCACGTCGAGGAGCAGAACGTCCTTCACGTCTCCCTGCAAGACACCCGCCTGGATGGCGGCGCCGATCGCGACCACCTCGTCGGGGTTGACCCCTTTGTGGGGCTCCCTGCCAAAGAGGGACTGCACGAGCTCCTGGACTTTCGGGATCCGGGTCGAGCCGCCGACGAGGACCACCTCGTCGATGTCCTTGGGCTCGAGTCCGGCGTCCTTGAGCGCCTGCCGCGCGGGCTCGAGAGTCCTCTCGAGGAGGTCGTCGACGAGCTTCTCGAACTGCGCCCGCGTGAGCTTCATCTGCAGATGCTTCGGGCCCGAGGCGTTCGCGGTCACGAAGGGCAGGTTGATCTCCGTCTCGACGGAGCTCGAGAGCTCGATCTTGGCCCTCTCCGCGGCCTCTTTGAGCCGCTGCAGAGCCATTTTGTCGGCGGCCAAATCGATGCCCTGGTCTTTCTTGAACTCCTGAATCATCCACTCGATGATCCGCTGGTCCAGGTCGTCTCCTCCGAGGTGGGTGTCGCCGTTCGTGGCCTTCACCTCGATGACGCCGTCGCCGACTTCGAGGACCGAGACGTCGAAAGTGCCGCCGCCGAAGTCGTAGACGGCGATGGTCTCTTCCTTCTTCTTGTCGAGGCCGTAGGCGAGGGCCGCGGCCGTGGGCTCGTTGATGATGCGAAGCACGTTGAGCCCGGCGATCTTGCCGGCGTCTTTCGTCGCCTGACGCTGGGCGTCGTTGAAGTAGGCGGGAACGGTGATGACCGCGTCGATGACTTTCTCGCCGAGGTAGTCCTCCGCCGCCTGCTTCAGCTTCGAGAGCACGACGGCGGAGATTTCCGGCGGAGAATGCTGCTTTCCTCCGGCCTTTACCCGGACGTCACCGCTCGGGCCGGACTCGACAGAGAACGGCACCATCGCGATTTCCTTCTTCACCTCGTCGAAGCGCCGGCCCATGAACCGCTTGATCGAGTAAATAGTGTTCTCGGGGTTGGTGATCGCCTGCCGGCGCGCTACCTGACCCACGAGGCGCTGGCCGTCCTTGCCGAAGGCGACGACGCTCGGGGTCACCCGATCGCCCTCCGAGTTGACAATGACCGAGGGCTCGCCTCCTTCCATCACCGAGACCACGGAGTTCGTCGTTCCCAGATCGATTCCGATCGCTTTCGCCACTTTGTTCGCTACTCCTTGTGTTTTCAATAGATTGGGCACCACGCTCCTCGCGAGTGCCTGCCTGTACTATAGACCTGTTGGAAGCAAGAGTCAAGTAAACTTAGTGTATTTAAATAAGCTTATCTTATCGCAATACACTAATATTTCAGAGTGACTCTAACACAACGAAGAAAATGCAAAAGGGGATGGGGAGATGGGAGGAGATGGGGAGATGGAATCAGGACCTATTGGTTTGAAAAAGGTGCCCTAAAAAAGTTATCCCCGGGAGGCGGTGCGGGGGGCACCTCCCGGGGTTGGCGTCGAGATTGGGGAGCGACGCCAATACGTTCTCGGTCGCCAGTAAGAGCAAGGTCTGTGCCATTCGTCACAAAGAAGCGTGAGTCATTAGATTGAGACACTTACAGTCTCCATCGCGGGATTGAACAGGCGTGTAATTCAAAATTGAAATCCCTTCGCCCGCAACCGGTATTTAATAATGAAATGTGTTTTCATGGTGACCGACGACGAGGGGACCGTGACCGACTGGGCTGGAATCTGCTACCATTTCCTCATACCAGGAAACGATAACCGGTCCGTCGGGGGTCGGCTGTATGCCGTCCCGACCAAGAGGGCTTTCGCTCGATCCTCGTGAACCAGCAAGTCGCCGAAACATTCAAGAAGCTCTATTGCAGCAAGCGGACGGGTGTTTTGACGTGCGAAGCCGGAGAGGCCCGCCGCGCCGTCTACTTCATCTCGGGTTTCGTCGTCGGCGCCCGTTCGAGCCTCGAACAGGATCGGCTGGGCGAGGTCATGATGCGCCACGGGCGCATCACCCGCAAGCAGTTCGAGGATGCCTCTCATTTCATCAAGAGCGGCTGGAAGCTCGGTGAGATTCTGGCGGAGCTCAACATCATCGGCCAGGAAGAGATCGAGGCATTCGTCCGGCTGCAGCTTCTCGACATCGCCTGCACCCAGCTCATCACCCCTCCGAAGCGCCTATCGTTCTCGAACCTGACCACCGTCGACAGCTTCGTTGGCGTGCCGATCTCCGTCGCCGACATCCTGATGGAGGCCGCTCGGAGGGCCCCCTCGCTCGACAAGGAGATCGATTCGTTGAAGAGCGACGGCCGCAAACTGGGCTTTCCGAAAGATCCGCTGAAGCGGTTCCAGGACGTCAATCTGAAGCCCGAGGAAGCGTTCGTGCTCTCGCGCGTCGACGGGACCCAGACGGCGAAGGACATCTTCACCGTGAGCCCGCTCTCGGAGGAGATGACCGCGCGCACCCTCATTGGGCTTCTCACGGCCGATCTCATCGAGCCCGAAGGGGACGAGCCGCTGAAAGAGCCGAAAGAGCGGGAACAGCCACCTCCGGTCCGGGAATCGCCGGCGCCGGCCGTCGCGAGCGGGCTCGACGGCGAGCGGGAGGAGGTCGAGCGGCTGTTTCAAGAATTCCCCTCACGCAATCACTGGGAGGTCCTCGAGATCCCACAGGGCTCCGGGCTCGAGGAGATCCAGCAAGCCTTTTTTCGCGGAGTGAAACGGTTTCACCCCGACCGATTCCGGCGCATTCCCGCGCCCGATTTCCAGGAGAAGCTCTCCTACGTCTTTCGCCGCTTCAGCGAGGCGAAGGAGATCCTCACCTCCTCGGCCCGGGCCGGATACGAGGCTCTCGCGGAGAAAGACGGGCTCTACCAGGCATCGCGGAAGTCCTCGATTCCGTCGCGGGGAGGGGCCGTCGGCCGCTCCGCGGGAGACGCGGCCGAGGCGAGCTCTCTATTTCGGCGCGCGCAGCAGGCCTATACGGCGTCCGATTTCTGGAACGCGGTCCAGCTTTGCCAGCAGGCGATCGACAAGGCTCCGGAGCGGGCGGACATCTACCATCTCCTTGGGCTCGCTCTATCGAAGAACCCCAAGTGGCGTCAGGACGCGGAGAAGAATCTCCGCATCGCGACGAACCTGGATCCGTGGAAAGCCGACTACTTCCTGGCGCTCGGGAGCCTCTACCAGGAACTCGGCCTGCACCTCAGGGCGAGAAAAGTGTTCGAACAAGCGAAATCGGTGGACCCGACCGCGAAGGTCCCGGAAGAGTAATCAGAGATCAGTGAGTTGAAGGCTCCTTCTCGTACTGTTTCAGCTTGCGCCAGAGGGTGGCCGTCGTGATTCCCAGCCGCTTTGCCGTGTTCTTTCTGCTGGCTCCGCACTCGGCGAGGACTTCCAGGATGTACTCCCTTTCGAGCTCGGCGAGGCTCAACACGCCCTTGCGCGCGCGGTCGATGATCCGGTCCTCGCTCCTCTGAAAGTCGCCGAACGGGAGGTCGTCCATCCCGAGGATCCCATCGCGGTCGAGCGCCGCCGCTCGCTCGATGATGTTCTCGAGCTCGCGCACGTTGCCTCGCCAGGGCTGCTTCATCAGGAGGTCCATGGCACGGGGAGAGATCGCGGGAGGTTGAGACGCACCCATCCGAACCGAGATGCGCCTCACGAAATGCTGCGCCAGAGGAGGGATGTCCTCGGGGCGGTCGCGCAACGGCGGGAGCTCGATTGGGATCACGTTCAGGCGGTAGAACAGGTCCTCCCGGAAGGTTCCCTCCTTGACGCTCTTCTCGAGGTCGCGGTTGGTCGCCGCGATGATCCGCACGTCCAGGTTCCGACTGGTGGTCGTGCCTACTCGCCGGACCTCGCCGTCCTGGAGAAACCGCAGCATCTTCACCTGCGCCATGGGAGTGAGCTCTCCGACCTCGTCCAGAAAGGCGGTTCCTCCGTGGGCCTCGTCGAAGAGCCCGCGCTTGTCGGCGTGGGCCCCGGTGAACGAGCCCTTGGTATGTCCGAACAGCTCGCTCTCCTGGAGGTTCTCGGGGATCGCGCCGCAGTTCACGATGACCAGAGGCTTGTCGTTGCGGGGCGAGAGCGCGTGAAGGGCGCGGGCGGCGAGCTCCTTGCCGGTGCCGCTCTCTCCAGTGATGAGGATGGTAGAGTTCAGCCGCGCCACCTGCTCGATCATCTTCAGCACTTCGCTCATGCCCGTAGACGCGAAGACGATCTCCTCGAAGGGGTGCCGGCCGCGAACCGCTTGCTCCAGGAGCCTGACCCGCTGGGTGAGCCCCTTCCGCTCGAGCGCCCGCTCGGAGACGAGTGTGAGCTCCTCGGGCTGGAACGGCTTGGTGAGGTAGTCGTAGGCTCCGGTCTTGATCGCTTCGACGGCGCCCTCGATGGTGCCGTAGGCCGTCATCACCACCACTTCGGTGTCGGGGAAGAGCTCCTTCGTTCGCCGGAGCACCTCGATCCCGTTGATCCCCGTGAGCCGCAAGTCGGTCACCACGAGATCGAACGGTTTTCGGTAGAGAAGATCGAGGGCCTCTTCGCCGCTCTCCGCGGACTCGACGGCGTAGCCTTCCCGCCGGAAGGTGATGACCATCGACTCGCGAATCGCGGCCTGGTCGTCCACCACGAGCACCGAGACCGCGGGGGCCCGGCTCTCTTCGGCCTTTTCAGCGACTTGTCGGGATCGATTGACGCTCATCGGAACCTAACGGAGAACCTAACGGGAAGCGCAGCCGGAAAGAGCTTCCCTTCCCCTCTTCGCTCGAAACATCGACAGCTCCCGCGTGGGCATCGACCACCCGCTGCACGATGGCGAGACCCAGGCCAGTGCCGTCGGCTTTGGTAGTGTGAAACGGCTCGAAAATCTTCTCCCGGTCCTCGGGGCGGATGCCTTTTCCGGTGTCGGAGACGATGACCTCGACGTCGCCTTCTTCCGAGCGCTGCACTCGAACCGTGAGGACGCCTCCCTCGGGCATGGCCTCGACCGCGTTGACCAGGAGGTTCCAGAGAGCCTCACGGGTCTGACCGGCGTCCAGGCCCGCGATGGGGAGCCCGGGGTCGTAATACTTCTCGATGCGGACCTGGCTCTTCCGCTTTCCCTGAGCGCGCCCTAAAGGCCCCTTCTGGGCCAGGAGCAGCAGCAGATCGTCGAGAAGCTCCGCGAGATTCTGGGGTGTGCGATGAATCGGTCTGGGTTTGGCGAACTTCAGGAAGTCGGCGATGATGCTCTCGAGCCGCTCCGCCTCTTCGTGCACCACTTCGAGAAGTCTTCGATCGTCGCCCCGGAGGTCGAGATCGCGCCGGAGGACGCCAACTGAGTTCGAGATCGCGCCCAGCGGGTTTCGAATCTCGTGCGCGATCTGGGCCGCGAGCTCTCCCACCGCCGCCAGTCGTTCGGTCCGGATGAGCTTTTCCTGGGTGCTCTTGAGCTCGTCGTAGGCGCCCCTGGTTTCCTGGAAAAGATCGCGATAGCGGCTCTCCGACTCTCTCAACCGGGCGGTGCGTTCTCGCACTTTTTCTTCCAGGGAGCGCTGGTAGTCCAGGTTCTCGGCCTCGAGGCGCCTCTTCTCCCTCAGGAGCGCCGCTCGCTCGCACGCGCGCTCCACCACTGCGAGGAGCGCCTGCCTCGTTACGGGCTTGCCGAGGTAATCGTAGGCTCCTTGCTTCAACGCCTCGACGGCGGTGGAGAGATCGGGATGCCCCGTCACCATCACGACGCTCATCTCCGTATCGTGCTCGTGAACGTAGCCGAGAATGGACATTCCGCTCTCGCGCGGCAGCATCAGGTCGGTGAGGGCGACGTCGAACCGCGCATCGCGCAGGAGCTCCTTCGCCTCGATGAAGCTGGACGAGGTGGTCACATCGTAACCTTCCGCTTCGAGGACGTCGCGGAAAGTCTGGCGAACGGTCTCTTCGTCGTCGACGATCAGAATCGATGGCGGCACTATATCCCCGGAAGGTTAAGGGACAGGTAACAGAAAGAGTAGCACCGGTGCTCCGGACCTTGCAAAGAGAGCAAAGAGGGCAAAGAGGGCAAAGGGGGCAAAGCTCACGGTTCTCTCGATTCACTTTGGACAAGGGACAGAAGCTCGCGTAAGTCGTCGACGAGGAAGTCGGGCCGCTCCACTGCCTCGTTCCACGGCCCCAGGCCATAGCGGACGAGGCACGAGCGAATTCCCGCGTTTCGCGCGGTCGACAAGTCGACCGTCGAATCCCCCACCAGGAGCGTCTCGCCAGCGGGAGCGGACACCTCCTCCTGCAAGAACCGCACACCGATGGGGTCGGGCTTCTTGCGCGCGAACGAGTCCCCGCCGCACACCACGCGGAAAAACCGCCGGAGGCCGAGCCCTTCGAGGATCGTAAGACTCTCCGCGATGGGTTTATTGGTCAGAACCGCGAGCGGATGCTTCCGGTGGAGCCCTTCGAGCGCGGGCACCACACCCGGATACGGGCGGGTGGTCTCGAGGAGTCTCCGCCGGTAGATCGAAAGGTAGAGCGCCTCGGCGCGCAAAAGCTCCGGGTCAGAGGCCTCACCGAGGCTGCGCTCGAGGAGCTTCCGCACGCCGTCTCCCACGTAGCTCAGGATCCGCGCGTGGGGGAGGGCGGTGCTCCCGCTCCTCTCGAGGAGCTCGTTCACCGAGCGGGCGATGTCCTCCCCCGAATCCACGAGGGTCCCGTCGAGATCGAAAATGATGAGCTTCACACTGCTTTGCCCCTGGAGGCTGGCCATGCGATATAATTTAGAGGCGGCTGACACCCGTTCGACCATGCTGGAGCTTTCACGAAAAAGCGACTACGCGCTTAGGGCCGTTATCTACCTCGCCCGCATCTCGCCCGAACGCTACGGCCGGGTAAGCGAGATCGCGAAAGCCAAGGGAATCCCTCAGGCGTTTCTGGCGCAGATCCTGCCGCTTCTCGCGAATCGCGGTGTCGTGAAGTCGCAGCAGGGCGCCCACGGAGGCTACGCTCTCGCTAGGCCCCCGGGGGAGATCACGTTCCTCGAGGTTATCGAGTGCGTCGAGGGGCCGCTTCGGCTCAACAAGTGCGTCGAAGGCCATCACGACGACTGCACCATCCTGGATAGCTGCGAGATGCAGAACGTGTGGACGCAGGCCCAGGGACAGATGGTCGGATTCCTCAAGAGCGTCACCATGGCGGACATGCTGAAATCTCCCCTCCACGTCCAGGACATCCGCCAGGGTCCGGTCGCCATCGAGCCTCGATAGACTTCGAGCTCCCGGCCTCAAGCGTCGTACTCTTCAGCCCGATGCATGTCGAACGGGCCATGCTCGGGACTCGGAGCGAAACCCCGGAGCTCGGCGTGACAGCGGTAGCAGACCGTCACCTCCGAGAGGCGATGGTACAGCGCGAGGTCGGCGAGGCTCGCGAGCGCGAGGACGGCGACCGCCGCCGGCACGTCCCAGAGCGCGTAGGCGACGCTCGATAGCACGATCGTCGCGGTCACCGCGGCGCATCCCAGCTGCTGCGGAAAATCCTTTCGCGTATAGAAGTAGAGGTTCTCGCACTGCGGGCATCGGTCGATGGGACCGAAGGCGAGAAGGCTCGCGCTCGGCGCGGGCGAGTCCCGGTGGCCGCACTCGACGCAGAGTCCCGCGTCGCCCGCAAGCGGAACCGCGTAGACGTTGTAGCGGCGGCAGGAGCCGCAGAAGAAGCCGACCTGGGGCCCGCTCATAACGGATGGCCCGTGGAGACCCGAAGAAAAGTCGAGATCAGCTCTCCAAAGAGGACGAGGATCAGAAGCACGTAGAGGAGCCCCGTCGCCGATTGGGTGGAGCGGATCTTCACCGTCTGCCAGATGAGGCCGGCGAGGAGAAGCGGGGCGCCCAGTCCCATGAGGCTGCGGAAGAGAAAGAAGAGCCCGTTCGTCGAGAAGATGACGTCCGCGGCGCGGCCTATTCGAAGAATCTCCCAGCCTCCGAAAACGAGGGCGGCGACGACCGCCGCCCATCGCGCCGCGACCGCGAGCGAGACAAAGAGCGCTCCGTCGCGGAGCGGCGCAATCGAAAGACTGGTGTCGACGAGATACCAGTGCCCGAGGACCATCGTCACCGCGACCGCGCCCAGGAGGAGCGCCGAGCTCAGGCTCGAGGGGACCGCGACCCACATCGTGGTCGCGGCGCTCGAGCCCGTGGTAAACACGAGAACGAGAACGGCCGTGGCGGCCGCGAGAACCGCGAGGAGCTTCTGGCTTTCACCGCGCGCGGCCATCGTCAGGTACCAGACCGCGGCGACGAAGCTCAGGGCGGCCCACAGGAGTCGCACGCGGGTCTCGGACGAGCTCGGCATCGCGGCGAAGGCGGCGAGAAGCGCGCTCGAGGAAGTGCAGAAGCGCAGGAAGCCCACGGGAAGACGATGAAAGAGCGAGAGGACCGCCGCGAGCAGGAGACCGCCGGCGGCAAGATGGCCGGCGAGCGCCGAGGTCACCTGCGCGATCATATTTCAGTGCGCGCGCTCTTCGCGCGCGCACTCTCTTCAATGAGTGCGCTTTGGCCCCACCCCCAGCGCTTCTCGAGTCCCGGCGCGCCTTCGCAACGCTTCGGCAGGTCCGCCGAAGCCCAAAGGCCGGAGGCGGACTCGCTTCGCTCGCCCTGCGCTCGGGATGAGGGCTCCTGCTCGGGTCTCAGCGGAGCTTGTGCCGTAGGAAGTACGAGAGCTCGGGGGTGAGCTCCGTGAGCTCCATGCCCTCTTCGACCACGGTCTGGCAGCCGCGAGCCCGGACGGGGAAGAGTGACTCTCTCGACTTCACGCTGAGCTCGCAGTTGCCGCACTCGTTGTTCCAGCAGAACCTTCCCAGGACGGGAAATTCCACTTTTACTATATCTTGAATGCAGGCGAGGAGAGTCTCTCGGGCAGGAACGAGAAACGGCCGGCCCTCGATGAGGATCGCGGCGTGAGAGCCGGAGCCGGGAGGTTGTCGAAGGGCTATTTCAGACCTGGAACGACTCGCCGCAGCCGCAGCTTCCGGTCGAGTTCGGGTTTTTGAACTTGAAGCCCGAGCCCATGATGTCGTCTACGTAATCGATCTCGGTCCCGTCCAGATACAGGTTGCTTCGAGGGTCGACGAAGAACCGAACGCCGTTCTGCTCGAATACCTCGTCCCCGGTCGCCGCGGCGTCGTCGAGAGCGAGCTGATAACTGAAGCCCGAGCATCCGCCGCCGACGACCCGGACCCGGAGTCCGGCCTCGGGGCGACCATTCTGCTGGAGGAACTCCTGCACTTTCGTGGCGGCCATAGACGTAATCTTGAGCATCGACCTAGTCTCCTCGGGAACAGAAGGGGTCCCGGAAAAGTTTAAATCCGACCAAAAAGCTCAGACATCAGTATAGCGAGCGCCGCGAGGCAGTGTCAAGAACGGCAGAGCGTGTTAGTATGAACGGTTCGGCATCGCGAGGCGGCGAAACCGATGGAAACGCGAGCGCTCTACGACCTGCACCTGCATACGACGGCTTCCGACGGCAAGCTCGAGCCTCGGGAGCTCGTGCAGGTGGCGAAGTCCTCGGGCCTGAGAGCGTTCGCCGTCACCGACCACGACACCGTCGAGGGAATTCCAGCGGCGATGGAGGAGGCGGCGGCCCTCGGAATGGAGCTCGTCCCCGGGGTCGAGGTGAGCGCGAACTTCGGCGAGGCCTCGGTTCACGTTCTCGGTCTCTTCATCGAGTACCGCGAGCCGTGGCTCGCGAAGTTTTTCGCCGAGGCGGGTAAACGCCGCATCGAGCGCGTGCACGAAATGGTCCGGAAGCTCGCCCGTCTCGGCATCGAGATCGACGCCGAGGCGGTGTTCGCCCGCTCCAGCCACGGGACCGTGGGGCGCCCTCACGTCGCCGAGGTGCTCGTCGCTCAGGGAGTGGTGCGGACGATGAGCGAGGCCTTCGAGCGCTACCTGGGTCAGGACTGTCTCGCGTACGTAGGGTACGACAAGGTCACGCTCCGGGATGCCGTCGAGCTCATTCGCGGCGCCGGGGGCGTCGCTTCCCTGGCTCACCCCGTCCACCTTCGCGACGACAGCTTGATCCCGCGCATGGTCGACGACGGCCTCCAGGCGATCGAGGTGTTTCACAAGGACCATACTCCCGAGAAGGCGGCCGAGTACGACGCCCTCGCCTCGAGTCTCGGGCTCCTCCCGACGGGGGGCTCGGATTTCCACCGGTCGGAGAATGGCGAGCCTCCGCGGCTCGGCTGCCGCGAGCTGACCGAAGAGGCCTTCGAGAGAGTCCGCGCGTCCGCGCGGTAGATGCGTCACCGGGTGGCTTCGATCGCCGACATCCCTGAGAGTGGTGGTATCGCCGTCGATGTGGGAGAGAAGAGGATCGCTCTCTTTCGCCACCAGGGCGAGGTGTTCGCGCTCGACGAGACCTGCCCCCATCGCGGCGGACCCCTCCACGACGGGGCCATCGATAGAGGAGTGGTCCTGTGCCCCTGGCATCAGTGGCAGTTCGACCTGAAGACCGGCTGCTCCCCGGTGAATCCGCTCTCGAAGGTGAGGGTCTACTCCGTTCGGATGGAAGGGGCCGAAATCTGGCTGGAGATGGACTAGACCCGTCGCAAGCTCTCGCGCGCGGCCTCGAGAGTTCGATCGAGGTCCTCGATCTCATGAGCGAGTGAGATGAAGAGTGCCTCGTACTGAGAGGGCGGAAGATGAACTCCTCGTTCGAGCATCTCGCGGAAGAAGACCGCGTGGCGCTTTGTATCGGAGCGGGTCGCGGTCTCGAAGTCGGAAACCGGTCCCTCGGAGAAGAAAAGTGTCAGCATCGAGCCGACGCGGTTGACGGCGAACGGCAGTCCCCGCTCGGAGAGGATCTCGAGGAGGCCTTCCTCCAGGTGCCTTCCGCTGCGCTCGAGCCGTTCCCAGCCGTTCGACTCTTCCATGGCTTCGAGCTGTGCCAGCCCGGCGCTCATCGCGAGCGGGTTTCCCGAAAGAGTCCCCGCCTGGTACACGGGGCCCGCGGGGGCGATGAGCTCCATGAGATCTCGCCGGCCGCCGTAGGCGCCAACCGGGAGTCCGCCTCCGATCACCTTCCCGAGCGTCGTCAAATCGGCACGGACTCCGTAGAGCTCCTGGGCGCCGCCCGGAGCGACGCGGAAACCCGTCATGACCTCGTCGAAGATCAGGAGAGCTCCCGCCCGATCGCATAGATCTCGAAGCCCCTGAAGAAACCCGTCCGCCGGACGAACGACGCCCATGTTGCCCGCGACCGGCTCCACGATGAGCGCCGCGATGTGCCCTTTCCGGGCCTCGAAGACCTGCGCGACCGAGTCCAGGTCGTTGTAGCGCGCGATTGCGGTGAGAGAGGCGAGCGCCTCGGGGACCCCGGGGCTATCGGGCACTCCGAACGTCAAAGCCCCCGAGCCGGCGCGGATCAGGAACGAATCTCCATGACCGTGATAGCAGCCCTCGAACTTGAGGATGCCGTCCCGGCCCGTCGCTGCCCGCGCGAGTCGAATCGCGGACATCGTCGCTTCGGTGCCGGAGCTTACCATCCGCACCTTCTCGACCGACGGCATGAGAGCGCAGATTTTCTTCGCCAGCTCGAGCTCTAGCGCCGTGGGCGCGCCGAAGCTCGTGCCGCGAGCGAGCGCCCGTTCGACCGCCGCGACGACCGCGGGATGGCCGTGCCCCAGAATGAGAGGTCCGTAGGCGCCGATGTAGTCGATGTACTCCCGGCCGTCCTCGTCCCGGATGCGAGAGCCGTGTCCCTCGGCGATGAAGCGCGGAGCGATGCCGAGACCCCGGAAGGCGCGCACCGGCGAGTTGACACCCCCGGGCATGTATTGGAGCGACTCGCGGTAAAGCTCTTCGCTGCGATCCGTGGGATCGATGGGACGCAGGGAATCCATGGGTGAAAGGATATCAGTTCCGGCGGTAGTACCGAACGATGGCCTCGATCAGACCCTCGGTCGTGAACCGCTCCGCTTCCACCGCGGGCGAGACCCCGAGGCTTCGAAGCGCGTTCGAGGTGATGGGGCCGATGCTCGCGGCTCTGACGCGGTCGAGGGCGGTGCTTCGGCCGGTTTTGGCGAAGAAGCTCCTCGCGGTCGAAGCGGAGGTGAACGTCACCATGTCCACCTCGCCCCGCTCGACCAGCTCCGACGCCCCTCGCATCTCTTCTTCGGCGGCAACGGTTCGATAGGCGACGACCACGTCCACGATCGCTCCCGAGGCTCTCAACAGATCCGGGAGCGCCTCGCGGGCGATGTCGGCGCTCGGGAGGAGAAAGCGCTTGCCCGAGACCTCGCCGCGGCCGGCGATCGCGCGGAACACCTCTTCGGCCACGAACTTTTCGGGTACGACTTCCGCTTCGAACCCCCGCTCGCGCAAGCTCTTCGCGGTCGCGGGGCCGATGGCGGCGAGCTTCCGTGAAGACCAGGGCGTCCGAGGCAGCACTTCGGAGAGGCGGTCGAAGAACGCCTCGACGCCGTTGACGCTCGTGAACACCACCCAGTCGTAGGCCGCGAGGCCGCCGAGAGCTTCGTCGAGGGGGCGCAAGTCGGATGGAGGTTCGATCGCGATCGCGGGCGCCTCGACGACCGTCGCTCCGAGGCGGCGAAGGGCGTCCGCGAGCGGCTGGGATTGGCGGCGCGGGCGAGTCACGAGAATGGTGCGGCCCGCGAGAGGAAGCGGTTCCGTCACACGGGGTCTCCGTTCTGGGCGTTCTGGGCGTTTTGGCGGATGATTCTGGCCCCTCCCTCCAAAAGCATCAACTCCGCGAGCTCGAGCCCGAGATCTTCCGCGCGGGAGGCGTCGCCTTCGATCTCGCGGCGGAGGTGGCGGCTCCCGTCGACGGCGCCGACGTAGCCCCGAAGCGAAAGCGAGCCCTCCCGAATTTCCGCGTAGGCTGCGATGGGCACCTGGCAGCCGCCTTCGAGCCGCGCCAGGAAAGAGCGCTCCGCGACCACCGCCCGTTCGGTGGGAGCGTGGCTCAAGAACCGGACGGTCTCCTTTAGCTCGCGGTCCGAAGCGCGAGTTTCGAGGGCGAGCGCACCCTGCCCCGCGGCGGGCAGCATGCTCTCGAAGGGAATGTAGCAACGGATGCGGCTTTTGAGCCCGAGCCGTTCGAGTCCCGCGCCGGCGAGAAGGATCGCGTCCCAAGCCGATCGGTCGAACTTCTCGAGCCGCGTGGGCACGTTTCCCCGCAGGTCTTCGACGTTCAGGTCGGGCCTTAGAGCGAGAAGCTGGGAGCGGCGCCTCAGGCTTCCCGTAGCTACCGTGCCCCCCCGCGGCAACGTTTCGAGGCTCGACGCGCTCCGCGCCACGAGAACGTCCCGCGGGTCGACTCTTTCGGTGGTGGCGGCGAGCGCGAGACCGTCCGTGAGCCTCGACGGAAGATCCTTCATGCTGTGGACGGCGAGGTCGACCCGATCCTCGAGGAGCGCGGTCTCGATCTCTTTGATGAAGACGCCGGCATCGCCGATGGCGCTGAGGGGGCGGTCGAGGACTCTATCTCCCTGGGTCTCGATGATCTCGACGTCGACCGCAACCCCGGGGTGCCTTTCGCGGATCGCGTCGACGATCGAATGAGCTTGCACCAGCGCCAGGCGACTCCCGCGGGTGCCGACCCGAATTCGGGGCATGGTATTTTATGTTTAGGGTCCTATTCCTCGTCGTCGGGGCCCGGTCGATCGAGGTCGAAGGCCTCGTACAGCGTGTCGATGCGCAGAGCGCCCAGATCGCCCTCGTCGCTCCACTCCCGCACGCGGCTCATGACCGAGTGCAGGATCTTGTTCACGAGGCTCTCGGTGAGGAGGTCCACCTGCTCGCGGTCGGCACCGCAGAAGCGCTTGCGGTGGCGCTCGACCTCCTGCGAGCGCAGCTCCTCTACCCGCTCGCGAAGTCTCTTGATGATCGGGGTCGCGGCGAGCGAGCCTCGCCAGGCGACGAACGCCTCGACCTCGTGCTCGACGATGGTCTCCGCTTTCGGGATCTCCGCGCGCCTTTTGACCAGGTTGCGATCGACGAGGAGGTTCATGTCGTCGATGTCGTGAAGGAAGACACCATCGAGGGCGCCAATCGATGCCTCGAAGTCGCGAGGGACGGCGATATCGATGATGAAGATGGGTTTCGCCCCCCTTCTAGAGACGATCGACTGCATGAGGCTCCGGCTCACGATAGGGGCGGTCGCGCCCGTCGAGCTGATGGCGATGTCGGCGTCGGCGAGCGCGGACTCCAGCCGATCGAGAGGCAGCGCTGTCCCCCCGAGCTCGCGGGCCAGCGCCTCCGCCTTGTGGAAAGTCCGGTTCGCGATGGTGAGCTTCTTGACGCCGCGCTCGACCATGTGCCGCGCGGTCAAGGTCCCCATTTCCCCGACGCCGATGAGGAGGACCGACCGGGCGGAGAGATCCTCGAAGATCTTGCCCGCGAGCTCGGCAGCGGCGCTCGCGACCGACACCGCTCCGGCGCCGAGGGCGGTCTCGTTGCGGACGCGCCGGCCGACCAGGATGGCGCTCTGGAGGAGCCGGTTCATCGTGAGGCCGCAGGCGCCGCTCTCGAGGGAGAGCTCGTGGGCGCGCCGGACCTGGCCCAGGATCTGGGACTCGCCCAGGACCAGCGAATCGAGGCCCGCGGCGACGCGCAACAGATGGCGGACGGACTCGAGCCTGGTGAGCGTGTAGGCGTAGCCGGGGTGCGCGGTCAGATCCACGTGCTTGGCCGCGGCAATGAGCCCGCGGATGTACATCTCCGCGGCCCCGTTGTCGGTCGAAAGGCCGTAGAACTCCGTCCGATTGCAGGTCGAGAGGAGGATCGCCTCCGAGAGCACCCGCTCGCTTCGAGCGCGCGAGAGTGTTTCCTGGACCTCGCGCTCGTCGAAGGTCACGCGCTCGCGCACCTCGAGAGGCGCCGTGCGGTGGTTGAGGCCGACGACGATGAGGTCCATGTCAAACAAAGAGGTGAAACCTTGTGAGGACCAGGTTCACGATCACCAGAGAAAAGAGAATCACGGTGAATCCGGCGATAGAGGTGAAGGCGACGCGTTTGGGGGACCACCCCCAGAGGCGGCTCGCCCCGAGCCCGAGGCTGTAGATGAGCCAGGCGAGGCAGGTGGTCATGAGCTTCGGGTCCCAGCTCCAATACGTGCCGTAGACCTGCATCAGGAGCGCGAACCCGCCGACCATGGCGACGGTCAGGAACAGGAGCCCGAGAGACGCCGAGCGGTAGGTGAAGCTCGCCATGATCTCGAGCGAGGGGAGCTGTTTGTAGAGAAGCCCGAAGCGGTGCTGTTTGATGTCGTAGAAGAGCATCAGGTAAAGCAGGCCGTAGACCGCCGAGACCGCGAGGCCGGAGTAGCCGAGAAGCGCGGAGACGACGTGGAGCATGAACGCCGGCTCCCAGAGGAGCGTGCTGAAGGTCTCGGGCGGCTCGACGAAGGCCGAGGAGACGAGCTGGAAGGCGAAGACGATCCCGATGATGAAAAAGCCCGTAGTGCGCACGCCGATGCGGGCTTCGATCAACAGGTAAAGCGTCCCGACCGAGAAGGCGAGGACCGAGTTGGCCTCGAAGACGCTGGCGATGGGGAAGTGCTGGTACGAGATCGTCCAGAGCGCGAGAAAGAGCCCGTGGAGCGCCATGGTGATTCGGAGAAGGAGAGGCGCGGTCTTCTCGGCGAAGGGGTCGTTTCGGAAGAACAGGAGCGCGTAATCGGCCCACAAAAGCGCGTACAGCGTGGGGAGCAGGATGTTGAGTGCGTTGAGGAGTCCTGGCACGTCGATTCACTATAGAACCGGCTCCTTCGTGGTGCAACGCGGTCGCGAGGCGACCGGCAGCGCCTGGCCCGCCTTCGCAAGGCTTCGGCGGGTCCGCCGTAGCCCGAAGGGCGAAGGCGGAAGGGCGCCTATTTTATTGCGCTGGGGGTGGGGCCCCGAGCGGCGGCGCCCGGAGGGCGCCTGATTTTATTGCGCTGGGGGTGGGGCCCCAGCGCACTAAACATTGACAGGAATGATAGGATGACCGCCACCCTCGGGGGAGGGTTCCCGAAAAATCGGAGATCGCGTGATCCAAAAGCGTTGGAGCGGACTCTTTGTCGGCCTGGCTTTCTTGGCTGGCTCGGCTGGCTGTCGGCCGAGTGTTCCACCCACGAAGGACGCGATTCTCCGCGTCGCCATCCACACCGAGCCTCAGACCTGGAATCAGCTTCTGGCCTCGGATCGGGTGTCGTACATGATCGCCGATCAGCTGCACGAACCGCTCATCAGGCTCAACCCCGAGACCCAGGAGATGGAGCCGGCGCTCGCGGAGTCGTGGGAGTTCTCCGAGGACGGGACGAGGCTCGTCTTTCACTTGAGGAAAGGGGTGTGCTTCTCCGACGGCGACCCGTTCGGCGCCGAGGACGTGGCATTCACTTTCGAGGCACTCTACGAGAGTTCGACCGGGAGCCCGCTCGTTGCTTCGGCGCAGATCGACGGAAAGCCTTTCGGCGTCGAGGTCGTCGACGAGACCACCGTGGCCTTCACCCTTCCCCGGAGGACGTCAACCGTCGAGCGCGTCTTCGACAGCCTCGCCATTCTTCCATCGCACCTCCTGGAAGAGAGCCTGAGGCGGCGTACTCTTGCGGCCGATACCGGTCTCGGAGCGGAAGTCTGGAGCATCGTCGGGCTCGGTCCTTTCGTCCTCGCCGAGCACGTCCCGGGAGAGAGAATCGTCCTCGAGAGGAATCCCCACTACTTTCGGGCCGGGGACGAGGGCGGGCGAATCCCGCGGCTTTCGCGACTGGTTTTCGAGGTCGTACCCGATGAGAACGCGCGGCTCCTTCGTTTCCGCTCGGGCGAGCTCGACCTCCTGGATCTCCTTACGCCCGACGCTTTCGAGATGCTTCGCGACGAAGGGAGCCTCGATCGCGAGCTCCTCGATCTCGGGCCCGGCCTCCTCTCCGAGAGGCTCTGGTTCAATCTCGGCCCGGAGGCACCCATCGACGAGCAAAAGCGGCGGTGGTTCAGGGACGTGCGTTTCCGGCGAGCGGTTTCGCTCGCGCTCGACCGCCGGGGGATGGCGAGGGTGGTATTTTCCGGCCTCGCGACCCCCGCCGCGGGACCGGTCTCGCCCGCGAATTCTTTCTGGCACGACGAGTCCCTGCCGGAAGCGGCCTACGATCCCGCGTCGGCCAGAACGCTTCTGGCCGAGGCCGGTTTCTCGTGGGACGACGAAGGGCGTCTTCGGGATGGAGAGGGCCGCGAGGTGAGCTTCACGGTATTGACCACCGCCGGAAATGAATCGCACGCACGCCTTGGCGCCTTTATCCAGGAGGACCTGGCGAGGATCGGGATCCATGCTCCGACTTCGGTCATCGAAGCCTCGAGCCTTCTCGTGCGAATCACGGGAAGGCTCGACTACGACGCCTGTCTTTTGGGGATCACCCAGACCGACCCCGACCCTTCGGCGGAAATGGGGCTGTGGCTGAGCTACGCCCCGCTCCACCTCTGGAACCCGCAGCAGAAGACGCCCGCGACTGCATGGGAGGCGCGCATCGACGAGCTCATGGTGCGCCAGATGGGTGAGCTGGATTTGGATGCACGGCAGAGAACGTATTTCGAGGTGCAGCGCATCGTCAACGAGCAGCTTCCTGTCCTGGATCTCGTAGTGCCGCATGCGCTTCTCGGGGCGCGCCATCGCGTTCTGAACCTGCGCCCGACACCGTTCGCTCATGCCCTCTGGAATGGAGAAGAGATTTCTATCGGCGATGGGGGCGAGAAAATAACTAGACGAATTCGTGATTCGCGTCACTGAAATGGGGGAACAAGGGGAGTAGTTTCCTTATCGGAAATTCAAAATATACCGCCAGCTCAGGCTGGCAAGGAGGTGACCTCGGGATAAGCCGACGAGGGGACGGTCCAGAAGCAGAGCGAGCTTCGCGGGATTCGGACTATATTTCAGCATCATTTCCTTTCATGATCGCCCGCCCTGCCCGAGGACGAAGAGTCCCAAGCCATTCCAGCATCCCACAATAGATTTCTGCAGTTCCGGTCGAAACGGAAGCCTGGCTGCGCCATGAACGGCGGTGCGAGGTTCCGTTGGAAAGGAGGAGCCAATGCGAGGCATTCTTTGGGTCTAGGAGTTTCGTTTCGAAGATACGTGAATTAGTTCATTCGAAATAACGTTCGTGATTCATTGATAATTTCATTCATTGAAGGAGTCGACCGTGGAAAATCAGAAGCCCGTTCAGCCCGTACAGGAAGTCGTGGAGCTCGAAATCGAGGAGCTCGAAGAGCGTGTAGCGCCTGGAATCATCATCGGTCTATAAGTCCTCGGCTGTGATTTTGAATCCCACCTCTTTATGAATTCCTCCCCTTAGAGGACATGGAGACCCTGGGGAGGGGTCTCCTTGTTTCCTCCCCCCGTTCGGTAGTGGGCACGCCTCTCTTCTTCGAGCAACTCCGGGAGTCGCGACTCCGGAAGAGTTATCGGTATGGCACCGAGCGGATCTGTTCTCCCGAGGAGACCTGGGAGCGCGTGCGCCCTTTGTTGCCGGCCTTTGGAATCACGAGAGTTTCCGACCTTACGTGGCTCGACTGTATCGGCGTTCCGGTGTTCGCCGCGATTCGTCCCAATAGCCGGACCATTACCCAATCCAATGGCAAGGGACTGACGTCCATGCAAGCCAGGGTCTCCGCCGTCATGGAGGGGATTGAAGTCTGGCATGCGGAAGAATTGCCCGGTAGCGATCGAATCGCCTCCATCAGCGAGATGAACCGAAACGGTTTGCTGACCTACGATCCGTATCAGCTCTCACTGAGGCCCGATAGCTTTTTATGCGATCAAATTCCCATCGAGTGGATTCGCTGCGAAGACCTCACGAACGAAACCACGACCTACCTGCCTCGAGAGCTGGTGAATCTCGATTTCTGTGTGGAACAGCGAGCCAGCTTTCCGTGCTTTACCGCTACCAGTAATGGCTTGGCCAGCGGCAATAGCCACCTGGAGGCGGCACTGCACGGCTTGAGCGAAGTCATCGAGCGCGATGCGATAACGCAGTATGCGATTTACGTAAGCAAAGGACCGCGGCGCCTGGTGGCGCCAGAAACGATAACTTCCCGACTGTGCAAAGAGTTAATCGAGAGGTGCCGGCGGGCGGGAGCCAAGGTCTACGTCGAGGACATAAGCTCGGAGTTCGGCCTGCCGGTGTTTCAGGCGAGCGTTTCACTCGACGATCCCTATGGGCTGCTGTCAGGCTACGGATGCCATCCAAGCCGCGAGACCGCGCTTCTGCGTGCGCTAACCGAGGTGTTGCAGGAGCGGCCGACTCTCATCTCGGCCGCCCGCGATGACATACACGCCTCCTCATACTGCATGCCTCGGCGATCGCTCACCGAACAAAGCCTCGCTCAACAATTGGCCGAGCGTAACGGCCTGATTGACTACGAAAGCGTAGCCAACCTCGAGAACGATTACATCGAGCGCGACTTGCAAACGATCGTTGCCACTCTCAAAGAGAAACTGGACACTTCGGTGCTGTTGGCGGATCTGACGAGACACGACTATGCAATTCCGGTAGTTAAAATCGTAGTACCGAAGATGCAGATCCCCGCACACACCCTCGCGGCGATACGTACCGGCAGGTCACCCTCGAGCGCAATCGGGAATCCCGGCTCCGAGGACGGGCGCTGACGATGCGGGTACATGTCTATACCGGACCGACGCTGCCGCACGAAGCGGGAAGGGCGCTTTTGGACGCTCACTTCTTGCCGCCCATCAAGCATGGCGACGTCCTTGACGCCCTCAGTGAGGGAGTTGAGTGCGTGGCGATCATTGACGGCTACTACGAGACCGTGGCCTCGGTTCGCCATAAGGAAATCCTTCAAGCGCTCCAGAAGGGTGTGCGGGTATTGGGGAGCTCGAGCTTTGGCGCGCTCCGGGCCGCGGAGCTCAACCTGTTCGGGATGGAAGGCGTCGGCGAAATCTATCGGATGTACGCGAGCGGCGAGATCGAGGCCGACGACGAAGTTGCCGTGAAGCATGCGCCGGAAACCGAGGGGTACAAGATGCTGAGCGTGCCGCTCGTCGACCTGCGCCATAACCTTCGGCGGGCGACCGAGGCCGGCGTCGTCCCGCGTTCGGCGGCCGATGTCATTGTCGACTGCGCTCGAGAGATGTATTTTGGCGAGCGTACCTTGAGAAGGATTTTCGCTCGCGCAGAAGAGCGCTCCGTCGAGAGGGATCTGATGGAAAGTTGCCAGAGCTACTTTCACCACCATTGGCACGACCTCAAGCGGGCCGATTCCGAGCTCTTGTTGAAGACCATCGCCGCACGGATGAGCGACCGTGAGCCCTGGCCCGTTCTCGAGCGTCCCCGCATCCATCGCACGAGTTTGCTGTATCGGTGGAACGTGGAACAGGCAAGGGTTCCGACCAGGATCGGCTTCATCCGAGAGCAAGAGGCACTGGCTCAATTGAAGTTTTCGACCGAGGAGTACCCGCGGGTTCGGCAACTGGCGAATGAGGCCTGCTGGCTTCGAGATTACGCCCAGCGACTCGACCTCACGCCTTCCGATGAGGAGCTCGACCTCCGCCGCCAGGAGTTTCGAGACCGTGAACGGATCGTATGCCCTGCGGATGAGAAGGAATGGCTGTCTGAGCGTGCGCTGACCGCAGAGCAAGTGGCTGACCTGCTCGAGACGGAGGCGTGCATTATGAAGTTGGGCACGCCTTCGGGTGGCGAAAGAACGCCGCGCTCCCAACTGCTGCTTGACTATGCGCGGCTCTGCGAGCTTTCGGCTTCTCCAGCGGAGGTCGAAAGCGAGTGGCAAAGATTCTGGCCTGAATTCAAACTCCGCGGGTTGGACGCGGTTCAACTCTTGACTACGCGAGTCGAAGTAAATCTGGCCGAGTTACCAATCCATGAGCCTGATCCCGTGCCGGAGCGTGGGGCATGGTGTCGAGAGCGAAAAATCGCGCCCGAGCAACTGACAGCGCGACTAAGCGAACGCGCGCTGCTGCGCCGGCTTGCTTCAAACTTCTATATCCGGCCGGCGGTGATATACCGCGAGCAGCTCGTCGCAAGGCTCAAGGTGTCTCGCAGTTTCCATAGAGCGCTGGATCGACTCGTCTCGATTTACGAACGTATATTGCAGAGCGGCGTGAGCACTACGTGGCATCCGCAGTGGAAGGTTTTCGTTCAACCGGATACCCGCCGGATCATGGATTGGTTTTGTAACGAGCACGGGATCCAGCCAAAGCGCGCTCGCAGCTACATCCAGTGGAAAGGATTCGATGAGCTCGTCGAGTTTCTAAGTATCGCTCAGTTGAACTATATCGACGCCACCCAATCTCGAGCGACCGACCGACAAAACAGGAACGTTAATACCTGATTACTCTGTAATTTCCATGGTCACCGTGATACTTGAAACCGATACCTTCGTAGAAAGCTCACTCGATTATCAAGCACAGACGTATTGATCCGCCGGAGTCGTTTATGGTACCGTCCCTTCGACTTCGGAAGGGTTGCGCTTCACTCTCGGACTCTTACGTTCAACTTTTTAAATCCCTAGGCGCTCTGCCTAACAACCCGAGGTGCCGGAGTCAAGATGGACTGGCGTCGTTGGCCAGCCAGCGTCAAGATTTACGTATCCGCGGTCGTCGGGGTAGGGGTATCTGTCTACGGATGGGCCCTCTACCAGTCGACAGTGACCGCGGTCGCGTATCCTGCCGACAAGCTCGTCAGCTTGCTCGGGGTTCTCTTCGTCGCTGGCTTGAGTGCGCGCTGGGTGGTGCGGATTCCACGCACCACCAACTGGATCACCGTCGCCGACTGCCTGATCATCAGCATCGTCATGATCTACGGCCTCGCGCCCGGGATCGTGGCCGCCGGTTTTTTCCACACGGTGAGCTACTGGTTCGCGGTCGAGCGCGAGCCCCAGGAGCATCTTGGAGTGAAGCTCGTGTGGAGCCGTCTCCGGGCGCTATTCAACCTCTCTTTGAGCGCCCTTCACGCCCTCGCCTACGGCGCCGTCTTCGACGCGGTAAAGCCGGCGGACCCGATCACCGCGCCCGAAATCGTCCTGCCGGTGCTTCTCCTGGGCCTGACCTATTTTTTCGTGAACGCCCTTGGGATCCACGTCGCCCAGGCGCTCTGGGGGCAGGCGGGCTTCTGGGAGCTGTGGCGCCAGGACTTCCCGCTCCTGCCGATCTACTTCGTCGCCTCCGCCTGCGGCGCCGCCATCGTCTACCTCTTTCATGAGTTGGTTGGACCGGGGGCATTTGCCCTCGCGCTCCCCTTCTGGATCGTCGCCTATTACGCGCACCGTTTCTACAAGGAGAAGTACGAGGAGCTCTCGAAGGTCCACCGGCAAACGCTCGAGGCCTTCGCGTTCTGCATCGACGCCATGGAGCTCCATACCGACTTCAAACACGACACCCACACCCACATCCAGAGGACCCAGGTCCTGACCCTCGGCCTCGCCCGGGCGCTGAACGTCGACGAAAAGACCTATGAGGGTCTCCGCTACGCAGCGGTGCTGCACGACGTAGGCAAGATCTCCATCCCGTCTTATATCCTTCACAAACCGACTCGGCTCACCGAGCGCGAGTTCCAGAAGATGAGCACTCACCCGGCGGTGGGCGCGCAGATCCTCTCCTCGATCGATTTTCCGTTCCCCGTGGTGGCGATCGTCAAGCACCATCACGAGAACTGGGATGGCAGCGGCTACCCCGACGGCCTGCGGGGCGAGGAGATCCCGCTCGGCTCCCGCCTCCTCGCCCTCGCGGACTGCTACGAGGCGCTGACCGCGCGCCGGGTCTACCGGCGCTCTCTCTCCCGGGACGCGGCGGTCGCGATCATGAAACGGGAGTCGCACAAGTTCGACCCCCGCATTTTTCGCAGGTTCCTCGAGGTTATTGCCGACCTGGAAGCGGAGCTGAACTCCATCGAAGTGCGCTCGCTGACCGACCCCAAGGAGCACACCGACCGCGCCCGAGACCGCGACATCGTGGGTCAGCCGAAGTCGGCGACGCTCTCGAGCGCGATCTCCGAGCCGCAGCAGGAGATCTTCACGCTCTTCGAGATCTTTCAGAACATCGGCAACTCCCTCTCGAAGACCGACACCCTCACCATCCTCGCCTCGAAGCTCGAAAAGATCGTTCCCTTCACCACCCTCGTCATCTACCTGGTCGACGACAGATCGGGCGAGCTTCGCCCGGCGCACGTCGGCGGGGTACACAAGGAGCTCTTCACCGATCTCACCATCGAGATCGGCACCCGGCTCGCCGGATGGGTTGCCGCCAACAACCGGTTTCTCTACAACGTCCATCCCGGTCCCGACACCATGACCCTTCCCCCGGAGGTGCGGGGCCTTTACGGGAACTCGCTTCTGGCACCCCTGGTCCACGAGGAGCGGCCGATCGGAACCATCGCTCTGTATGTCGCCGGGGACGAAAAGTACACCGACGACCATATTCGTCTCATGGAGATCGTGAGCAACCGGGCCTCGATCGCGCTCTTCAACGCGATTCGATTCGAGGAGACCCAGGAGGACGCCTTCACCGACCGGCTCACCGGGCTTCCCAACTCGCGGTTCCTCTACATCTTCTTCGAGCAGACGCTTTCCGAGGCCAAGCGCTACGGCGAGCCATTGACCGTCATCGAGCTGGACCTCGACGACTTCAAGAGCGTCAACGACCGGCACGGACATCACACCGGCGATCGTTTCCTGAAGGAGGTGGGACGTATCCTGAAAGAGCAGATGCGCGACTCCGACGTGCTGGTGCGCTACGCCGGTGACGAGTTCATCGCCGTGCTCCCTAAGACCTCGTACGAGCAGGCGCGCCAGTTCTCCTACCGCCTCCAGGACGCCGTGGAGGCCAAGGTGCTCGACGTCGGCGTCGGGCCGCTCAAAGTCGGAATCTCGCTGGGGCTCGCCTCCTACCCGGCTGCGGGAAAGGATCTGGAGTCGCTGCTCATGGCCGCGGACAAGAACATGTACGAGGACAAAGCTCGAAGGCGAGGCCGCAAGCGCGGGGTCGATGCCGCCGCCGACAGCTTCCAGCCCAGCTTGTTCGAGAAGGAAGAGCTCCAGGGCCAGCCTCCGGGCTGACGCCAGCGAGCACCGTTGTCCGGTAACGCATGGGCCGCGTCGTCTTCGCCCGCCTCGCTTCGGCCGTTCCGCTCCTGGTTTTGACGACGCTTCTTTCGTTCCTTTTGATCCACTGGGCCCCCGGCTCGTTTCTCGATCAGCTCCGGTTCCAACCGGGAATTCCGGAGAGCGTCATCGACCGAATGGAGGAGCGCTACGGCCTCGACCGGCCGTGGCACCTTCAGTACTCCTCGTGGCTATTCGCCGCGGCCCGCGGAGACTTCGGGCTCTCGCTCCGTTTTCAGAGACCGGTCGCGGAGCTCCTGAGGCAAAGCCTTCCCCGAACGCTAGCGCTCGCCACTTTCGCCCTTCTTTTGTCCGCCTTCGGCGGCACGGCCCTCGGGCTTCTCTCCGTGCGAAAGCTCGAAGGCGTCTGGGATCGCATCTCCTGCCGCGCGGCCCTCGCCCTCGTCTCCGTGCATCCGGTCATCCTCGCCATCCTCGGCTTGAGCTTCGCCGCGTGGACGGAGTCGCTTCCGCTCGGAGGCGGCTCGAGTCTCGGTGCTTCGGCGCTCCCCTTTTGGGAACGAGGAGCCGACTATTTGAGACACCTCGCTCTTCCCCTGAGTGTTCTGGTCCTCGTGATGCTCCCCGGGTTCTTCCTGCAGGCGCGGGGCGTGATGGCGGAAGTGCTTCCCTCGCCGTTCGTCGCCTTCGGCCGGGCGCAAGGCCTGCCGGAGCGCACGCTCGTTCTCCGCCATCTCCTGCCTCTGACCCTCGCTCCTCTCGTGAGCTACACCTCGAGCTCCCTCTCGCGCCTCTTGAACGGAGCGTTTCTGGTGGAGGTGATCACGGGATGGCCGGGGATGGGGAGGCTCGCGCTCACGGCGCTTCGCGAGCGCGATTCTTTTCTTCTTCTGGGGACGCTGGTGGTCGCCAGTGTCCTTCTCGCTCTCGGAAACCTGGCGGCGGACCTGCTGCTCGCGGAAGCTGACCCCCGCATCCGTCTCGAGGAGGCTCCGGCATGAGAGCGGGCGGTGTGATTCTCACCCTCCTCGCGCTCCTTTCGATCCTCGGGCCGGAAGTCGCGCCCCGGTCTCCCGTCGCGCAGGACCGCGAGAGCGTCTACGAACGACCCTCCCTCGCCGGGCACCTCCTCGGAACCGACGGCCTCGGGAGAGACGTCTTCTCGCGAACCCTCCATGCCGCGCGCTTCACGCTCCTGACCGCGGTCGCGGGAGTCGTTCTCGCGGTCTTCCTCGGGAGCGCCGCCGGTGCCCTGGCCGGGCTCTTCGGAGGCATGTGGGATCGTCTGGTCATGCGATCGACCGAGCTCGTCATGGCGCTTCCCGCGCTCTACCTGATCCTCGGACTCCGGAACCTCTTTCCCGATTCGATCGGTCCTTCCGAGGCCGGCTTCATCGTGGTGGTCTCCCTCGCGGCGGTCGGCTGGAGCGGTGTTGCGCGGCTTACGCGCGGCCAGGTGCTGTCGATCCGCGAAGAGGCTTACATCGCGGCCGCCCGGGCGGCGGGGGCATCGCGCTTGCGGCTCCTTTTCGTCCACGTGCTCCGGATCCTGCGGCCGTTCCTGCTTCTGCAGATCGGGCTCCACATCCCCTACTTCCTCCTGGGCGAGGTCACGCTCTCGTTTCTCGGGCTCGGTCTCGCGGAGCCCGCTCCGAGCTTCGGAAACATGCTTTCGAGCGCGGTCGCGAACGCGAGCTTTCTCGGAAGCCGCTGGTGGACGTGGGTTCCCCCCGCTTCGCTCCTGACGCTCGCCGTTTTGGGATCGAACCTCTGGATCGAAGCCCTAAGGACGCGCTGCCTCGGAAAGATGGGCGGAGTTCTCGGGGGCTATCTCGGGCCGGGAGAGCGGGCGGGCTTCGAGAGCTGGGCGGCGAGAGCCTCGCGCTTCTGGTCCTCTTCGACGTGGGGCTCGAAGCATTTGCGGCATCGGGCCTCGTAGGACTCCGCTCCACCGACGACCACGCGGTCGGTCGAGGCCACGAGACGCTGCGTGTGGTTGGCGGGGTTGCCGCAGCGCATGCAGATCGCGAGGGTCTTGGTGATGTACTCCCCCACCGCGAGGAGCTGGGGCATCGGCTCGAAGGGTTTCCCCAGATAGTCGGTGTCGAGGCCCGCCACGATCACGCGTTTTCCGCTGTTCGCCAGGAGGTTCGTGACCGCGACCAGCCGGAGATCGAAGAACTGGCCCTCGTCGATTCCCACCACTTCGGTCCGCGGAAGGATCTTCTCGAGGATCTCGTCCGCGGTCTTGACCAGCTCCGCGTCGATGCGCATGTCGCTGTGAGAGACGATGTGCTCGAGGCTGTAGCGCCCGTCGATGTCGGGCTTGAATATCTGGACGCGCTGCCTCGCGATCTGGGCGCGCCGGAGCCTCCGGATCAGCTCCTCGCTCTTGCCGCTGAACATGCTGCCAGTGATGACCTCGATCCAGCCATGACTCGCCGCCGGGGAGCGCATAACATCCATATCGTTCAGTCCCTGTTTTCTATTCCTTACCCAAGCGCATTATAGAACGGCGCGAGGGCGTGGATCAGCGCTTCACCCACGTTCATCGAGAACGAGGGAAAGCCCCTGATCGACGAGGTGGTAGGGAAGGACCGAGCCGCCCGCGGCGCGAATCGCTTCCTCGACGGCCGGGCGCTTGCCATCTGGGACTCCTACTACCATGCAGCCGCCGCCCCCCGCTCCGCAGACCTTCGCCGAAAGGGCGCCGGCCTTCCGCGCGGAAGCGATGATGGCTTCGAGCTCCGGGCTCGAGACCGCAGGCGCCATCTCTCGCCGGGCTTCCCAATCCTCCCCGATCAGGATGGCAACGCGATCGAGATCCCCCGCGACGAGCGCGTTTCTCACGGCGACCGCGGTCCGTCCGCTCTTCTCGAGCGCACGCCTCGTGCCCGCATCGCCTTCGAGAAAACGTCTCACCACCTCCCAGTTCGTCGCTCCCGACCGGTGAGGCTGATGTGAATAGGCGAGGACGAATCTTTTCTCGAAAGCGGCAGCGTCCACGACCAGGGGCTCGCGCCGGTGCCGGAGCTTCTCCCACCACAGGCACATGGCGCCGCCGTAGATCGGCGGGTAGTGATCCTGGGCCCCGGTCATCGTGCCGAGAACCTCCACTTCCACGTCCTTCACGATCTCGATCAGATCCCTCTCGTGGTAGCGGAAGCCCGTCAATCCATTCAGCGCTCCGGCGATGGAGACTCCGAGAGACGACGACGCCCCGAGACCGGCCTTTGGAGGGGCGTCGGAGTGGGTCACGATCGTGAGGGGTTCTCGGGGAGAGAAGAAGCTCAAAAGACGTCCCGCGATCTCGGCGCCGTCGAGCTTCGCAAGCTCCCGGGGGGTTGCCCCTTCCCTCTCGCGTCCCGAGACTTTCTCGCGCACCCGCCACTTTCCGTCGGTCGAAAAGGCGATCGAGGCCTCGGTATAGAGGTCGATCGCGAGGTTGACGGTCGCAGCCTCGTCGATGAGGAGGTACAGAGGCCAGAGATCGAGGGTGCCGCCGGCAAGATCGATGCGCGAGGGGGACCGGGCTCGGAGGGCCATTTACCAGACGAAGCCGGCGTAGGCGGTGAACTCCGTGTCGGCGTTCGCGTCGAAGGCGCCCTGGACCTGGAGCTCGACAGTGAGCCGCCCGATCTCCACTCCGCCGAGAAAGTGATAGCCGACCTCGTTCCCCCAGTCGGTCTCGTTCGAGACGAACCGAAGGTTGCTCACCAGGCCGAGGCCGGCGCCCGCGAACGGGCGCGCTCCGAGGCTTCCGGATTTGTACTTGACGTTGACGAAACCGTTGATGGGTACGACCGTCGCCGTCGGGCCGGAGGCGACGAGGTCCTGCCGGTAGATGGACGTTTGCACTTCGAATCCGGCGAAGAGCGTCTCGGAGAAGTTCACGGGATAGTCGCTTCCGAAGGCGGCACGCCAGCGGCCCGCGAAGCCGACGTCCTGCGGATGAAGAATGATGCCGCCCTTGAAGAACGTGTCTCCCGCAAGCGCCGGACCGGCCACCGCGAGAATTGCCGGCACCAGCGCTGCCATGAAAAGCCGCGCGCGACGAGCGGTTTCGATTTTCATGTGGCGCGGATTATAACCCAGGGGCGAATGCTATTCTTGACCGGCGTGGACGAATCGATGAGGCTCGTGAAAATGGTGCGGGAACGGCTTCAGGACCGCGTCCCCGCGAGCGCCCCCCCGGGATTGCGGCCGGCGGCGGTCCTGATTCCTCTCGTGGTCGAGCCGGAAGGACGCTCGCTTCTTCTCACCCGCCGCGCCGAAACTCTGAGGCGGCAGCCCGGTGACATCTCCTTCCCCGGGGGCGCCGTCGATCCGTCGGACGAAACTCCTCTCGCGGCCGCGCTCCGCGAGAGCCGCGAGGAGGTCGGGCTCGATTCCAAAGCGGTCACGCTCCTCGGCCAGATGGATGAGCGCGGCACCATCACGGGTTTCCGCATCACTCCCTTCGTCGGGGCGATCCTCGGACCGTACGACTTCGAGCCGAACCACGAAGTGGGCGAGCTCCTGAAGGTGCCCCTTGCGGCCTTGTCCGACCCGGCGGCTCTCTCAATCGAAACCCGCCGCATCAACGGTCTCCCCCGCGACGTCTACCACTACCGCTACGGCGAGCACGACATCTGGGGCATCACCGGCCAGCTCGTCAGGGACTTTCTAGAACTGATCCGCTAGAAGAGTGTAAGAAGGGTCCCCCTTATCCCCCTTCTCCTGTTTCGGGGGCGCGGCATTCGTCGGGGCGCTTGTCGACGAAGCCAACGAACACCGGGTGACGGAGCCTTTGCTCTTTCGTGAGCCCGGTGTAGGCGACCCGTACGACGAGCTTTGGAGTGAGCCAATCGATCTCTCCCGGAGCTTCGGCCTCGAATCCGGGAGGCTCAGCCGAGCGCAGCCCGTCGAGGGCGGTCTCGAGATCTTTGAGCGTCGCCGTATCGATCCCGCTTCCGGCGTTTCCGATCCACACGAGCCGGCCCTCCCGGGGACAGCCGAGCACCAGCGATTTGATGCGCTTGCGCCCGCGCTCGCGGACCAGGCCCACGAGGACCGCATCCACCTCGTGCCGCACTTTGATCTTGAGCCAGCCGCGCGACCGCTCCCCCGGGAGATAGCGGCTATCGAGCCTCTTCGCGAAGATCCCCTCTAGACCCCGCACCTTCGCCTCTTCGAACAACGCTTTCCCCCGGCCGATTACATGGGCGCTTTCGACGATGGGGGAGGGTGCGTTCGTGAGGAGCTCGGAGAGCAGACGGCGCCTCTCGGCGAGCGGGCGATCGAGGAGCGACTCCCCGTTGCGATGGAGAAGATCGAACGCGATGTAGACCACGGGGTGCGCCCGGGCTTTCCCGCGCGCGGCTTCGCCCCCGCGGGTCTGCTCCCGGACGAGAACTCGCTGGAAGTCCGGCCGGCCCCCTTCGTCGAGGACCACGATCTCCCCGTCGAGGATGCCCTCACCGGGAAGGGCTTCTAGGCCCGAGACGATCTCGGGATAACGGTCCGAGCTGTCGGTGAGCTTCCGGCCCTGGAGACGGGCGAGCCCGTTACCGAAAAACGCGAGAGCGCGGATGCCGTCCCACTTGATCTCGAAGAGATATTCGTCCGAATCGAACGGCGAGCCGGGACTCGCGAGCATCGGAGGGATTCGCGAAGTGCGCCAGTCGGTCAGAACTTAGTCTTCCCTGCCTAGCTTGCGCGTTCGAGGTTTTGTTCCAGGCTCGATTTGAGGGCCTCCATTAGGTTGATGACCTTGCCCGTCTCGAGCTCCGGCGGCTCGACGATCTCTTTGCCCTCGGCCTTGGCCTTGATGACCTCGAGGAGCTTTTCCCGGTAGTTGTCCTTGAACTCTTGTGGGTGAAACGGCTTGGTGATGGCGTTGATGAGCTGGGTCGCGAGCAGGAGCTCCTCGGGGTTCACCTTTGGCTTGGCCTCGAGCTCCTCGATGCCGGTGAGGGCCCGGATCTCGTCCGCGTAGTAGAGCGCCGACATCACGAAGGCGTTGTCCCGCGGCCGGACCGCGACCATCTGCTCCTTGCCGTTCATCACGATGCGCGCGAGGCCGATGCGATCGGTATCCTCGGCCGCGGTGCGGATGGTGGCGAAGGATTCGATGGCGACGGGTCCGTCGGGAACGAGGTAGTGCGAGCCGTGGTAGTAGAGCGGGTCGATCTCGCCCCGCTGCACGAACTGCACGATCTGGATCGACCGTGTCGATTCGAGCCGGACTTTGGCGAAGTCCTCCTCCTCGAAGATCACGTACTGCTCCTTGGCGTACTCGTAGCCCTTCACGATCTCGTCGCTCGAAGCGGTCCGGTCGCAGGTGGGGCACTTCTTGTCGTACCGAATACGCGTGTTGCACGTCTTGTGGATCTGGTTGAAGGACAGCGCCTCGGACCGAGCCGCCGGGTACATCCGCACGGGGATGTTCACCAGCGACAGCTTCAGGAAGCCTTTCCAGGTAGGTCTCACGTGTGCCTCCTCGGTGTTGCTGGAGTGTAGAAGTCGCGGCGACGACTGTCAACGCGCGGCGGGGAGGCGCTCGGAACGACTCTCTAAACCACGGACAGCAATGAACCTCGGCGGGCGCGAGTTTTTTCAACCGTGTCTGGATTTGCTATGATTCGGGGTGACGTGGGGCGCTCGCTCGACGAGCCAGCTGAACGCACATATCCCTCGCGTCTGGAGAACTCAAGAACATGTCAACCGAGACCCTCGAAGGGGAGGCACGGCCGGACGTCAAGCCCGCCCTGATAAACGATTTTTCCATTCAGGTGGCTACCGTCAACGGCTCCGGGAGCCAATCCTCGAACAGTGTCCTGATGCGATCGATCTTCCAGATGGGAGTGCCGGTGAGCGGGAAGAACCTCTTCCCCTCGAACATCCAGGGCCTTCCCACCTGGTTCACCATCCGCGCCAACAAGAAGGGCTACATCGCCCGGAGGAAAGAGATCGATCTCCTGGTGGCGATGAATCCCGCGACCGCCCGCGAGGACGTGGCATCGCTTTTGGCTGGAGCCGCCGTCATCTACGAAGAGACCCTGGGGCTCGGAAAGCTCAGGAGCGACCTCGTCACCTATCCCGTGCCCTTCGCCGAGCTGGCGAAGGAGGTGGTCGAGGACACGCGCCTCCGGAAGCTCCTCGCCAACATGATCTACGTCGGGGTCGCCGGCTATCTCCTTTCGATCGATCGAAAGGAAATCCTGACCGCGATCGAGAAGCAGTTCGCGGGAAAAGCGAAGGCCGTGGGCCTCAACGTCAAGGCCGTCGACGCCGGCTTCGATTACGCGGCCAAGCGTTTCCAGGTCTCGGACACCCTTCGGGTCGAGCGGATGAACGCGACCGCGGGCAAGATCCTGATCGACGGCAACGCCGCCGCCGCCATCGGCTCGATGTTCGCCGGAGTGACCGTCGTGACCTGGTATCCCATCACTCCCTCCTCGAGCCTCGTCGAGCAGCTCATCGACTACCTCAAGGAGTACCGGATCGATGAAGCCACGGGGAAGGCAACTTTCGCCGTGGTCCAGGCGGAGGACGAGCTCGCGGCCATCGGGATGGTCCTGGGAGCGTCGTGGGCGGGCGCTCGGGCGCTCACGTCCACGAGCGGTCCCGGCATCTCGCTCATGTCGGAGTTCATCGGTCTCGGCTACTATGCCGAGATTCCCGCGGTGGTGTGGAACATCCAGCGCGTCGGACCCTCGACGGGCCTTCCCACCAGAACCTCCCAGGGGGACGTCCTCAGCTGCTTTCTCCTCTCCCACGGGGACACCAAGCACATCCTCCTGTTTCCCTCCTCCGTCTCCGAGTGTTTTGAGCTCGCGTCGACGGCCTTCGATCTGGCGGAGCGCTTCCAGACGCCGGTCTTCGTGATGTCGGATCTGGATCTGGGGATGAACGTCTGGATGTCGGATCCGTTCCCCTACCCCGAGAAGCCCATCGATCGCGGAAAAGTGCTGAGCGCCGACGACCTCGAGAAAGCCGGAGCGTTCGCTCGCTACCGGGACGTCGATGGGGACGGGATCCCCTACCGGACTCTTCCCGGGACCAACCACCCTCTCGCCGCCTACTTCACCCGGGGAAGCGGCCATACCGCGGAGGCCGAGTACAGCGAGCGGGCCACGGACTACGTCTCGAACCTCGATCGCCTCGTGAAGAAATTCGAGACCGCCCGCGGGTACGTGCCCGCGCCCGTCACCGAGAACGACCAAGCCGCGGAGGTGGGCATCATCGCCTACGGCACCACCGACTGGGCGATCCGGGAGTCGCGCGATCAGCTGCGCGAGGAAGCCGGCCTGAAGACGAGCTACCTTCGGCTCCGGGCGCTTCCGTTCAACGCGGATCTCGCGGCCTTCGTCGCTCGTCACCAGCGTATCTACGTCGTGGAGCAGAACCGCGACGCGCAGATGCTCCAGCTCGTGCGTCTCGAGCTGGCGTCTCGCCCCGAGCTTGGGGAAAAGTTCCGGAGCGTCCTCCACTACAGCGGGCTTCCCATCGACGCCCGCTTCGTAACCGAGCAAATCCTCGCGCAAGAGCGGGAATCCTCGAGCCCTCGATGAAGATTGGAAGTGCCTAATGGGCCAGATGGAAAAGACGGGAACGATAGTCGAAGAATCCGCGTCGCCGAAGAAGACGAACCGCGTCGGTCTCACCCAGGCCGACTACAAGGGAAAGCCCTCCACCCTATGCAAGGGCTGCGGGCATGACTCCATCAGCAGCCAGCTCATCAAAGCGTTCTACGAGTACGGAGTCGAGCCCTACCGGGTGGCGAAGCTTTCGGGAATCGGGTGCTCGTCCAAAACACCCGCGTACTTCCTGAACCGGAGCCACGGCTTCAACGCCGTCCACGGCCGCATGCCCTCGGTCGCGACCGGGTCGGTTCTCGCGAACAAGAACCTGGTCGCCGTGGGTGTCTCGGGCGACGGCGACACCGCCTCCATCGGGATCGGCCAGTTCGTGCACATGCTGCGGCGCAACCTCCCCATCGTCTACATCGTCGAGAACAACGGGGTCTACGGTCTGACCAAGGGCCAGTTCTCGGCGACGGCGGATCTCGGCTCCAAGCTCAAGACCGGAGTCGTGAACGATCTCCCGGCGATCGATCTGTGCTCGCTCGCGATCGAGCTCGGGGCGACCTACGTCGGCCGCTCGTTCGCCGGCGATCCGAAGCAGGTGGTGGCGCTCCTGAAGGGTGCTTTCGCCCACAGCGGGACGGCGTTTCTCGACATCATCAGCCCCTGCGTCACCTTCAACAACCACGAGGGCTCGACCAAGAGCTACACCTGGGGCAAGGAGAACGAGGAGCTCCTCCACGAGCTGGACTTCATCCCGTTCTTCGATCCCATCGAGGTGGAGTATGACGAAGGCCAGACCACCGACGTCGAGCTCCACGACGGGTCCCACATCCTCCTCAAGAAGCTCAACCGGGACTACGACCCAAGGAGCCGCCGACGCGCGATCGATCTCTTGATGGAGTCGCGGGAAAAGCAGCAGTTCCTCACCGGCCTTCTGTTCGTCGATCCCGACGAGAAGAACTTCATCGACCTTCTGAATCTGGTCGACGAGCCGCTAGCGACCCTTCCGCTCGATAGGACCCGCCCGAAGAAGGCGGCCCTCGACGCCATTATGGAATCTCTGAAGTAGAGCTCAGCGAAAGCGATACTTCAGCTCCGCGACGATCTGCCGCTTGATGATGTCGCCGAAGACGTGCTGCTGCGCGTCGTCATTGTTCAAATTGACGACCTTGATCGACGCCGTGATCCGGTCTTCCGCGAGGCGCACTCCGAAGGCGCCGTTCAACATCGCGTAGGATTCCGTCGGGCCGTGATAGCGGGCGTCGAGGACGTCGGTCCAGAAAGCGGAGTCGGTGTAATTGAACGAGACGTTCCCGAAGAACCTTCCCCTCGAGACGTTCGCCCCTGCGTTGAACCGGTTCGCCGGAGGGATGTTGAGCTCGGAGAACTCCTCGGGATTGTCGGGGACGGGCTCGGCCTGCCAGGAGTAGTTGACGAAGAGAGTCACGTCGCTCGAAACCCGCGCGTCGAGCCCGAGCTCGATTCCCCAATCCCTCACCCCCTCGAAATTCAAGTACGTGAACCCCAACGGAAGCCCGCGTCCCGCCTGATTCAGCAGATCGAGGACCACCGGCGGGAGCGGCCAGCCCGGCGGAGGGTTCCGGCTCGAGTACGTCCCCGATTGGGTGAAGAAGATGTTGTCGGTCGTCTGATTCAGGTACCAGGCGGCGCTCAACGTGTAGCGTTTCTTCAGGGTCCCGGTATAGCCGACTTCGTACGCCGTCAAGCTTTCCTCGTTCAGTTCTTCGTTTCCCACCGCCACCAAAGGAAAGACGTACTGCCTTCCGGAGAGCGCGGGGTTGAGGAGCCCGAGGTCGATCGACTCCAGGATAGTGACGTCGAGAAAGCTGTTCACGAAAGACGGCGCCCGGAAGGCCTTGTTGTACGAGACTCGGAACGCGTGCTCCGGCGTCGGCTTGATCATGAAGGTCGTGCGAGGCGAGAACACGACCTTGTCGATCACGCTGAAGGCGTCGGCGCGGCCTCCCACGAGCCAGCGGAAATGATCGGATAAAAAGATCTCGTCCTGGATGTAGAAACCTCCCTCGGTCCGGTTGTCTCCGCGGGGGGCGATCGAGAGGTCGAAGGCGTTGTAGCGGAAGTTGCCTCCGTAGGTGAGGATGTGGCGGGTGCCGAGGACGGTCGAGTTTCCCGCTTCGAAGTCGTAGGTCTTGTTGTCGAAGAGGAAGGTGATGGGCCGGCCGTCGGTGCCGACGGCGAGAAGCGCCGGGGCCTCACCGTCGAGAAGGTTGGTGAAGAAGTTCACCTTCCAGTTCCCCCGCTGGTAGTTGACCTTTCCATAGCTCGAGACGGTCCCCGACTGGATGTCGAAAGGGCCGATCCCGGTATGGATGATTCCTTGAGTCCCGGCGAACCCTCCGGCGAAGATGAGCTTCTGGTTCCCGCCTCTGAAGTCGTAGTCGACGCGGGCGTCGAGCTTCGGCTGCGTGGTCTCGGTGTTGGGAAAGGGCGGGTATTCGCCGCCGCCCGTGCCTCTCTCGGGATCCACGGGGACCCGGCCCGTGGGCCGCGCGAACGCTTCCATGTTGAAGACCCCAGCGGAGATCTTGTAGGCCCAGCGATCGTTCACCGCCTGTGCGTGGGTCAGGTGGATGTTGTACGTCTCGCCAGAACTCTGGTCGCTTCCGGGAACGTCCCGATTCACTCCGCCGTAGGCCATAGTGAGCGTCGTTCCATCGATCTCTCTCGGAGTCTTGGTGATGACGTTGACGACGCCGGTCATGGCGTTCGCTCCCCAGACCGCGGAAGCGGGGCCGCGGATGACCTCGATCTGCGCGATCTCGCTGGTGTCGACGGGAAGGAAGTCCCAGGCGACGAAACCGAAGAAGTCCTGGTAGATGGTGCGCCCGTCAAGGAGCGCGAGCTGGGACGTCGACAGGGTCGAGGTGGCTCCGCGGGTCACGATGTTGATGTCGCGCGCGGAAGTCTGGGCCACGTTCACCCCCGGCACCGCCCGCAGCAGGTCGCCGTAGTTCGAAGCGGGAGATCTCTCGATCGCCTCCGAGGTCACGACGCTCACTGCGGCGGGGGCGTTGATGAGCTGCTGCTCCACTTTCGAGGCGGTCACGATCACCGTTTCGGCGTAGCTCTGAGCCTCCTTCTCCTCGGGCTTCGGCTTCTCTTCTTGTGGCTCTTCCCGAGGCGGCGGTTCCTCCTGGGGTTGGGCGGGATGGACCAGGACCAGGGTCAGGGTCAGGGCGGCGACGAGCATCCAAGCGAGCTTCATGTGGTGGGACCTCCTGAAGAAGAGCCGGGGCGGTGGGGAGTACCGGCGAGACGACGTCAATTTATTTCACAGCAGGCCACCCTGTTTCAAGGCGCCTCTGGTCTGGTTGCGGCAAAGAGACGCGCGAGTTCCTATAATGGCGTCATGTCCAAAGTGACCGAAGAAGCGGTGCTCGAGAAGCTCTCGAGCCTTCACGATCCCGATCTGGGCCGCGACATCGTTTCGCTGGGGTTCGTGAAGAACGTGCGAATCTGCTCCCCGATCGTGAGCTGCGACATCGAGCTCGCGAATCCCGCGAGCACCGGAAGAGACCGAATGCAGCAGGAGGCCGAAGCCGCCCTTCGCGAGATTCCCGGCGTCGATCAGGCAAACGTGAAGATGACCTGGGCGGTGACCGCTTCCCCCGCGCCCTCGCAGCGGGTCTTTCCTGGCGGGCCCGGCGGGCAGGCGATGCCAGCGCCCCAGAAGCCGCCGGGGGTCAAGAACCTGATCGCGGTGGCTTCGGGAAAGGGGGGAGTCGGGAAGTCGACGGTGGCCGCGAACCTCGCGGTTGCCTTCCGCGAGGCGGGTGCGCTCGTCGGCCTCTGCGACGCCGACGTCTACGGACCCTCCCAGGGCACGATGTTCGGGTTGACCGACCGGCCGGAGGCGGATTCGGAGAAGCGCCTCATCCCTCTAGAGTCCCACGGTGTGAAGATCATGTCGATGGGTCTGCTCACGTCGAAGGAGACGCCGGTCATCTGGCGAGGGCCCATGGCCACCAAGCTCATCCAGCAGTTCCTCGCGGGCGTCGCCTGGGGCGAGCTCGACTATCTCGTGATCGATCTCCCTCCGGGAACCGGAGACGTCCAGCTCACCCTGACCCAGAGCGTGCCGCTGACCGGTGCGGTCATCGTCACCACCCCCCAGGTCGTCGCCCGGACCATCGCCGAAAAGGGGCTTCGGATGTTTCAGCCGGTTTCGGTCCCGGTCCTCGGCGTCATCGAGAACATGAGCTACTACATCTGCTCCCACTGCCAGGAGAAGACGTTCATCTTTCGCGAGGGAGGCGGAAAGCAGATCAGTGAAGAGCTCGGCATCCCGTTTCTCGGCGAAATTCCCATCGACCCCGAGGTGGTCCTCGCCGGAGACGAGGGCGTCCCGATCGTCGCCCGCAACCCCTCCTCTCCCGCGGCCCTCGCGTACCGGGAGATCGCCTCGAAGGTGGCAAGCGCCGTCGCCCGGGCGAACTTCGAAAGCGGCTCGGCGATACACCCCAAGGAGATGATCGGCGAGGCGCGGGAGCTCCGGATCGTCTGGAACGACGGCTCAGAGGCGGCCTACCCGTACGACTTCCTCAGGAACCACTGCCCCTGCGCCATATGCGTCGATGAGTGGACCGGAAAGCGCCGGAGCCTGATCCTGCTATTACCCTCGAACTTCCGCGCCATGAAGATCGACCCCGTAGGCAACTACGCCATCCAGATCTCCTGGTCCGACGGCCACAACTCCGGCATCTACAGCTTCAGGCTGTTGAAAGAGCTGGAAGAGCTTCGAAAGAAAACCTAAACCAAGGGGGAGAAGGGGCTTCTTTATCTCCCTATCCCACTTCTTACACTCTTAGCGCATACCGGGGCGGGCAACGTCCAGGACGCCTTCGATCGAGCGGATGGACCTTGCGATTCTGTCGAGCTCTTTTACGTTGCTGATGGAGACAGTGACGTCGATAGCGCCCTTCCGGTCGTCGAAGGTCTTGGCCTCGATGGTGCGGATGTCGGTGTTCATGTCGGCGATGATGGAGGTGATATCCGCGAGGATTCCCTTGCGGTCTTCGACGTTCACCGAGAGGGTGATGTCGTACTTCGCGTCTTTTTCGCCCTGCCAGGACACTTCGACCCGGCGCTCCGGATCCACCATCAGATTGAGGAGATTGGGGCATTGGGCGGAATGGACCGACACGCCCTTGCCCCGGGTGACGTACCCGGTGATGCTCTCGCCGGGAATGGGGTTGCAGCACTTCGCCCGATAGACCATGAGGTCGTCCATGCCGTCGACTTTGATCTTGTCGTCCCCGCCCTTCAGCACGCGCCGAACCGCGCGGGCCAGGCTGGCGCCGGCGCCGGTCTTCTCTTGCAGCTGCTCGGGCGGAACGAGCCGCACCAGCAGCTTTCTCGGGGAGAGCTTTCCGTATCCGATCGCGGCGAACAGGTCGTCGTTCTTGGAGAAGCCGTACTCCTTCAGGATCTCTTGAAGCGGAGTCCCGTCGACCGCCTGCTTCAGGCTGAGATCGAATCTCTGCGACTCCTTCTCCAGGAGCTTTCTGCCGATCTCGATGCTTCGCTTTCGCTCGGCGGCGTTGAGGACCAAGCGGATCTTGTCACGCGCCCTCGAGGTGGCGACGAAGGCAAGCCAGTCGCGGCTGGGGCGATGGCCGCGGGACGTGAGGATCTCGACGATGTCCCCGTTCTTGAGCTTGTACCGAAGGGGGACCATGAGACCGTTGACCCGGGAGCCGACGCACTGGTGGCCGATGTCGGTATGGATGGCATAGGCGAAGTCGACCGGGGTGGCCCCGCGGGGGAAGGACTTCACGTCCCCCTTGGGAGTGAAACAAAATACGTCCTCGGGATAGAGGTCGACCTTGAGGTTGTTGAGGAACTCGTGGGGGTCCTTGACTTCCCGCTGCCACTCGATGATTTGCCGCAGCCAGGCGAAGTTCTGGATGTCTTCCTCTCCGAGGGGCTTTCCCTCCTTGTACTTCCAATGAGCGGCGATTCCCTGCTCGGCCACGCGGTGCATCTCCGCGGTTCGAATCTGCACCTCGAACGGGACGCCGACGTCGGTGATGACGCTCGTATGGAGCGAGCGGTATCCGTTCGGCCGGGGCATGGCGATGAAGTCTTTGATCCGGCCCGGCACCGGCCGCCAGGTGTTGTGGATGATGCCAAGCGTGGCGTAGCAGTTCTTGACGCTGTCGGAGAGGATGCGGAGCGCGATGAAGTCGTACACCTGATCGAGCTCGATCTGCTGGCGCTTCATCTTCAGGTGGATGCTGTAGATGCTCTTGGTGCGGCCGGTGATCTCCGCTGGGATTTCGTTGTCCGCCAGGTTCTTCTCCAGGATCCCTTTGACCTCGGCGATGAACTCCTCGGTCCACTTTCGCTTCGCCTCGACCCGAGCCGCGAGAACCCCGTAAGCCTTGGGCTCCAGGTTCTTGAGGCAGAGATCCTGGAGCTCGGTCTTGATCTTGCCGATGCCCAGGCGGCCGGCGAGGGGAGCGTAGATCTCGAGCGTCTCGTTGGCGATATGGACCCGGCGCTCCTCGGAGAGGTGCTGAAGGGTCCTCATGTTGTGCAGCCGATCGGCGAGCTTCACCAGAATGATGCGAAGGTCGTCGACCATCGCCATCAGCATTTTGCGGAAGTTCTCCGCCTGATGCTCCTCCGCCGAGGAGAACTGCATCTTGCTGATCTTCGTCAGCCCTTCGATGATATGGGCGACCTCTTTGCCGAAAAGCTCTTCGACGCTCTCGATGCTGGTGAGGGTGTCTTCGACGACGTCGTGGAGAAGGCCGCAGGCGACGGAGGCCTCGTCGAGCTGCATCTCCGCCAGGATGTTGGCGACCTCGAGAGGATGAATGAGGTACGGCTCCCCCGACTTGCGAAGCTGGTCGCGGTGCTCCCGGGCCGAGAACACGTAGGCCCGGCGCAGGAGATCGAGATCTCCGTCCGGCTGGTAGGCACGGACTTTCTCCAGGATGTTCTCGAACCGGATCATAGAGGGGGGCGGGGGCCTTGAAACGAGAGCCCCGAGAGCCCAACGATCCCATGATAGAGAGAGGGCGACGCCGGATCAAGATGATGGGGGCTTGGGCTTACCGGGCGATAGCCCTCTTCTTGACTGACCTGGTACCCCATACTATACTTCGCTCCCCAATGGAGATCTCCATGGGAATAGGGGGTTTTTGCTCATGCACACCCATCGTGGGAAAGTAATCGCAATCTCACTCTTTGCGCTCGTCGCGCTCGGCGGTTGTGCGCAGAAGTGGAACATGCTGAAGTCGAGGCGGGCTTTCAAACAGGCCAACGACTTCTACGCCGCCAAGGAATACGAGAAGGCTATCGAGTTCTACAACAGGACCCTCGAGCTCGATCAGAAGCCGGATCCGCGCGTCGAGGTGACCACTTATTTCTACCGGGGAAGCAGCCATCACCTTCGCTATAAGCCGTCAATTTTCGATGACCCGGCGAACGACGCGCAGCTCGAGGCCGCCATCGTCGACTACCAGAAGGCGATCGAGCTCTCGAAGCAGCATACCCCGCAGTTCGAGATGCTCAAGCCGTACCAGCAGTACGGCATGGAGCAGCTCGCCGCCATTTACCGGGACAATCTGGACGATTTCGAGAAGGCGGAACAACATTTCAAGGCCCTCATCGAGTTCGACCCCAGCACTCCCGAGCGCTATTACGCCCTTGCCGACGTTTACGAGCGCTTCCATGACCCCGAGGAGCTTCCCCTCCTGGAGCAGGCGGTCGAGACTTACAAGAGGCCGGTCGATCTCAAGCCGGACGATCCCATCGCCTACCGGCAAGTGGCCAGTCTCCTCAACAAGTACGGGCGATTCGACGAGACCATGGAGTGGCTCGGAAAAGCTCGTGACGTCCAGGCCACCAATCCGGAGGGTTACTATCTGCTCGCGGTCCACTACTGGGACAAGGTCTACCGTGACACCGAACTGACGACTGACGACAGGAAGGAATACATCGGGCTTGGCATGACTCAGCTTGATAAGGCTCTCGAGATCGACGACCAGTACGTGGACGCACTCATTTACAAGAATCTGCTGCTTCGCGAGCAGGCCAAGGTGGAACCGAAGCGCAAGGCCGAGCTCGAGGCGATGGCGAACGGGCTCAGGGACAAGGCGATTGCCCTGAAGGAGAAGCAAGAGGCAGCGGAGAAGGCCGCTAAGGCCGCGGACGAAGAAAAGCCGCCGCCGACGCAGCCTCCATCGAGTCACTGAGGCACAGAATCGGGCCAGCCGAAAACCCTTCTTAGAATTACGGGCGAGGCAGCGAATCGACGCTGTCTCGCCCTTCGTGTTTCCGGCCCGGTCGCAAAGCTTCGGAAGAGTCTAAAGAAAAGGGGGATCGGGAGATGGGAGGAGATGGGGAGACGAATCAGGACCTAATGGCCAAATTTCTCTCCCTATCTCCTCCTATCCCCCTATCCCCCTTGCATTTGGATTGAACGCTGGACCTAGGACGTGCTCTTCGGCTTCGGGATCGTAATCTTCTTGGGATCGGCGACTTGAATGAACGTGGCGCCCCGATACCCGATTCCAGCGGCGTTGGTCCACACGTCCTCGACCTTGCCACTCACCCGAACCCGACGGTTGTTGAAGCGTGCGACGGGGTCGAACTTGAAGCTGGCCAGCGCCTTTTCCGGAATGATTACCTGAAAGCGCTCGGCGAGCTTTGGATCGAAGTAGAGGAAAACACCGCCCGCTTTGCGCTCGACTTTCAACACCCTCCCCTCGATGGTGACTTCCTTTCCCAAATGCTTTGAAGCGTCTTCCCAAGCGATGACGTTCCCATCTTCTTTGGCGGCTTTGTCCTCCTGGCTGAGGCCGCCCGAGACGAGTGTGAGGCCGATGAAGAAATACAAGAGGCCCATGACTAACCCCCTTTTGATGAGGGAGGCTCGGAGCTGAGGCACACCTCCAACCTCCAGATTGCCACGTTACTCGCCCGCGAGAGGATTTTCAAGAAGATTCCCGGGCACTCAGCAAACCCAGCGGCCGACACCCGCAACCGAAGTCGCGCCCTCTCGAGCCTCTGAGCACCCCCGCCCGCTCTGGCCCCGGCGCGGCAACGCGGAGCCGCGACCGCGCCTTAACTCCTGCACCTCGGCACGACCGATCTTTGGCCTGGGAACGTCCGTCGGCCCGTTTGGTCGAGCGCTGCTGTTAGTTCGTTCCGCCCGCGCTCGCGGCCGCAGGGTCTTTCGGCTTGATTTCGGTGATGATCCACCGGGATTGCGCGATGCGACTGGTCGAGGGAGTGGTCAAAGCGTACCGCAGCAACGTAAAAACGTAGGGTTTCTCCTTGCCGTCCGTCAACGTCACGCTGACCCCCACTTCCTTGATCAGCACATCGCCGGCAGAACTTTGAAGGGTCTCCTTATCGGAGGCGCCCATGAGCGACATCCCAACTAGCGCCAGCTCTTCGTCGAACCGGCGCTCGGCCTCGTTGAACTGGCTCTCTGCCTCGCGACGCTCATCCCGGTGCTTCAGCCAGGCCGCGTGCACATCCGCCAGCTTCCCTTTGAAGGTGGCGTTCGCGTCTTTCTTCATCCCATCCTCGATGGTCACCGTGGCGTCGATGTTTTCGTCGCGGAAGGCGATGAACTCCTCGTTTTTCTTGTCACGAGCTTGTTTCGTCTCCTTGACGTTTTGGGCAAGCTCCTGCAGCTTGAATGGCTCGCGCCGCTCGTCTCCCACCTGCGTCACCTTCCAGGTCGTCACCTGCCCCCCCTCCTCCTTGGGGAAACCGACGCGGGCCATGCCGGTCAAGCTAGCGTTGTCGTTGCTCTTGGTCGCTATGAAGAAACTGTTGATGACCTGCCCTTCCTGACTGCCGCAGGCCGCGAGCGCGAGTCCGAGCATTACGATGCCGAGAGTCGACTTCCTTGTCACGTATCACCCTCCTTTTGCCGGTGGACCGGCGAGCCTCCCCGGGGCGCAGCCCACGTCTTGAAAAAAACAGGAACCTCCGACCTCCACGGGAACTTACCACGCTGCCGGGCGGGAGGTTGTCATGGACTAACCCGTCGGGAACGCTCGCACGCCCCGATGCGACCCGTATCTTATCTATGTTTTGGCTCGGCGGGAAGACCGCTTTTCGGGCGGGTCTTTTTCACGACCGGGCGCGGAGGGTTACCCCGCCTCCGATGGTGAGCTTCTACGAATCGCGACAAGCCTCGAACCGCGCAAAACGGTGTGAAGGGTCTCGAGGCTTCGAGTGAGGAAACCGTGCCTGCCGCGGTCGGTGCGGGATGACTTGTTCGACCCGCCTTAACGTCACGAAGAGACAGGGAAAGCACAGAGAGAGAAGCTTCACTCCGTTCTCTCTGTGCCTTCCTTCGATTCGCAAACGAGACGGAGTCTCACTGGCTCAGCGGCTTCGGCCGCCGATGCCAAGCTTTACCCCTCTGATGGCTCAACAATCCCCACGCGCACGACCCCGTTGCCTTTGGCAATGTCGAGAACCGCTACTACCTCTCCGTACGACAAGCTGGGAGCGGCCCGCAAGAAGATCGTCTTGTCGGTGCGGGTCTCGAAGATGTCGCGGATTCGAAGAGGAAGCTCGTCCATATTGATAGGTTGCTTGTTGATGGTCACCTGACCGTTCGCGTCGATGTCGAGAACGAGCTGGTTCGGGTCCGGCGGTTGGGGTTCGAGATTTTCCGCCTTTTCCGGCAACTCCACGTCCAAGCCCTTCTGCGTCAGCGGTGTCACGACCATGAAGATGATGAGCAGCACCAACATGACGTCGATGAGGGGTGTGACGTTGATGTCGGAGCTCGGTCCGCCGCCTTTTCCGGTTGCCATAGCCATATCAATGTGCTCCTTCAAATACGGGCGAAATACGGGCGAAATACGGTCGGGCTCAAGTCCCCGCTTTTCTTTCGGTGATGAGGCCGATCTCGTCCGCCCCGGCGTCTCGACAGAGGTCCATGACGCGAAGAACGTCGCCGTAGTCCAAAGCCTCGTCAGCCTTGAGAAAGAGGATCTTCTGGGCTTTACCTTCGAACTCCTCGGTAAGCTTGGTCGTAAGCTCCGCCTCTGCTATCGGAACCATGTTGAGGTAGACGGTATTGTCCTTACGGACGGCGACGGTGACGGCGTCTTCGTCATCCGGATGATCCGCTGGATTCTCGGCCTCCGGGAGCTTGACGTCGACACCCTTCTGGAGGAGAGGGGTGATCACCATGAAGATGATGAGCAACACCAGCATGACGTCCGCGAGAGGCGTCACGTTGATGTTGGCGTTGACGGCCTTCGGATCTCCTTTACCACCCATACCCATGACTTGGTTCTCCTTCGCTCTTTGGCGTTCTTTGGCGTTTCTTCGAAGAGGCCCGCTTACGCGGCCGTCTTCTTGGCCATGTAGTCGAGGAGCTCCGAGGCGCTGTTGTCCATCTCGACGGTGAAGCTGTCGACGCGCGTGGTCAGGTAGTTGAAGGCCCACACCGCGGGGATGGCCACGGCCAGGCCAACTGCGGTCGTCACCAAAGCCTCGGCGATGCCCGCGGAGATTGCCCCGATACCACCGGAACCGGTGAGCGCCATGCCGCGGAACGCGTTGATGATGCCGATGACCGTTCCGAGCAGACCCACGAAGGGGGCGGTAGCGCCGACGGTGGCGAGACCGGAGAGGCCGCGCTTCAGGTCGGTCACATTCAGAGCCGTCGCGCGCTCGATGGCGCGATGGGCCGCTTCCATCATGTCGTCGCGCGTGCCGCCACCGGACTCCTTCTGGTACTCGTACTCCTGGAGGCCGGCGAGGAGAACCTTGGCAAGGTGGCTGCTCCTGACTTCCTTATCACTGCTGATTTTGATGGCTTCCTGAACCTTGCCATCCTTCAGGAGCTTGGCCACCTTTGGAGCGTAGACCCGGGACTGCTTCTTGGCCTTACGGTACGTCAGGAACCTCTCGATCATTACGCTCAACGAGTAGACCGACATTAGCGCCATGAGTAAGACGATCCCTTTCGCGGTGAGACCCATGGTGTTGTACATTTCGATCAAACTGAACGACATCATTTCCTCCTGATATTTGCGCTGGCGGGGTGCTTTCGACTCAATGAATACTCAACTCCAATTAGCTCAACTGAAAGTTCACCGTCACCGTCATGACGATGGGAACGGGAACCCCGTTCAGCAATGTAGGCTCGTATTTCCACTGCTTGACCGCGTCGATGGCCGACTGGTCGAGCAGGGGAATGGAGCGCAGCACACGCACGTTGGTGACGTTGCCCTGGGGGTCGATGATCGCTTCGAGGATCACGATGCCCTGACCCCGGGCTGGCTTGGCGATGTCGGGATAGACCGGCTTGCTGTCCTTGATCTTGTTCGGGGGACGGATATCACCCCCCACCCGCACCGGTTCCTGCTTCACCTGCACAGGCGCATCGGGCAGTCCTCCCACGATTCCGCCGACCACACCACCCGGGACGCCACCCGCGACGCCTCCGAAGTCGATGCCCAAGTCGTCCATGCCGATTTCGTCCGGGATCTCGACCGGCGCGACGAACACGGGTGTTGCCGCTAGAACCGGTCTCGGGGCTGTAGGACGCGGGCGCGGCGGGGGAGGCGGTGGCGGTGGCGGTGGAGGTGGCGGTGGGGGCGGCGCCATGAAGGTCATGATCCCCTCGGGTGTCGGCAGATTGTCGGTCGCCATGAGGGGGATGATCACGAACGCCGCCAGAATCCCCCCCTGAATGAGGAGGGAAGTCATGAAGCTAGTAAACGATCTCCCTGCGTAGCCGCCCTCAGGCACCAGCGCAAGATCAAACAATTCTTTGGCCACGGCGTTCGGCGCTCCTTTCGCGAGAAGTTATGAACGACTTCCGCTATCCAAAAACTCGCGTAACACCCTCGACGACGACCGACAAGCTGTGCGGGAAACCCTCGGTCGAGCCCTTAGACACCAGCCTCCGCGGAAAAGTTCCGCCCGAATCGACTACGTCGTCGGAGCATGTCCCGCGGTTCGCGACGACCCGGAGATGCCGTACGGAGTCGAGACAGTGACTCGCCCCGTAAGCCTCGTATGCATATCCGGACTCAGCGTTCCTTGTCAAAACCATTCCGCGGGAGACTTGGAGGAATCTCCGGCGTCAACGAGTTCGGTATGCTATTTCGACCTTGGGCCGCTGTCAAGCGCCAACGTCGGAAGAGTGTGAGAGGGGGGGATAGGGGGATAAAAAATTCCGGGGAGCCGCTCTAACTAAACTAATGAAGGTTGAACCGAACGATGAGATCGGAGAGGGCTTTTATCGGGCGTCCGTTCTTGGTCGCTGGATGGAAGCGCCACGACGATTCGACCACTCGGATGGCTTCCTCGTCGAGCTCGGGAACGGAACGGAGGATTTTGAGAACCCGCACCTCGCCGCGCTCGTCGATCACCACGCGCAGGACGACCGCGCCGGTCACCTTGTCCCGGATTGCCTGCCGCGTGTAGCTCGGTTGGGGCATCCGGATCGGGCTCGGGCCCACGTCGGGCTTGGGAAAACGGGGGAGGTCGTCGCCGGTTCCTCCGATGACGCCCCCCGGAATGCCGCCCGGAGTTCCTCCGACGACACCCGCCGGAATACCGCCCGGCAAACCCTCGGGGCTCCCATCGAGGAATCCAGCGTCGATTCCAGCGATCTCGAAGACCGGCGCCAGGATCTCGTCCGGGATTCGCGCGAAAGTCCGGACGATCTCGCCGGAGAAGGCCACCCGCGTTTCGCCTTTCGGTGTCCCCGCGATCTCGACGCCGGCACCGCTTAGAGACAGAGGGGGTGGTGGCGGAGCCAGGTTCAGGGCAATCGCAGGGATCCTGGGCGGCACCACGTCTGCCGGGCCGAAAAGCGCCGTAGCGACGAGCGCCCCGAGCGCGAGGAAATGGAGACCGATGCCGAGGGGGGCGCTAACCCAGGGCGAGCCAGGTGGACATCGTTCGACCAGGCCCAGAGTGGTCGCGAAGGAGTCTCGGAGCACTGAAACCTCGGAGCTCGTCTCCCGCAGGGACCGCTCGTAGTCGATGGTGGCCCTCCGTCGCCGGTCAAATTCATCTTACACCGGCCGAGGCCGAGAAGGTCAAACCCGGGCGTCCGCCCCTGCCTCCGGCTTTGCTTTCTTTCTTTCTCCGGCGGGTTTGTCGCGGTACTCGCGCCACCACACCACGACCGGCGCCGCGATGCCGATGGTCGAATAGGTCCCGGCGATGAGCCCGACGACGAGAACGAAGGAGAATCCGCGAAGAACCGCTCCCCCGAAAAGAAACAGGGCGACCACCGACAGGAACGTCAGCCCGGAGGTGAGAATGGTGCGCCGCAGCGTCTGGTTCAGGGAAAGGTTCAGGATCTCCGCGAGCGACTGCCTTCGAGCCAGCTTCCGGTTCTCCCGCACCCGGTCGAAGATGACGATGGTGTCGTTCACCGAGTAGCCGACCAGGGTGAGGAACGCGGCGATGACGTTCAAGCTGATCTCGTAGTTGAAGATCGAGACCAGGCCCAGGGTCACCAGAACGTCGTGGAACACGGCGATGGTCGCGGCGACTCCGTAGATGGGCTCGAAACGGAAGCCGATGTAAATCAGCATCGCCAGGAGCGAGAACAGCGTGGCGTTTCGGGCCTGCCGCCGGAGCTCTTTTCCCACGACCGGGCCCACGATCTCCGTCGAGGAATCGGCCAGCCGATTGCCTTCGATGTCGCGCTCCAGGATCTCCAGGATCCGGTTGGCAGCGGTGTCGAGGTCGGTTCCGCCTTCGCTCGCGCGCTCCACCCGAATCATCACCAGGTTGAGCTCTTCCCGGTCGAAGCGCTGGATTACCGCTTCTCCCATGCCGCCTTCCGTGAGCTTCTGCCTCACCACGTCGATCTGGGGAGACTTTTCGAACTTGGCGTAGACGATGGTCCCTTCCGAGAAGTCGATCCCGTAGCGGGGACCTCCCTTTCTCGCGATGTCGAGAGCCCCGACCCCGATGACCAGGAGGGAGAATCCGATGAAGTGCCAGCGGTATTTCAGCCAATCGATTTTCGTGTCGCGAATGATGTCCATGGTTTTCTCTTTCGCTTGCTCTAGATGCTGAGGGACTCGACTTGTCTCTGGCTCCTGTAAATGAGGTCGAAGAGGAAGCGCGAGACGAAGATCGAAGTGAACATGTTCGCTACGAGACCGATGCTCAACGTAACGGCGAATCCCTGCACCGGGCCGGTTCCGAACTGGAACAGGATCGCGGCCGCGATGAGGCTGGTGAGATGGGAGTCGAAGACGGTCAAGAAGACCTTGGAGAAGCTGGCGGAGATCGCGGTGCGCACCGTCTTGCCGGCGCGTACCTCCTCTTTGATGCGCTCGAAAATGAGGACGTTGCTGTCGACGCCCATGCCGATGGTGAGGATGACGCCGGCGATGCCCGGAAGGGTCAGCGTGGCGTCGAAGTAAGCGAGCGCCCCCAGGAGGATGAGCAGGTTCAGGATCAGGGTGACGACGGCGTTCACGCCCGAGAGCTTGTAGTAAACGAAGACGAACACCACCACCGCCGTGAGCCCGACGAGTGACGCCAGAATACCGCTGCGGATGGCATCGGCGCCGAGGCTCGGACCCACGCTGCGCTCTTCCAGGTACTCCAGAGAAGCAGGAAGCGCACCCGAGCGGAGCTTGATCGAGAGATCTTGCGCCTCTTCCAGAGTGTAATTGCCGGTGATCTGGCCCTGGTCGTAAATCGCGCTCTGGATGGTGGGGGCGGAGACCACCTGGCCGTCGAGCACGATCCCGAGCGGGCGGCCGATGTTATCGCCGGTTACCTCCCGGAAGCGGCTCGCGGCTTCCGGCTTCAGGGTGAAGGAGACGTTGGGTGTATTGGTGTCGTAGTCCAGAGAGCGCCGCGCGGTCTTCAGGTCCCGTCCCGTCACGACCGGGGTACGGTCGATGAGGTAGTAGGTCTTGTTCCCGCCGGCATCGGCTCCGGGAAGGATCTCCGTTCCCGGCGGCTGGGGGCGCCCGCCGAGGACCTGATCTTCGGAGAGCCCGGCCCCCCGCACCAATCGAAGCTCCAGCCGCGCGGTGGAACGAATGAGCTCCTTGGCGCGTGCCACGTCGTCGAAGCCCGGAAGCTGAATGAGAATCTGGTCGCCCGTGTCGCCATGGGGCACGATGACCGGCTCGGCGACTCCGAGCTCGTCCACCCGCCTCCGGATGGTGTCGATGGCCTGGGTCACCGTCTCCGCCCGCATGACCGCGAGCTCCGAAGGCCGCAGGGTCAGCTCCCAGTTGCCCGAACCGAGACTCCTCGTTTCCCACGCGGGAAAGCGCCCCTCCACCAGCCGGCGGAAGTCCGCATCCTTATTGATGTCGGCCCCGGTCACGGAGATCCGCTGCGGCTCCGCCCGTTCCACGCTCGTGAACGCGATGCTCTCGTCGTCCAGGAGCTGGGTGAGCATTCCCGCGACCTCGTCGGTCACCGCGACGATCGCATCATCGGTGTTCACCTTCATGACCAGGTGGATCCCGCCTCGCAAATCCAGACCGAGCTTGATCTTTTCTCGGGGCGGATAGAAGAGAAAGACCGACAGGGCCGTCACCACAAGAATGAGCGCGGTTTTCCATTGCAAGTTCTTCATGAGATTCGTTCTCCGAATGCCATCCCCGAGATCGAGTGTGAGCGAGCCGGCCACTCCCGTCCCTCCGGTCGTTGCCGGCTCACGAGCGCTTGGAGCTATCCTCGACGAGCTGAGTGACCGCGGACTTGGCCACCTGAATCTTCACGTGGTCCGCGACCCGAAGCTGAACTTGGTCGTCGCTCACCCCGACGACGGTTCCGTAGATCCCACCGCTGGTCAGCACCCGGTCGCCGTTCTTGAGATTCCCGAGCATCGTTTCCGTCTGCACCTGCTTCTTTCGCATCGGCCGGACCACGATGAGGTAGAAGACGCCGAAGATCAGCACCATCAGCAGAAGCTGACTTCCGAGAAAGGAAGTCGACCCCTGGAGCGGCGCAACCCAGGCGACGAGCATCCCACAATCATAGTGCAGCGAGCGGGAGAGCTTCAAGCCGCGGGCTCGTCGAGTCCCGTCTTCGAACCTTCGAGAAAGGCGGCGAACCGGTCCTCCTCGATCGCGAGCCGGATACGCCTCATGAGGTCCAGGTAGAAATGCAGGTTGTGAATGGTGTTCAGGGTGGAAGCCGTCATCTCCCGGGCCACGAACAGGTGCCGGAGGTACGCGCGGGAGAAGCTCGAGCAGGTGTAGCAGCGGCACGCGGGATCCAGAGGACTCTCGTCGGAAGCGTAGCGCGCGTTCTTGATGGCGATTTTCCCCGCACTGGTGAAGAGCGTGCCATTTCGCGCGTTTCTCGTCGGAAGCACGCAGTCGAACATGTCGATTCCGAGAGCCACCGACTCCAGGATGTCGACAGGTGTCCCCACTCCCATCAAGTAGCGGGGCCGGTCCTCGGGAAGCTCCGCCGTCGAGACGGCGGTCATCTCTCTCATGAGCTCCTTGGGCTCGCCGACGGCGAGACCTCCGACGCCGTATCCGTCGAAGCCGAGCGCAACCAGCGCGCGGGCGTTCTCGTGCCTCAGGTCCTCGAAGGCTCCTCCCTGAACGATTCCGAACAGCGCCTGGTCAGGCCGCGACCGAACCCTCTTCGAGCGCGCGGCCCAGTCGAGGCTGCGGAGCGCCGCGGCGCGCGCCTCCGTTCGGTCCGAGGGATAGAGCAAGCACTGGTCGAGGACCATGGCGACGTCGGAGCCGAGCTGCTCCTGGATCTCGACGGCCCGCTCCGGGGTCAGGGAGTGCAAACTGCCGTCAAGGTGAGAGCGAAAGGTCACACCCTCGTCGGAAACCCGCCGCAGCGCGGAAAGACTAGCGACCTGGAAGCCGCCGCTATCGGTGAGCACCGGCTTTCCCCAGCTCATGAATCGGTGAAGCCCGCCGAGCTCAGCCACAAGGTCCGCGCCCGGACGCAGCATCAAATGATAGGTGTTGGAGAGGATGATTTCGGCACCGAGCTCTTCGACCTGTTTCGGAGTCAGCGACTTGACCGAAGCCGCCGTCGCGACTGGCATGAACGCGGGCGTCGAGATCTCGCCGTGAGAGGTGGTGAGCCTCCCGAGCCTCCCACCGCCCGACTGAAAGAGTCGCTCGAATCGCGGCCTTTCACCGGCTCCCGCTTCTAACGCGTTCATGGCAAAAGCATAACTCCCCTCGGCAGAGCGGAAAAGCCTTGACAGGCCGTCTTCCCTTCCATATGCTACATCTAGTATGCCAGGCTCGGACTCAAGCGACCTCTAGTTGTTTTACGCCTTCCTCGGGCCGGGCTACGGCTCGCGGGCTGGGCGCAGGAAGAGGCCGAGAGACGGGCCGGCGAGCGGAAAAGGCTGAGAAAACCGTGAAACATTTCGAGTTTTCGATTTGCGGAAAACGGCCCGGCCAGAACCGCTCTAACCCCTGAAAGAGAGGAGGCGAAAAGCATGGCCAAGAAGAAAGCTTCGACCGCGAAGAAAGCTAAGAAGAAGTAAGAGACTTCCTCAGGGGTACCGAGAGCGGGGGTGGCATCCACCCCCATTTTTTTATGGCGCTGGGGGCTTTCTTAATTGCGCTGGGGCCCCACCCCCAGCGCGGATTTGACGGGCCCTCCGGGCCCGTTGCCGTGGATTCCGGATCTCACTTTCCGGGTCACAGCAGATACTTCTCGATTGCGTGGGCGACACCGTTCTCGTCGTTGGTTCCCGTCTCCGCGAACCCACGACTTCGTAGCTCGGGGTCGGCGTTTCCCATGATCACGCCGAGCCCTGCGGTCTCGAGCAGCTCGAGGTCGTTCCAGTTGTCGCCGACGGCCATCGTGCTCGAGAGATCGATGCCGAGGAGTGTGGCGAGAAACACGAGCGCCTTTCCTTTGGTCGCTTCGACGCCGAGAACGTCGAGAAGCGCGAGATCCTCATCGGGATATTCCGTCCTCGCGAGGCTCGCTCGATGTCCGCTCGCCGAGAGCCCGAGCGCGAGCGCCGTCTCGAAGCTTCGCATCTCGTTCACTCCGCCGGTGAACCCGATCTGGACCGGCGATCGATCCACCCGCAGGGATTCGACCCAGATCGGCGGAGGCGACGTCTGGTTCAGGTAGCGCCCCATGGCGGCGACGCTCCGCGCCGAGGTCCTCAAGACGAGATGACCTTCCGCGTCCGGGCCGTCGTGAATCACGGGCTCCATTCCCGCCTCGTCGGCGAGCTCGAGGACGCGGTCCGCGCATTCGCGCGGGAGAAGGCTCCTTCGCAGGATCGGACCCTCGAGCCCCTGCCGGACGATAGCGCCGCTGTTGGCGACGGCGAAGGTCTCCGGGCCGAGCGGCGTGAGGTACCGGCGAACGGAGGGAAACCTCCGGCCGGTGACGAGGGCGATGACGACGCCCTCGCGGACCGCCGCCTCGATCGCCCGCAGGTTCGCTTCGGGGATCTCTCTCGCCACGTTCAGAAGCGTACCGTCGAGATCCAGAGCGAGGAGTCGATAACGCGGCAAGACGGGCTCACCGCTCGTACGGCGAGGTCACGCCGTCCCAGATCGTCACCTCTTCGATAACGTCCGTGGGCTCGAGGCGGTCGACCACCTCCATGCCGGAGGTCACGAGACCGAACGCCGTGAAGCGGCCCTCGAGGCCGGGGGCGGGCAGATGGGTGATGAGGAATCGGCTCCCGCCCGAATCCCGCCCGTCCTCGATCATGGCCAGAGTTCCGCGGACGAAGGGCCGTTCGTTGATCTCGGATCGAATGACGTAGCCCGGACCACCGCTTCCGTCGCCGCGCGGGTCGCCCGAGGCCACGTGGCCGTTCGGCACCACCTCGTAGAAATTGTTGCCGGCGAAGAATCCCTCGCGAGCCAGGCGGATGAAATTGCCGACCGTCTGGGGCGCGTCGGCGATGAAGAGCTCGATCTCGATCCTTCCGCGCGAGGTGCGGATAAAGGCCTGCGGCGAATAGGGCGCTCCGACGCTCGCCAGGTAGTCGTCGAGACCGCGCTCGCTCGACCGGGGCCGGACGCTCGCCTCGATGCCCGATCGGGCCAGGATCGCGGCGGCGGCTGTCCTCAGGAAGTGGCTCGGGTCCTCGAGCGCTCGAGTGGCGACGGGCGCAGCCTTCTCGGGGTCGATCGACGAAAGGGCTTTCAAGAGCGCCGCCCGGATTCGCGGGTCTTCGTCCTTTTCCGCTAGAAACGCCCCTTCGACGGGCGCGAACGCTTCTTTCGATCCGGCGGCCGCCAGGGTCTCCGCGGCGGCCACTCGCTCGAAGGGATCCGGCGACGCGAGATGACGGATCGAAACGCGCGCAGCGTCGTCGGACGAGACCACTCCGAGAGATCTCAGAGCCGAAGCGCGGACGCGCGCGTCGGGATCCTCGATCATCTCGCGGAGGAGCTCCCTCGGCCGATCGCCAGGCAACCTGGCGAAGAGCTCCGAAAGCCTCCGCCTGACTCCCCAATCCGCGTCGGCTCCAACCCCTGACAGAAGGAGCCAGAAACTCTCCGGGTCCTGGCGGGCGAGGGCTTCGAGCGCGAGGCCGCGAATCCACGGGCTCGGATCGCCGATGCGATCGATCAGGGGCTCGACCGCCGCCTCGCTTCGAAGCACGAAAAGCGTTCGAAGGACCTCTGTCTGCACGTAGCGCGTGTCGGCTTCGAGGTGAGAGAGCAGGTCGGGGATGAGCTCCGAAGCGGAAAGACGCGCGGCCGCTCGAATCGCCTCAATGCGTACGCTCTCGCTCGGGTCGAACATCAGGGACCGCAGGTGAGTGCGGGCACGCTCCGGGCTGAGATTTCCGAGTCCCCGCGCGCCATAGAGACGCAGGACGGGATCCGGAGAGCCAGCGTAGAAGAGGTGCAGAGGCTCGAGCTCGTCTCCGGGAAGCTGGCTCGCGGTCCAGGCCGCGGGCCACCACGAGAAACGCGGAGTCGCTCCTTCGGTCGCGATGGCGCTCCAGGCGGATCGGGAGCTCCGAGAGAGTCCGAGCGCGATTAGGCCGCCTCTCACGTCCGGCCGCGGGAGAGTCACCGAGGAGAGGGTAAGCTCCTCGGCCCATTCGTAGGGCTCGGCTCCGCGCGGAACCCACTCCGCGAGAGCCGACCCGATGGACTCCGCGGCGTTCTCCCCCTGCTTGCGGGCGAGAGCCTCCGCGACCCGGCCGCGAACTCTTGGGTCCTCGTCGCCGAGAGCTTCGGTCAAACCCGCGGCGGCTTCGTTGGAAATCGCTCCGTCGAGAATCCCGAGGGAGAAGGCGGCGGTCGCCCGCACGTAGGCCGAAGGGTCCGAGAGAAGGGGAGCGAGCCGGCTCGACGCCGAAGGTGCCCCGAGACGGCCCAAGGCGAGGGCCGCGCGGGCGCGCACGCGGTCGTCGGCGTCCTGAAGCAGAAGCTCGAGCTCTCCATCACCCGTGGAACGCTCGTCTTCGAGCTTCATCGCTCGCGCGAGCTTCGTTTCCGTGGACGGCGCGTCGACCGGGACCGGGGCTTCCGGGCAACCGGTGAGGACGAACGCTGTGAGCGAGACCCTGAAAACGCCCCAGGGGACCCGCATGGACTATGACTTCAGGGACTTCAGGGGCTTCAGGACGCGCCGGGACACGAGGTGCTTCTCCACCCGATCCATCCGCACCTCGTAGCCGATCCCCGGCCCCTCCGGGACGGCGATGGTGCCGTCCTTCCGCACCTGGACGGTGGGTTCGATGATTTCCTCCACGAAGTAGCGCTTGCTGTCGGCGACGTCGCCGGGAAGGGTGAAGTTCTCGAGGGTAGAGAGGTGCACGTTGTGGGCCCGGCCGATGCCGCTCTCGAGCATCCCGCCGCACCAGACGGGGATGCCGTGCTCGGCAGCGAGCTTCTGGATGTTCCGTGCGCTCGAGAGCCCGCCGACGCGGCCCGCCTTGATATTGATGATGCGGGCCGCCCCCATTTCGATGGCCTTCTGCGCGTCCTCGACGGAATGAATCGACTCGTCCAGGCAGATCGGGGTCTTGATCTGCTTCTGGAGCTTCGCGTGGTCCCACATGTCCTCGTAGTGGAGAGGCTGCTCGATCATCATCAGGTCGAACGCGTCCATCTTCTGGAAGAGGGGAACGTCCGCGAGGCTGTACGCGCTGTTCGCATCGACCATCAGGGGTGTCTCGGGAAAACGCTCCCGCACCTTCTTGACCACGTCAACGTCCCAGCCGGGCTTGATCTTCATCTTGATGCGCCGGTAGCCGTCGGCGAGCTCCCCCTCGATCTTGGCGAGGAGCTCCTCGACGCTGTCCTGGATTCCAATCGAGACCCCCGAGGCGATCTCCCGCCTTGTCCCTCCAAGGGCTTTCGACAGCGACTCGCCTCGCATGCGGGCGTAAGCCTCCCAGAGACCCATCTCCACCGCGGCCTTCGCCATGTTGTGTCCCCGGATGTTCCGCATCGACGGGAGGAACTCGTCGGGATGCGCGTACTCGGTCCGAAACGCGACCGGGGCTACGAAGTCCTCGAGGACATGGAGCGCGCTCTTGACGGTCTCGTACGAATAGCTCGGCCCCTCGTCGGCCACGCACTCGCTGATTCCGACGACGCCGTCCACCTGGACGCGAAGGAGGAGAAACCGCTGGTAGGTGACGCGGGAGAAGCTGGTCTCGAAGAAGTGCTTGAGGTCGAGCTTCACCTCGAGGATTTCGATCGATTCAATTTTCATGGACCCTAACTTCCTCGCGAGATACTAGCAGATTTCCCGGAACGGCTCGGCGCCAGGCTCACCAAGGAAGATATTTGCCGATGGCCTCGATCTTCGAGAGGTCCACGTAGAGCACGGTCACCATGAGAAGGAGGAGCATTACGAAACCCACCTGGAGAATGCGCTCCTTCAACTGGAGGCTGAAGTCGCGGCCCGCGAGCCCCTCGAGGACGATTACCGCCATATGCCCCCCGTCGAGAAGCGGAATCGGCAGCAGATTCAGGACTGCCAGGTTCACGCTCAGGAGCGCCATGAACCAGAAGAGCACCTTGGGGCCCTGACGCGCGGTCTCGCCCGAGGCCTGGGCGATGCCGATGGGCCCCGACACGTTCTTCATCGACGCCCGGCCGGTGACCAGCTTTCCGAGAATGACGAAGGTCATACGGGTGAATCGAACGATCTCTTTCGACGCCGCCCCGAAAGCCTGAACCGGGTTTCCGTAGCGCTCGATCGTGGTCGGCGGCGGGCTGAACGTGATCCCGATGAGCCACTGCCCCTTGTCGTCCCGGGGCTTGAGGTTGAATACCACGGACTCCTGCCCGCGCAGCACTTCGATCTCGACTTCGCTACCGGCGCGCGCCTCGATGGCATCGATGAGCTCGGCGTAGTGGTAAATCGGCTTGCCACCGACCTTGGTGATCACGTCTCCCGGCTGAACCCCCGCCTGCTCCGCGGGAAAGCCCGGCTTGAGGCTTCCCACCTCCGGCTGAATCGGGGGAAAGAGTCCAGCAACTCCCGCCCCGTCCTCCTCCCGGACGGCCACCGAGAGCTCGGTCAGAACGCGCTCCCCGTTTCGAAGGACCGCGACCGAGAGCTTTTCGTTCGCGCTCACCATGACGCGATCGAGGACGTCTTTCCAGGTCTCCGTCTTCGATCCTCCGATCTCGAGAATTCGATCCCCCTGGGCGAGCCCGGCCCTTCCCGCGGGCGAGTCCTGGGCCACGTAGCGGATAACCGGTGGATCCTCGAGACCCGCCGGTCTCTCGAGACCCACCATGAACAAAACGGTGAGAATCACCACCGCCAGCACCAGGTTCGCGAACGGGCCCGCGAACCCAATGGCGAGCCGCTCCCACTTGGAGCGGCTCAGGAATTCCGCCGGATCGCCGCTCGACTCGGCGGGGTTGTCTCCCGCCATCTTGACGTAGCCCCCGATGGGGAGGAGTCCAATCACGTACTCGGTCTCGCCCCACTTCCGGCCGATGAGCTTCGGCGGAAACCCGAGCGAGAACGTCTTGACTCGCACCCCCACCCACTTGGCTGTGAGGAAATGTCCCGCCTCGTGGAAGAAGACGAGGACCCCGAGGACGAATACGAAGGCGAGTAAAGTCGTCATGGTGCTTCAGGAGTCCTTACCCGATCGCGATCGGCGCCGTACGCGCGACGAGGCGCTCTGCTTCCTCGCGCGCGCGGGAGTCCGCCTCGACGACCGACTCCAAATCGCCCGCCGCGCGGGTCTCGATCCGCGACAGCGTCTCCTCGAGGATCTCGGCGATCGAGAGAAAGCCGATGCGGTCGTGAAGAAACGCGTCCACCGCCACTTCGTTCGCGGCGTTCAGCGTCGCCGGCGCCGTCCCCCCCATCGCCAGGGCGCGGTAAGCGAGCCCGATTGCGGGAAACCGCTCGTGGTCCGGCGGATGGAAGTCGAGGCTCATCGGGGAGCCGAGGTCGAGCGGCGGAAGATCGCTCTCGACGCGCTCGGGATAGGTGAGGGCGTACTGGATGGGGAGCCTCATGTCGGTCACGCTGAGCTGGGCTACGAGCGACCCATCCTCGAACTCCACCATGGAGTGAATCGTGGACTGGGGATGGACCACTACCCGCACCCGATCGGCGGGAACGCCGAAGAGCCAGTGGGCCTCGATGATCTCGAGCCCCTTGTTCATCATCGTCGCCGAATCGATGCTGATCTTCCGCCCCATGTTCCACGTCGGATGCCTCAGCGCTTGCGCTTTGGTGGCCCGCCGCATGTCCTCGAGACTCGAAAGGCGAAAGGGTCCTCCGGAGGCCGTGAGCCAGATTCGTTTTACGTCATGCTTGCGGCCGTCGAGGCACTGGTGCACGGCGTTGTGCTCGCTGTCGACGGGAAGGAGGGTTCCCGAAGACGCCGCAACCGCCCGGGTCATGAGCTCTCCCGCCATGACCAGCGTCTCCTTGTTCGCGAGACCCACGTTCTTTCCCGCCTCGATCGCCCGGAGCGTGGGCACGAGCCCAACCGCGCCCACCGTCGCCGACATCACGAAGTCGCAGTCGGGGTGGGTCGCGACCTCGACCATCCCCTCGATGCCCTGGAGCACCTGGACCTCGGGGAACTCGGAGCGCACGCGCGCCCGGTCCTCTTCGGGCGCCTCGGCCGAAAGACTCACGACTTTCGGGCGATGACGGGCGATTTGCTCCAGCAGGCGATCGGTTTGTCGTCCGGCGGCGAGCCCCACCACCTGGAATCGATCGGGGAATCGCTCCACCACTCTCAGAGTGTTGGTGCCGATCGACCCCGTGGAGCCGAGAATGGAGATCCCTCTGGATTGCATGGCGATAGCTTTACTCATTCTAGCGAAAGGTCTGGGACTTCTAAAGAGCCCGGGCGTGCCGGCGTCAGACCCCGGCCCACTTCGTGTAGAGAAAGAGCAAGGGCGCGGCGAACAACAGGCTGTCAATCCGGTCGAGCACCCCGCCGTGGCCCGGGAGGAGTGAGGAGGTGTCCTTGATCCCGGCGGAGCGTTTCAAGAGGGACTCGAAGAGATCCCCGACGACCCCCAGGAGCGCCATCGAGAGACCGAGACCGACGGCGGTCGCGAGAGCGAGCTCGGGGAGCGACGTGTACCGCAAAAAAACCGCCGTCGCTACCGAGAAAACGATGCCGCCCCCGAGCCCCTCGACGGTTTTCTTCGGACTGAGGACGGGAGCGAGGGGGCTCCTCCCGAACGTCCGGCCGACGTAGTAAGCGCCCGCGTCTCCCATCATGGTTACCGCGAGCAGAAAGACGATCCGAAGCCGACCGAGATCCTCGGGCGGCATCATGCGAAGCCCCACGACCGTTCCGAGAAGGGCACCGCTGTAGAGAATCGCGAACACCGTGGCCACCACCGAGCCGAGAGTCTCCCGGTCCGGCTCGCGGGTGAAGACCGCCGCGAGCCCGACGACGAGGAGAATCGCGATCGCCGTGTCCTGGAATCCGGGGAAGCCCGGATAGAAAGCGGCCACCGAGAAAGCCACGAGCGGATAGCCGACGGCGAAGAGCGTCCACCCCACCTTCGACGCCAAGCGAGAGAGCTCCCAGAAACTCGCGAGCGCGAAGACCAGAGCGAGGGCGAGAAAGAGCCACGGAGGACCCTTCAGGATCAGGAGAAGCAGCAAGGGGACGGCGACGAGCGCCGTCAGAATCCGAGACATGCCGCCCCCGATCCCCTGCGTTTTTCTCTTGGTTCGGGGTTCACGCCTGAGGACACGTGCCGGTTCGACGCGCGGGCTACGCCGTGCTTCGCGTGGGTGCCGCGGCGATGCCTCCGTAGCGGCGCTCGCGCTTCTGGAAGGAGAGGATCGCTTCGAAGAGGTCGCGCTTGCGGAAGTCGGGCCACAGGGTCTCGGTCACCCAGATCTCGGCGTAGGCGATCTGCCAGAGGAGAAAGTTCGAGATCCGGAGCTCGCCGCTCGTGCGGATCAGGAGGTCCGGGTCCGCCATCCCGGCGGTATATAGATGCCGCGAGAACGCCGCTTCGTCGATGGGAAGCGGCTCGCCCTTGGCGAGCGCCTCGGCGACTACGGCACGGCAGGCATCGACGATCTCCGCCCGTCCGCCGTAGTTGAGAGCGATGTTGAAGAGAAGCCCGCGATTGCCGCGCGTGCGCTCCATCGCGGACTCGAGCTCCGACACCACGTCCGGGGGAAGCTCGTGGAGGCGTCCGAGGACCTGGAAGCGGATGTCGTTCCGGATGAGGGTCGAGAGCTCCAGGCGCAGATACCGCTTCAGAAGCTTCATCAGGACGTCGATCTCGCTCTTGGGCCGCTTCCAGTTCTCTACCGAGAACGCGTAGAGGGTGAGGACCGGAAGATCGAGCCGGGCGCAGGTCTCGACCGCCTCGCGCACGGAGGCGATTCCCGCCCGGTGACCCTCCACCCGGGGAAGCCCTCGCCTTTGGGCCCAGCGCCCGTTTCCGTCCATGATGACCGCGACGTGCTGGGGAAGCCGATCGAGCTCGATCTGCTCGAAGAGCTCGCGCTCGACCGAGCCCTCGCGGGTAACTTCAAAGATGTCCTGGCGGCTCATGCTCTTCGCGCCGTACTGTACCATACCGTTCGCGCGCATCCCATGCTATCGTCCCGAAGGTGAGTCGCCTAAAGAGCGCTCTCGCCGCGTTTTTCTTCCTGCCCCAAGTCTTCCTTCCCTGGGGCTCCGATCGCTTCCTCGTGGACGAGGTGCACTTCCTGATCTCGTCCCGGGAGCGCGGGGAGCTCCTCGCTCTCGAAGGTGCTTTCGACCGCGAGCGGTTCATCGAGCTCTTCTGGGCGAGGCGCGATCCCACTCCCGGCACTCCCCGGAACGAAGCTCGCGAAGATCAGGAGCGCCGGCTCGTGGAATGCGACGTCCTCTTTCGTGAGGGGGCGGAGCGCGGCCGTCACTCGGAGCGGGGAAGGATCCATCAGCTCCTCGGCCCTCCTCGCTTCCGGGAGAGCTTCGACCGGTCTCCTCTCGTTCCTCTCGAGCTCTGGCACTACACGGGAGTCGAGAGCCGTTTCCTTCCCGAGTCCTTCTACCTCGTGTTCTTCCGCCCCTCGGGTGACACCCGGTACCGGCTCTATCAAAAGGCGACTGACGGAGCCGGAGCGCTCTTTCCGGAGAACGAGCCCGGGCGACACGTTCTTCAGTTCGGGCTTCAGTCCGGGCTTCCCGAGGCCGCCCGCATCGACCTCGAGCTAAGGTCGGCGATCGAAGCCCTCGCGCCCGGCGGTGAGTCGGCGATCGTCCAGTTGCTGGCCTCTCTCGATGCGCTTCCCGATCTCCTCGATCGGGATCGTCGCGCGACGGCCTCGGTCCGTGCAGAAGCGAGCTTCGGAAGGATCGGGGCACGGCTCGAAGCAGCGCTTCTGTACGACGACGCGGGGGTTTCCGAAATCCACTACGCGCTCGAGCTGGCTCCCGAGGCAACCAAAGCGATCCTCGCGAGCGGTCGCAAGCGATTCACGCTCCAGGGATCTTTTCTCGGTCCTTCGGGCGAGCTCGATCGGTGGGAGGACACTCTGGCGGTCGAGATCGCGTCCGAGCCTCTCGCGCCCGGGATTTTGAGCGTTCAAGGCCGGCGCCTGGCGCCGCCGCTCGCGGAGCGCGCCGAGGTAGCTCTCGTCGACGAGCGGGGCGAAAGCGCATTCGCATCGGCGGCGGTGAGCCGGCTTCTGCTCGCGCGCGACGTTCGAAAGCTCGAGGACTTCGAGCAGGACCTCCCGTTTCGCGTGGGAGACCGGCTCTTGAGCCCGATCGCGGGCGATGCGATCGCGGATCGACGTGTGTTCGCCTGGGTGCAGGTTCCGGAATTCGACGGCGACGTCGTTTGGGAGCTCTTCGATGGCGAGAGCCGGCTCTGGCAGGCTGAAGGCGAGACCATGAGAGAGCTGCCCCTCTCGGCCCTCGAGGCCGGCTCCTATCGCCTGGTGGTCGGCGCTTCCAAAGACCGGTTCGAGAAGACTTTCGAATGGAGACCCGGCGAGGGCGGGACGTCCCACGTCCTTGTTCTCTCTCGCGAGCGTACCCCTCGGGAGGAAGCTTCCTATCGGCGCCGGCGAGCCTCCTCGTTCTCGGAGCGAGGCGACCGCGCGCGCGCCTTAACCGAGCTTGCGCGAGCGGCGGCGGAACTTCCAGAGGACGTCCGCCTCCAGCTCGAGCTCGCGTCCTTCCGATACGCCACGGGGAAGTATGGCGAAGTCGTGGACCAGTTGAGCTCGGCAAGGGTCGACTTCCCGGAGGAGATCGACGTCCTCATCCTCTTGGGGGCCTCGTTAGAAGCCCTTGACCGCGTCGAGGAAGCCGTGGGGATCTACGAGCGCGCCGTGGCACTCGCTCCGGAGAACTCGAGACTGCGGGAGTCGTTCGAGCGAGCGCGCGACAAGCTCTCTCCCAAGAAACCTCGTCGGGATCACTGACAGCAGCGGACGCAGCCGCGAACTCGTTTAGTCGCAAAGAATTGCAGCCGAACGATGGTGAGCGGGGGATCATGGCGGTCGGTTTCGCTTACAGGTGACGACGAGGAGCCTCGACTCGGGCGTTCGCGGAAGATCTTGCAATAAATGGAATTACCGAAAAATACGCGCTTGGCATACGGGTTGCACACCGGGAGGATCGCGCGATTGGTTGCGACGGGAAGGACTCGAAAGCTCGGACGGTGCCGGTCCTGAGTTCGGTCTTGCGCATGGCGCAGATTGCCGCCGGCTCTACTCCTCGCCTTTGAGCCCACGCTCCTGCACCCTGATCAGTTAAGCAACAGAAAAGCGCAGAGTTTCCTCGTCCGGGACCAGCCTGAACCGCCGAACGCCCGAGCCCCCTCGGAAGCCCCTCTCCTCTCCGGAGGAGAGGGGCCACCAAA